>JACRAN010000129.1 GCA_016234735.1 Bacteroidota bacterium | reverse complement strand
CGCACTTCCACTTTGGCACCGATGCCGAAATGGTTGTTCTTGCTGTTACCGTTGCGGAGGCCCACTAATTGGAGTTTCAAATAGTGGTTTAGGTTGCCGCCCTCGTTTTGCAACAAATGAAGCTCGCCTTTTAAATCGGCGACAAAAACATCCAAATCGCCATCTTTGTCGTAATCGACGGCCCCGATTTGATGCCCCGCTGCAAGACTCGATGGCAGCAAATTGGAAACATCGGCAAAATTTCCCGCACCGTCGTTGTGAAAAAGCAGGGCGCCTCTGCCACCTTTGGTGGTTGGTTTTCCCACCATCAAAAGGTCGAGAAATCCGTCGTTGTCAAAATCGAAAAACGCGGCATCCAGTGCCATGAGTTTCCTGATGGCTCTCATCCAGGGAGCCGAGGCAGGCTCAAAAGTTCCGTCGCCCCGGTTGGCGTACAATTCGGCCTTCCCGGGGGTTTTGGAGAGGAGAAGCAGGTCGGTAAACCCGTCGTTGTTGTAATCTTCAGCGGCCACGGCTACGGCAGCTTTGGAATACTGTAATCCGCTGCCGGAGGTGAAGTCGCTGAAACTGCCATGCCGCTCATTGGTTAACAGCAGATTGGGCGTTTCATCATTTGTCAGAAACAAATCGAGGTCGCCGTCTTCGTCAAAATCGGCAAAAGCGGCATCGCTGCAATGTGCCACCGGCAACCCCAGCCCCATCTTGGCTGCCATCTCTGAAAAAGTGCCATCTGCGTTGTTGCGGTACAATAAATTCGAAGTGGGCCGGGCGAGGAACAGGTCGAGGTCGCCGTCGTGGTCGGCATCGAGAAAGAGGATAGCATTTCCGGCCTCCGTATCGTCCACTTTGGCATCGGCTGCCACATTTGCAAAGCCACCTTTCCCATTGTTTTTGTACAGCACATTGGGGCCGTCTTTTACCACGTACAAGTCGGAATAGCCGTCGTTGTCGTAATCGCCGAATAATGCGGCAGTTTCACGACCGGAGTCATTGATGCCAGCATCCTTCGTTTTTTCTTCAAAATAGACGCCGTTGCGGTTTCTTAGCAGCCGTTTGGCGGCAGTGGAATTTTGGGAAGAAAAACTACTGAAATAGATGTCCACGTAGCCATCGCCGTCGTAATCCCCCAATGCGAATTGGCTGGAGGTGCCTTCCTCCTGCGCCGGGGCCTGGCCGTCTTCCGGTGAGGCATTCAAGTGCATATTTGCCGAAATATCCAGGAAACGGATGCGGTTGAGGATAGGCTCGCCCGGCTGGGCATACATCATGTTGAAATCACTGAGGGAAACCACGGAAAGGCCCACGAGGTTGCCGTCAGGCCCCTTCAAATCCCGCAGGTCGGACTGGTATCGCGCCGAAACTTTTAAAAAGTTCTGGAACATGACGACAGCGCTCGCCGCAGTGGCCGTGCCGGAGGCGTGAAGTGCCGCCATGGTTTTGTCGTAATATCCGGCAGCTTCTTTCGGAAATTCGGGGAAAATCTTAGGTAGCTCCTCTAATTGATAAGTCGCCCCGTCGTACTCGCCTTTTTTCATCAACAGTGCAATGAGGTCGAGCCTCGGTACGATGTTGCCAGGGGATCTTTCCATCAACAGTTTCAGGTATTTTTCCCGGTTGGCAAGCGCATCCCGAGCTTCCGATTGCTCATACATTCCGGCGAGGGTGTAAAGGGCTTTGGTGTAATCCGGGTTCTTTCCAATAATTTTTTCCAGCTCGGCGATGGCCCTGTCCGGTTGCTGTGTCATCTCGAAATATTTGGCCGAAATCATCCTGATATCCGGGTTATCTGGGTCTTTTTTCAGCGCCCGCCGTATCTTGGCTTCCGCCTCTTTGTATTTGTTTTGTTTGAGATAAACCAGTGCCAGGTTCGCATAACCGGAGGCATCATCCGGTGCCATGTCGAGCAAGCTGTGATAAGTCTCCTCTGCTTCCTCCAACCTGCCTTCTTCCAGATAGGCCCTGCCAATGATGCGGAGGTACTTGATGTCTAATTCCTTTTTCTTTTGCTCCTCCTCATTTTCACGACAACCAAAAATGAAAAATGCGGAAGCGGTTATCAGGGCAAACGCGATGATGTTTTTCATGAAATAAAAGATTTGAACGTGAAAATGCCCGCGCTAATGTACTTTTCTTTTCAATGCAGCCAATAAAGCATCCAAACTGCGGTAGGTTTTGTCGAGGGCTTGGTCTGTCCGCTCAGGCTGAATGCCTGGCAGCCCTGACATACTCTCGCGGAAAATGGATTTCGAAGTCACAGCGCCAAAGCCCTTGCCGGTTTTGGTGTCCCCCTCCCCCTTCACCATTGTTGGGTTGTTGTCATTGGGTTTTGAATATTTTACCGCCTGCGAGAACAAATCCCCGGCCTTCGCCAAATCGCCTTTTTTCCACGCTATGTACCCACCCAGAAAGTAGGCCTCCGTGCTTTTGAAATTGGACCCCGTCACCGCTTCAAAATCGGATGCTGCATCCTCCAACTGCCCCCGGATGAGCTTTACTTCGCCCAAAGACAACAGGGGGCCGGTTTCTTCTTTGTTGCGTTTCAGGGCCTCAAGGAAGGCGCTTTCGGCCTTGTTTATATCGAACAACTCGTCGCTGCTCAGATAGAGACTGCCGAGTTGCAGGAAAGCCCGCGAGTTCTTCGGGTTGACTTGTACCAGCTTTTGCCAACACGCCTCCGCCTCTCTGAACCGGGAGAGTTCCAGGTACATGTTGCCCAGATAGTACAGGGCATCTTCGTGCCGGTCGTTTAGTTCCAGGGCAGCGTGGTAATTTTCCGCCGCCAAGTCCCATTTTCCATCCAGCCTGAAATCGGTGGCACTGCGGTAATGCTCCCAAAACTTGATGATTTTCCCCTTCTCAATGGCGGCAACGGAACTTGCGTCTTGTTTTGGTTGCCCATCGGAAGGCTTGTTTTTCGTAACGGTGATGACCACAAACAGGGCGGCAAACACGGCGAGAAATACCAGGGCGATTTTCTTCATGACGGAATTTATAAGGCAATTACATCCGATTGGCCTTCCACGATTTTGATGATTTTATTGGGCGGCAAATCCAGAAAGCGTTGTTTTTTGCCGGTAGGCCAGGTGATGTCAAGCGTATCAATCCGGCTGGCCTGCCCCAACCCAAAATGCTGGACCAGGCTGTTTTGGGAGCAATAAGAACCCTGTGCCCCGGCCTGCTGCACCTGTGCCGACTCTTTGGTGACCAACCGCAGCGTGGCGCCGATGGCGGAAACATTGCTTTTTACACCTTCCAGACGCACCTCCAGCCAGTTGTTTTTGTTGCCGCCCTCGTTTCTCAAAAGTTTCGCAGGGCCGCCGTTGTTGACGATGAAAATGTCCACGTCTCCATCGTTGTCGTAATCGCCGAAGGCAGCACCCCGCCCGACGAACTCTTCTCCAAAAACTTCACCGCTGACAGATGACACCTCGAAAAAGCCCTCCTTTTTCCCCTTGTTCCAAAAGAGCAGGTCGCGCATGGGAACCAAAAGCCGGGGGTCGTCTTTTTGTTGGAATGTGCTCCCGTTCACGACGAAAATATCGGGGCGCCCGTCGTTGTCGTAATCAAAAAAGGAGGTGCCCCAGCCGACAAAATCGAGGGCGATTTGCCCAAGGCCGAAGCGGTAGGCTTCGTCCATGAAACGCAACTCTCGCAGGGGGTTGTCGGTAGAGGTAAGTTGTGTGAGGAGGTTGCTGTAAAGGGCATTTTCCTGGGCTATCCAGTGGGTGATGAATATGTCGTAGTCGGCATCCCCGTCCCAGTCGCCGACGGCGAGGCCCATGGCGCCGCGATAATCGGCGACGAGTGCATTGTGACTGATGTCCTGGAAGGTTCCATTGCCCATGTTTTTATACAAAGCATTGTCAGAGACGTCATTGGCGACGTAAATGTCGGGCCAGCCGTCTGCGTCGAAGTCGGCCCAGACAGCGGAGAGGCTCCGTCCGTTTTCGTTTGCCACGCCTGCCTTCTTTCCGATTTCTGTAAATGTACCGTTGCCGTTGTTCTTAAACAATAGGTTGTGCTCCGAATGGAATGAGGAGGGGTTGATGCTCGCCGGAACTTCCACGTCGTATTGCCTGGTCGTTTGAGCGGAGCTTTGGTTGGTGTACTTTACATACCCGCATACATAGATATCCAGAAACCCGTCGCGGTTGAAATCCCCCCATGCGGCCCCGGCCCAGAACCCCTCGTATCCGGCCAGGCCGGCCCTGTCGCTCAATTCGGTGAAGGTACCGTCACCGTTGTTGTGGAAGAGGTGGTTTTTGCCATAAGTGGAGATGAAGATATCCGGCCACTTGTCGTTGTCGTAATCTCCCCAGGCTGCGGCCATGCCCCAGCATTTGATGCCCACCCCGGCTTGTCGGCTCACATCGGTGAAGGTGCCGTCGCCATTGTTGTGGTACAAGACACATGCTGCGGGCGACTCCTCCGGCACCTTACCATCCTTCGTGAGCGGCCCCACGGAGTTCACGACAAAAAGGTCGGACCAGCCGTCGTTGTCGTAATCTCCCCAGGCTGCGCCGGAACCCATGTCTTCGGGCAACTGGAAAGTCCGCTCTCCGGAAAAGTGCCTGAAGTCTATGCCGGCACTTTTCGTGGCATCGGCATAAGTCACTCTGGGGTAATCCTCCGGGATGTTGCGGTTCAGGTCCGTCGTTTGGCCATCCGTGTCTTTCCCCGGCAAATAAGTGGTCTTCGCGGGGGCCAGGAAATACATTCCAATCAGGATGGCGGCAACCACCACCGCCCCAAGCAGGGCAGTGGTGACGACTTTTCTTCTGCGCTTCGGTACGTTTTGCAGCATAGGGCGTTTAGCTCTGTTTTGGTTTTACAATGATGGTCTTTTGGTTTTCCGACATGACGGTCACCGAAGCGGTAATGCCGGCATCGGCACCAAACAGGAAGTTCAGCAGGAACTGGTCGAATTTGCGGTAAAGGAGTCTGGCGGTGATGTGCAACTCCCCGGCTTTGTCTGCGCTGAACTCAAATTCGGTCTGCGGAATGGGCTTTGCTTGCCCCTCGCCTTTTTTCATCGTGGAAGGACAGGAGAATGCATATTCTGCCTTGTCGGAAAAACCGGGGAACAGCGAACGGCGGTATCTGACGCCGACCATTTCCCAGAGGTTGTGTTTGTCAATGAGGTTGCCGTATTGGTCCACCGGTTCAGCCTTGAATATGAAGGCCCCCGGTTTGATGAAGTTTTCTTTATCCCGAAGGCCGGAAGAAAATATCTCGTTGCCGTCCTGGTCGGTCACCACTATTTCCACCCATGCCTGGATGATGTCGAGCGGGCCGGTCGGGAATTCATGCCCCACCTTGTTATTAATGATCATGGCCTGAATGTTCACCTTATCGCCGGCATTCACCTGCTCCGGCACCACCAACTCAATGGGCACGGCTGGTCCTGTTTTCCATTTGTCTGCGATTTCGGGAATATCATACTCGCCCTTCAACCATTTTTCAGTCAATTCAATATGTTCGTCGGCGCCCGGCAGGTCCAAAGCTTTGGGCATGAACTGGTTGGCGGCGAGGAACCTGTGGCTCCTGTGCTTTTTATCGTCAGCGGTGCGGTTATAGTCCTTGGTATCTCCATTGGAGGGGTCCATGGAATCCGTGAGCGGCATGTGACACTCCCTGCATTCCACCGTTTTGGTGGGGTCGCCGGGATGGTTCCAGCGACTCTTGCGCCATTGGTCGAATTGATTCTGCAACTGTACCCAACCTACCTTGTTGATTTCTTCATCGATAAACTGTTTGTGGCAGGAAGCGCAAAATTCGGGGCTTTTGAAAAGCGTGTGCTGTAATGATTCAATGTGTTTCTGCGGATAAGCCCGGATGAGGAAATCGCTGACGAATTTCGCATTTTTCCCTTCATTCATTTCAAACATATAGCGCTCCGGCTGGGACATCACATAATTCGCATTTCCCTTGATATCGGTCTCTTTGATGGCATGGCAGGAGATGCAGGAAACCCCTTCCTGGTAGCCCGTCAGGTTGGTCAGGTCTTTCACAAAAATGTTTTTGGTGCCGGAAAAAAGCGAAATGGGGTCGTGACAACCGCCACAGTAGCGCGTGGATTCCGCTCCGTTTTGCTCCGCCATCACAGATTGTACTTTTTGAAAACCCAAATCCATGGCAGAATAACGGTGGGCGCTGACCTCCCACTCTTTGTAGATTTCTTCGTGGCAACCTGAGGTTCCGCAACTTTCTGACCCTCCCATCGATTTTGAGTCAAAGGCTTTGCCCGTGGTGGTGGTGGCAAGGCTCGGTGCAAAGGGCCGGTCTCCTCCGTATGACAGGTTGTAATCCTCCGGGAATTCATTATTCAATGCGACCGGTTCATAGCTGTACCCGGCCAGAAGTATTACCGCAAATAAAATGACCGAAAAAATGGTCGTATTCGACACATACTTGTTCTGGGCACGAACTATGGATTGCATGACGCCGGCCGAACGCGCTTTATAGTTTCGAACTATGGGCAACACGGTATGAGGCAATAAGAAAACTACGAGGGCAAACGTGGAGACCACGTGTGCCATGTCCCAACTTTGGCTGATTTTGGATTGAAAAACTGCTTGCCAGGTCAATATCAAACCACTGACCGACAAAGCCAAACCGAGTATCATGGACACATAGCCGGTCAATTTAAAATGGTCGAATTTTTTCCACCTGTACACCATCAGGTGCCGGGCGAGGTAAAACAGGAATGGAATGGTAAATACCAGGCCTCCCAATGTGTGCAGCAGTACCATTACCTGATTGGAAACGCTGAATGGGAGCAAGTAAATGGACAGGCCTGTTACCGTCTCGAATACCAGAAAGGCCGACACAAACAACAATAATTTATGGTGCCATTCTTTTTCGCTGACATGCTTTGTTGATTGATCGTTCATAATAGCAGGATTTTAAAATAAAACATAAAATAGCACAATGCTTCCTGATGTTGAGAAAGAATGCGCTGACTCATAGAATTTAAAACCCCAATGTATGTCAATACCGGCCAACGGAAGAATGATTTTTGTCACCGCACAGCTTCGGGGATGCTGCATTCACAGGCAATTTCAGGCGGAATTGCCTGGTAGAGGTTCATAGCTTCCAAACGTTGTTTTCTCGCTTCAAAACAATGTGGGCAGGTGGAGAAAATGTCCAAATCCCACAAATCGGCCAAGATTCGCCCGGCATCGAGTTGGAGGCCATATTGCATCACAAGTTCCAGAGAGGCGAGGGAGGGGGGTGAGAAAAACCCTTGCGACTGCAACCAATCCATCGCCCCGTTTCCCACTCTGGTGGGTATCACCACGCAACACTCCACACCCGAATCGAATGCGAAGTCAAGCGTTCGTTTTGCCCAAAAAACGCCCTCTTCCTCCGACAGGAAGGGCGGTCGCAGCAGGGTGAAGGCCCGTGAGCGGATGCCATTGGCCGCCAAAAACTGCACGCACTGCTCGAATTGTTTCAAATCCATGCGTTTGTTCAACTTTTCGAGCACTTCCGGGTGGGCCGTCTCCAGCCCGATGGCAATCTCCAGATTGCCCCGGAGCATGTCGCGGAATTGCAGGCACCGCTCGTTGACGAGTTTCGGGTGGCACTCCACGATGACCGTCTCGAAGGGGTCGAGCAGGGCGGCTATCTGTTCGTAATCTTCGGGAGGAATGGCCTTGGTATCGAAGAAATTTCCGGAGTTGTACAGTTTGATGTGGCGGGCAGGCGGCAACAGCGCCAGGGCGTGCGCAATCTGGTGCGGGATGGCACCGGGCGGCGTTTTCTCATCGGTGGTGTTTTTCCAGAGGTCGCACATCAGGCAGCGAAAGGGGCACTCCCGGTTTGTCAAAAACACCGTCGCCACCTTCTCGATGTCCCCGGAAGCAGCGCGCTCCTCCTCAACCCGATCAGCGTAGGGCTTGTGCGCATCCACCGGATTTTTGGACGACCTGTGGGATAGAATCCACCGGTCGTCCATGTCAAAATCAGGAAAGCTGCTCATACATGGTTTGGAAGGCCCGGCGATAGGCGATGTCATTTTCCGGGAACAAGCGGCGGAAGTCCTGCATCTCAACGGCTCCGTGCTGGAAGCGCCGTTTGGGAAATACCGGCATGTCCATGCCCGTGACGGCCTTGACCCCGCGGGCGACAATGGCACCTTTGAGGTCGTACAGTTTTTCGTGGTTCCAATCGGTCAGCTCTATGAACGGGATGCCTTCGGCAACCTCGATGACGTTGGGCAGGGTGTACGGACTGAAGCCTTCAAAACCGAGGGCCTCCACCGGGGCCGAAGTGCGCGTATGGCTCCGGCTGAGGCCACCGGAGTAGGTGATGGAGTGCTTCATGGAATCCACGCCCCAGCCTTCCTGGTAGAGCATGAGGTTGTTCAACACGCTGTGGATGGTCAGTTCCGGGTTTTCTTCAATCGGGTAATCTTTCATGTTTTCATCGCCGCCGTCGCCGTCGAGGAGGTACTTCCAGTCGGGGTACCGCTCCCTGATGCCCTCGAGCAGGGCCAGGTTCATCGTGGCCGCCTGTATGTCCAAAGGTTTGTAATCTTCCACAATCCTGATGGCTTTCTTCCAATCGAGGTCAGACGATGACACTTCGATTTCCTCCAAAAACAAGCCGAGGTTCACGCGTTCCAAAAACTGACGTGCCTGTCGAACATCTTCGCCGCCACCGTCCACGCTGAGGGTGAAGGCTTTGAGCCGCGACGGGCTTTCTCCCAACTCGCACAATGCGTGGTAGGTGAGCAAAAAGACCGAGCCACTGTCCACCCCGGCAGAAAAGCTCACCCCGACGGGGCCTGTGTTGGCTCTGTTTTTCAACCATTTTTTTATCTCATCGTACAGTGCGCTCATGTACAGCGTACCGAGTTTCCCGATGTCGTCCATCGGATACTTGTTGCGGGCCGGGGTAAAAAACCGCTCGTAAACAGGGTTGGGGTCGGGGCAGCCCAGCAATTGAATGGTGGTGATGTAGTGCGCCGGTACCATCCGCGTGTAAGAGGGGTGGTACTGGTCATCGAGGCCTTCCGATTTGAGGTAATCGTAAATCGCATCAATGCGTTCCGCAACGACGAGGTTCGGACCTTCGGCGCGCTTGGCGATAAAGTACCGCAACGGCCTGCCGATGGAGCGCGCCAACCGGATGGTCTTGCCATCGACCGAGAGGAGCGCAAACTGCCCGTCTATCTTCCGGACGGCTTCGCAGTCGCCGGATTTTAAAAGCTCCTGCGCCTGCTCATTGGTCATGTTGTGGATGATGTTCTTTTCGGGATGGGTCAGGTCTATGACCCTGCTGACGTACTGATGGTTCATGAATTTATTTTTTAAATGAAATTTGCTTCGCAATGAATGCTATCTTTTCCCGGAGCCTTGCCTAATCTCCAAATACTGGTCGGCCCCGATATTTTCAAAAACTTCTTTATTGCCATCCGGCCATTCGATTTCGAGCCGGTCAGCCTGAGTGTGATTACCCAACCCAAGATGCACACGGGGATCGCCGTAGCTAAGGTAGGAATTGCCGGGCTGATTTACCAACACCTGTGTTTTTTCACCCGCCCGGACGGTAATTTTAGCGCCGGGCCATGCAGCCGAACCATTGCGGCCCAGCAGTTTGAGGCCCAACCAGTGGTTGCCGTTGCCCCCTTCGTTTCGCAGCAGTGCCGCCGTGGCTTTCAAGTCAACGTGCGATACGATGATGTCCAGGTCCCCGTCGTTGTCGTAGTCCCAGACAGCCGCCCCGCGGCCGGAGCGCTTTTGCTGGAAATACGTGCCGCCTTCGGCGCCGGCATCCATGAATTGGCCCTTCCCGTTGTTTTTCAAAAGCAAGGGATATTGTTCGACGAGTTTTTCAGCCGCTCCGTTGGCCGAGAAAATATCGAGGTCGCCGTCGTTGTCGTAGTCAAACAAAGTAGCGGCCCATCCTCCCTTGCCTGTGAAGGCGGCAGCCAGGCCGCTCCGCGCTGTGATGTCTTCAAACAGGCCATTGCCCAAGTTGCGGTAGAGCGCCCCGTGCTCCAGGTCGGTGACCAAAACGTCTATCAGCCCGTCGCCGTCCACGTCGCCGATGGCAGGGTGCATGGAACCGGTCGGGGCGCCGTCGTCGTTCACGGCGACACCGCTGGCAATCCCCGTTTCTTTGAATACGCCCGCACCTTCGTTGCGAAAAAGGAAATTGGGTTGGTGGTCGTTGCCCTGCAAAATGTCCATGTCGCCGTCGCCGTCGCTGTCAAAAACCGTCAGCCCCATGCACTTTGAATCGGGGAAGTACAGGCCGAGTTGGGCAGTGACATCCTCAAACCGGCCATCGGGCATTTGCCGGTAAAAAATGGAAGGCTGGCCCCGGTACTCCGAGGGGTGCGGCATCATGTCGGGGTTGCCCGGAGATTGGTAGGCGGGGTCGAAGGCCAGAAAATTGCCCACCATCATATCCACGGCCCCGTCCCGGTCGTAATCCCAAAAGACCACGCCCACACTCCATTTGGTGAAACCGTTGAGCGTGCCGGGGCCTTGCAGTCCCGTTTCGGCGGTGGCGTCCCGGAAGGTGCCGTCGCCATTATTTTGGTAAAAAACATTCGGCCCGTAGTTGAGGAGGTAGAGGTCCAAATCGCCATCGCCGTCGTAGTCCACTGCTCCGGCGGCCATGCTCCAGTGCCGGTCGTCAATGCCTGCCTGTTTGGCCACTTCGGTAAAAGTGCCGTCCCCATTGTTGCGGTAAAGTTGGTTCGGGGTATCTTTGAAAACCTTCCCTTCCGCGTCGCTGATGCCTTCGAGCCAGGTGCCGTTGAGCAGGTACAAATCCTGGTCGCCATCGCCGTCGTAGTCAAAAACGGTCACGCCGGAGCCGCTGCTCTCGATGATATTTTCGTAGGTGTAGTCTCCAAAATTGTATTTAAAATCAATGCCTGCCTCCTGCGCCACATCCACAAACATGCCCGGTGCCGGGTGGTCGCAGGAGATGAATGAAAGGCCAAAGCAAATTGCAAGGGAAATAATACATCCAATTCCCTCAACATCACCCCAGGGGGCATTTTTCGTGTTCCGCATCATGGCCGGGTTTCACTTTTAAAGCTGTGCGTTGTATTGCAATGGACGTCGGAACTCCTGCTCCGAAGTTCTTTTTTAAAAACCAAATGTCTGATTTTTCATCTTAATCCAAAGAACGCTATCAAATGATAATTATCAATAGCCGTCTTTCTTTTGGCCCGGGCCCAAGAAATAGCGACGCCTCGTAAAACGAGGGCTGGAAGGTCTCATGCCACCCCCGCCGCCAACGGAATGGCAATGACGTTGCAGCCCGTCGCCCTGAGCAGGTTTTGCTGCGTTTTGCGGAAGGTGGCTTTTCCAAAAAGGATGAGGTTGGCGATGTCTTTCGGGTTGCTGTTGACGAGGATGATGTCGGCGGTTTCGGCAGCCACGTCGGTGCCAGAGCCGACGGCGATTCCCACGTCTGCCTGCGCCAATGCGGGGGCGTCGTTCACGCCGTCGCCGGTCATGGCGCTGTGGTCATGTGCGGCGTGACCCTGAGAAGGCGCTATGCTTTGAACGTCCTTCATGCCCGCCCTGCGGGGCAACGGGCACTTGGGCAGGTTGTCCGTGATGTTGGTGGTGATGTTCCATGTTCTTAGGTCAATAGTTTTTCAAATCATTTTTATTTACTATAATTGTAGCCGTCAAACTTGTTTGGGTGGCGGGAGGCAACCTGTCGTCAACATTGGCGATTACCGCCTCCGGCTCACAAAAAACAGCGTAAACCCGCTCGCCACCGTCATCAATCCAAAAATGGAAAATGCCCGCAGCAGCCAGTTCGTGATGTTGTCACGGCTGCTGTAATCCATCGTGTGCAGCATCCAGAGGAAGTCGAAGCGCCGCCACGGGCGGTTGCGGATTTTTTGTACCGTGCCCATTTCGGCAGCGACGTAAACCGTCGAGCGGCGCCCGTCGCCGAAACTGACGGCGTAGGCGGGCAAGGGCTGCTCCCGGTACTCGTGGTGGCTGCTGGTTTGGGTCAGGTATTCCACGTTTTGCACTTCACCTTTTCCGGCGTAGCCTTCTTTGGCAACCTGCACCGCTTCCGCTTCGGACAAGGGTGGGCGCAGCGAGCCGGTCAGCGCATCCGCCAGTCGCAGCTTTTTATGATGCCTTTCGTGCCCCTTCGGGAAATACGTCACCAGCCAGTTTGGGCGACCGAGGATGCTGACAAGGCGCAATTCGAGCAGACTGTCCACCTCTTTCGTTTGCCGCAGGCTGTCCAACAAAATAGATGGTGAAAGATAGTCGGCGCTCGCAGGCAGCAGGGGCGCAGCCGCTTTTTCGAAGTCGCCATGCACCTCGTCCATGTCGCTCCAGGAGAAGTACAAGCCGCCGAGCGTCCACGCAAGGAACTGGATGCCGATGAGAACGCCGAGCCAGCGGTGCAGGCGGCGAATGCGGTAGTGGAAATGGGCTTTGGTCATGTTTAAAAATTGTTTCAACCAGCCAAACAAGTTTAGCTGGTTGAAACGGATAGAAATTGAGTCAGTCAAATAAGTTTGGCGGCTACTTGTCACTCCACCACCACCTTCCCCGCTCCAACCTGCTTGCCCGACAGCCGTGCCGTGAGGAAATAAGCCCCTGCCGCCAAGCCCTTCGTTTCCAGCGAAAGGTCTTGGTTCCCAGCCGCTTTTTCGCCCAAATCAAACTGGCGAACCGTGCGCCCGCCAAGGTCGGAAAGCGTAAATTCAAGTGCCCCGGCAGCAGCCAGCGTCAGGTTTATTTGCAAAAAACCGCCCGATGCAACCGGGTTCGGCGAAATCGTCAGCGAGCCTTGCTGTGCAGGTTCATTCGTTGCGCTCACTGCCGGGTTCACGATGAACTGCCTCATCATCCCGCCGTCCTCGTGGCTCAGGATATGGCAATGGAACATGTACGGCAGGTTGGGGTCGCCGAAGTTGGCGTACTTCGTCACCAGCTTCACGCTGCCGTTCATCGGCGGCACAGCGACCACGTCCTTCCTGCCCCGCATGTTGGGCGGCGGCGTGGCGCCGTTCACTTGCAGCACGTAAAAATGGTTGCCGTGGATGTGGAACGGGTGCGCCATCATGGTCTGGTTGGTGATGTTCCAAACCTCCACGTCTTCCTGCTCTGTCGTAAAGTCCATTTCCTCCATGTCGAACTTTTCGTTGTTGATGAAAAAATTCGTCATGCTCATCATCGGCTGTGCGGAGAAGTTGATATTGCGGGTAGTTGTGCCCGATTGCGGCCAAACCTGGTTGGTGGTCAGGGCGGCGGGCATGCCCGTCACCGGGTCGGCAGTCGGAACTACCACGTTGATTGTCAGCACGTTGAAGTCCGTATCGTCCAACGGCCCCGTCATGCCGCCCATCATCGACGCCGCGCGCGGGTTTGGCGTGTTGAAGGTG
>JACRAN010000128.1 GCA_016234735.1 Bacteroidota bacterium | reverse complement strand
GGTTGCTGCTCGAGGCGCACACGGAGCGGCAACTTTACGTCGGGCTGGCGGTGGGCTTCGTTGCGCAGTTCATCGCCCTGCTTTTTATTCACTGACATTACGCACTCGCTCCGTAGGAGCGGAATCTTTGTAGCGATGGCTCGCTCCGTAGGAGCGGAATCTTTGTAGCGATGGCAAGGAAAACCGTTAAGCCGTTCCGTAGGAACGGTATCTATTGGCTTCCAGATACCGTTCCTACGGAACGGTGGTGCTTGTTAAGCACTAGATTCTACAAAGATTTCGTCCCGATGGGACGAGCGCATAATGTCAGTTATTCATTAGAAATGGATGGTAACTCCGTGATTCTTAATTTCCAATTTCCAATTTCCAATTTCCAATTTCCAATTCCCAATCCCCAATCCCCAATTTCCAATTTCCAATTTCCAATTTCCAATTCCCAATCCCCAATCCCCTAATTTCCAATACTTTCCACTGTCCATGCCGCTGCTTTGTCGGCGAACAACACCTTCGTTTTTGCCCAGGTGGTTTTGAAAAGTTCGGATTGCCGGTAGGTTTCGAGCGCTTGCTCGTTTTCCCAAAAACTGAAGGTGAACAGCACGTTAAGCTGCGCCGTGTCCCGCAGCAGTTCGAGGTGCAGGTTGCCCCCGAACGCCCTGATTTCTGCCTTGCTGGCCTCAAAAATGGCGAGGAATTCGGGCACGACCTCTTCCCGGAAGGTCAGTTTCACGATTCTTTTGATCATATTTTTCCGGTGTAAAAAATCCAAAATCCGAAATCCAAAATCCGAAATCACTTCACCTCCACGGTGCCCGGCTGCCCGTCGAGGGCGAGGAACTGGCTGTTGGCATTGGAAATTTCAAAAATGACGGGAGTGTTGGAAAACTCCACGGCAGATTTGCTGCCTGCTTTGCCCACTGTCTCGAAGCAGATTTCGTAGAGTTTGGTGTCGTCCGGGCGGCTGATGCCCTTCACGTTGGCATCGAACCAGGAGTGGGTCAGGATGCCGTCACTGGTCGCCTGTGTACCGAAGCTGTTGGCACTCAGCCCTGGCAGGTTAAAACCCTGCAACCCTTTGAATTTCAGGACTTTAGCATCCCATTTCAGGCTGTACTGCATGGAAACGACGGCGTTGAAATTGCGGGCGGTGACCGCGACACAGGTTTCCTTTCCTTTGGCAGCGGCCTGGTTGCCGATGGCGAGGTTCAGGGTGCCGACAGTTTTTTGGGCGGCCTGCGATTGCTGGCTCACGATGGGTTCAGCGGTTTTTTCTGTGGCTGTTTGCAACGCCTGTGCAGCAGCGGCTTCCCGAGCTTTGTCATCCCCGCAACTGGTGAGCAGCGTGAGGGTAAAAATTGCGGCAACTATCTGAAAATGAGGGATTTTCATGCGTTTCTTTTTTTTTATTTTTTGTGAAAACAGGCGGCAAAAAACGGCAAAATTTCCGGTCGGGGCAAGCCCAATTATTTCACTTCGATGGCTCCGCCTTCCGTTCTCAAATCCAAAAAAACACCGGAGGAGTTGGCGATTTCCACCATTGTCGGTTTGCCGTTGAATTCGAATTTCGCCTTGCTGCCCGGTTCGCCGACCGCCTCGAAACACACCTCGTATAGTTTCGTGCCTGCCGGTTTTGAAAAACCGCGCAGGGCGGGGTCGTACCAGGAGAAAGTGAGGGTGCCGTTCGCTGCCAGATGGCTGCCGAAGTTCTGGAGGCCCATGCCGTTGAGTCCAAAATTGCGTACTGCTTTGAATTTCAGCACGTTAGCGTCCCAATTCATGCTGTACTGCATGGAGAGGATTTGCTCAAATTCTTTGGCCTTCACTTCAATGCATACCTCCTCGCCATTCGCCGCCACGATATCGGAAGCCGTCAGCGTGAAAATGGACACCGGCGGAAGCTCGTACACGGCTTCGGGGATGAAGCGGTTGATTTCCAGCGGCTTGTGCGACATTGGCACGAACGAAAATGCCGACATGACGACGACGATAAACAGCAGCAGGTGGTAGCGGAAATTTTTCATAAAAACGGTTTGAGGATGATGGTTGAACAAAAAACATACCCCGTGTGGCAGCTGCCAAAACGTCAGTTCAAACCAGCCGCTTCACTTTCGTACCGGGTTGCAACATCAAATCCGGCCCCAAATCCAGCAGGTTCAGCCCCGGTGTTTTTCCCACTTCGATACTGCCCAAATCCTGCTCGAAACCAAGCGCTTCCGCCCCGTTCAACGTGGCCCAGCGCAGCAGTGTTTCAAACCCCACGTAGCTCTGGAATCGGGCGATGGTCTTCATTTCCTCCAACACTGAAAGCTGCCAATTGCTCGTCAGGCTATCCGTCCCGATGCACACTTTCGCCTGATTATCAAGGAAGTAGCGGTAGTTCGGCAGCCGGTTTTCGATGTAGAGATTGGCGTTTGGGCAGGTACACCAGTAGGATTGTTCTTTTCTCACCCAACTATGTGCGGCCTTAATATCAAGGGGCTGAGTCATTGTGTTGTGGACGAAAATCACACGGGCCCTTATGTCAAGATGTTCAAGGGAATAAAACATGGAGGAGGAACCGGTGGGTTGAAAATGGTCGAGTGGTATCCCGAACGTTTTGTAAAACTCAACAAAATCACCTGTTTTATCTTTAAAAAACTGGTCCTCATCTGGTGTTTCTTGGTTGTGGATACTGATAGAAAAAGGTGGGTTCCCAATATAACTGAAATCAAAAAGGTCTGGAATCAACTTGGAATTGCAGTTATTGATGTAAGAAAAAAGTGTCGGTGAAACCGTGTACGGCGCATGAGGCACACAGCTTTTGCGGTTGCCGTCGCTGTCGGCTTGCTGCTCAAAAACTTCGTGGTAGCTATCAAAAGTTGCCTGCGCCCGGTCGTCTTGAAGGAAGTCGAACATCTCCACGAAGGTGTAGTAGCGGATGGGGCTGCGGCGCTTCACGGCAGCGGTATCGGCCTTGTTGCAGATGTCGCCGACGGCCACGATGCCTGCCTCGTACATCTCCCGGTCTCCCTGTTCGATGGCGGCGTCGATTTGTTCCTGCGGGATGTGGCGATGGTTCACCACCGTTTTCAAAAACGGCAGCAGCCCCGTGCCGGTGGGTGCCACGCCCCGCATGTGCGAGAGTTCGAGGTGGCAGTGTGCATTGACGAAACCGGGCACGATGGCCCCGTGATGGGTTTCGAGCGTGGCGGGGTCGTGGTTTTCCCGGCGGTCGAGGGCGAGGATTTTGCCGGTGTCGTCCACGATGACGACCCCGTTTTTCATCGGCTTGGAGGCGACGGGGAAGAGGTGGTCGGCGGTGATTTTGCGCATGGAACAGGCTTGAAAATCAGGATAAAACGATGGCGGGAACAAAAATAGGAACTGTCGGGTCAATGCCATTGAAATCATTCTCGTTGACCGTGACAACTTCGGCGTTCAATTTCCTGGCGGTAGCCAGAATGATGGCATCGGGAATCTTGATTTTGTGTTGCTGCCGATAATTGACCACCCAATTGGCGATGTCCATGTCCGTCTGGACGATTGGCAGCGCATTCAAAAGTGTTTCTATAAGCGTTTTTTCAGCAGGATTTTTAAAGCCGAAACCGAGCGTTTCCATGAATGTAATGACCGAAACAAACAGGTGGTCATATTTTTGGGCAATCGTCTGAAAGTCAATCTGGCCTTTGGAACAGTACACCAGAATATTGCTGTCGAGCAGTCCATTTTTAGTTCCACTCATCACGGAGGTGTTTTTGCCAGGCTATCGGGTCGGCTATTTCGGAAAAGGCTTTCATTTCTTTTAGCTGCGCGAACAAGCCCTCCAGTTTTTCCGGGTCATAGTTTTTTTTGCCCAGTTGCTGCTTTTTCGAGCCACTTGTTCTGCCGTTATTTTTTTTTGCAGCAAGTGGGGCAGGCATTCCCAACACCTGAATTTTTAAGCGCTCCAACAATGGCAGCAGGATTTTCAAGTCTTGTTCGTGATGGATTTCAAGTACCAATTTCATGGAAAATGAATTGTGGTTTAAGTGATGCAAGTTAGAAATATTTGCACCACAAAGAAAGTTCTGCGGCTGGAATGATTATTTGCCATCTCCCAGCCGTCCCTCAATCTCCTCCATCACCGCCCAGGCTACCCGCAGGGCTTCGTGGCCTTCTTCCAGCGAAACCACTGGCGGTTTGTGTTCTAAAATGCTCAGGGCCAACGATTTAAGCTCCTCCAAAATCGAGTTCACCGGCTC
>JACRAN010000127.1 GCA_016234735.1 Bacteroidota bacterium | reverse complement strand
TCGCAGGAAGCTGTCGGTTTTGCGGGAAGCAGCCCATGCGATCTGAACGCAGATGCGTTTGAGGTAGCGATTCCCCTTCGGCATGCCGATGCGACGGCGCTTGCCAGCACTGATGCTATTGCCGGGGGCGAGACCGGCGCTGATGGTGGCGCTTTTGTAGCGGTTGAAATGGTAGATGACGGGCGAGGCGGTTTCTTCGGAAATCCTCGTCAGGTTGTCGAGGGAGATGATGCCGCCCTGGTTGTTGCGGACGTAGATGTTTTTCAGGTCGGTCGGGTCGTCGCGGTCGCTGCGGGCGACCTGCCCGATGACCTGGTACTGCCTGCCATCTTTCAAAAAATAACCGAGGCGACGGTTGGAAAGCGACAGTTGGAGGGTCTCCGAAATGTCACTGACGCTGACGCCCATCTGGTTGGCTTTCAGGCGGTCAATTTCGATGCGCAGTTCCGGCTTGTTGAATTTCACGTCGCTGTCCACGCCCTGGAAAACGGCGCTTTTGTTCGCTTCTTCGAGGAATTGCGGAAGCACCTGCCGTATTTTTTCAAAATTGCTGTTTTGGATGACAAACTGCACGGGCAAGCCGCCCCGCCGGTTGGTCGAGATGGTCGGATCCTCGATGGCGAACGCCCGCACCTCGCTGAACTTGCCGAGGTTGCGGTTTACCATTTGAACGATGCCGCTTTGGGAACGCTCCCGCTCAGTGGGCGGGAGGAGCGTTACCCGAACGAAACCTGTGTTCACCGAGCCGGAACCGGTGAAGCCCGGCGCCGTCACCGACATCACCATCTCGTTTTCCGGCACACTGTCGAGCATGAATTCAGAGAGGCGGTCATTATATTTGTCCATCGCATCGAAAGAAGTGCCTTCCGGGGCGAGGACTTGCAGGCGGAATTGGCTGCGGTCTTCCATTGGCGCAAGCTCCGATTTCAAATCTTTGCCGAAAAACCAGATGATGCCGAAGCAGGCAAGGATGATGACCAGCGCCAGCGCCCGCACCCGCATAAAACCTTTGAGCAGGCGGTAGTAGCCGCTCTCCAAGCCGCTGAAAAACGGCTCGGTGACCCGGTAAAACCAGCCGTGATGGTGGCCGCCTTTGCGAGTCAGGAACACGTTGAGCACGGGCGTCAAAGTCAGCGAGACGAAGGCGGAAATCAAAACCGCCCCGGCCACCACGATGCCGAACTCCCGGAACAGCCTGCCGACGAAACCTTCCAGAAAAATGATGGGCAGAAAGATGACCGCCAGCGTGATGGAGGTTGCGATGACGACAAAGTAAATTTCCTTCGAGCCTTCCTTCGCCGCCTTCCACTTGTTCATGCCGCCTTCCATTTTTTTGAAAATGTTCTCCGTGACCACGATGCCGTCGTCCACCACTAAGCCCGTCGCCAGCACGATGGCCAGCAGGCTCAAAACATTGATGGTAAAACCAGCGAGGTACATGATGAAAAACGAGCCGATGAGCGAAACGGGAATGTCAATGAGCGGGCGGATGGCGATAATCCAGTCCCGGAAAAACAGGAAAATGATGAGCACCACGAGGCTGATGGCGATGAGCAGTGTGTCCTCCACCTCAACGATAGATTGCTTGATAAACTTGGGCGAGTCGAAAGCGATGTTAAGTTGAATGTCTTCCGGCACTTCTTTTTTAAGATGCTCCAACCGGCGGTAAAACTCGTCGGAAATCGCCACGTAGTTGCTGCCCGGCTGTGGGATGACGGCGAGGGCAATCATCGGCACCATGCTTGCTTTCAGCACGGACTCCTCGTTTTCGGGGCCTAAAACTGCTGTGCCAATGTCTTTCAGGCGAATGTCGGCGCCGCCTACCGTGGAAATGGTCAGGTTTTCAAACTCCTCCTCCGTGTTCAACCTGCCGAAAGTGCGGACCGTCAGTTCAGTAGTATTGCCTGCAATTTTTCCTGCGGGCAGCTCGACGCTTTCACGGGCGAGGGCGTTGCGCACGTCCACGGGTGTCAGCCCGTAGGCGCTCATCTTGCCGGGGTCGAGCCAGATGCGCATCGAGTACCGTTTTTCGCCCCAAATCTGTACGCCGCTCACGCCGGGGATGGTTTCGAGCCGCTCGACGAGGGTGTTCGTGGCAAGTTCGGTGAGCTGCAACTGGTTGCGGATATCGCTCTCCACCGTCATCGAGAGAATAGGCCCCGACGAAGCGTCCGATTTGGAGACGACGGGCGGTGCATCGAGGTCGTTGGGCAGGGAGCGGACGGCTTGCGAAACCTTGTCCCGCACATCGTTGGTCGCCGCCTCCAGGTCAACGCTCAACTCGAACTCGACCGAGATGTTGCTCGTGCCCTGCGTACTGGACGAGGTGATGTTTTTCACCCCCTGGATACTGTTCACCGCCTTTTCGAGCGGCTCGGTGATTTGCGTCTCGATGATGTCGGCGTTTGCGCCAGGGTACGAGGTGCGCGCGTTGACGATGGGCGGGTCAATGGCGGGATAGTCCCTGACCCCCAAAAACTGGAAGCCGATGACGCCAAACAACACGATGAGGATGTTCATCACGATGGCGAGGACGGGGCGGCGAAGGGAAAGTTCGGAGATGGTCATAAGAAGAATTGTGGGAGGAGATAATTGAGAGGAAAATTTTTGCAAAAATTTTCCTCTCAATTATCTCCTCCCGAAAGGTTTTAAAACTCGTTTTCCTTCAAAACTACTCCTTTTCCTCAAAAAGGTTTTCCCCCTCAATCATCCAGCGCCTGGTAAATCAACTGCCGGAAGTAGTTGCTCGTATCGTCGGACACGGTGCCCCGCGTCTGCTTCATCATCACCCCGATGATTTTCTCTTGCGGGTCGGCGAAGTAGGTGGTGTTGAAATAGCCGCCCCAATCGAAAGTACCTGCGCTGCCGCTGCCGCCCTTGGCCTCGCCCTTCTCGTTCAGCACCCCGAACGCCAGGCCGAAACCTTTGCCATCATCCCAGGCGAACAGGTCGCCGACCTGATTGGAGAGGATGGCCCCGACCGTCGTGCGGCTGAGGAGGCGCTTGCCGTTCAGTTCGCCGCCGTTGAGGTACATCTGGAGGAAGGTGGCGTAGTCCTTCGCCGTGCTCGACAAGCCCGCCCCGCCGGAGAAGAATTTTTTTGCGCCCTTGATGGGGTAATCGGGGTCGTAGAACGTGACCGGGTAGCGTGCCCAGGTGCCGTTTTCGGGTTGCTGCACGGGCACGAGGCGGTTGGCTTTTTCCGAAGGAAGGTAAAACCCCGTGTCGCTCATGCCGAGCGGGTCGAAGATGCGTTTTTTCAAAAAACATCGAACGGCATCCCCGACACCACCTCGATGAAGTAGCCGAGCACGTCCAGGCCCTCGCTGTACGTGAATTTTTCGCCGGGCTGGTGGTGGAGCGGCAGGCTGGCCAGTTTCTTCACACTCTCGCCGATGGTGATGTTTTCGGTGGTGAAAAGGTCGGTGATGCCCGCCTTTTGGTACAGCATTTTGAAGCGCTCGTCGCCGTCAATGACGCCGTAACCGATGCCCGAAGTGTGCGTCAGCAGGTGGCGGATGGTGACTTCGGATTTGACCGCCTCGCCGGTCCAACTGGTGTCGGCGTACTTGAAATCCTTGAGCACCTGCTGGCCTTTGAACTCCGGGATGTACTTTGAAACGGGGTCGTCGAGTTGGAATTTGCCTTCCTCCCAGAGCATCATCACGGCAGTGGAGGTGATGGCTTTGCTCATGGAAGCGATGCGGAAAATGTCGTCCCGCTTCATGGCCCGCTTCGTCTGGTTGTCGGCCATGCCGAAGGATTTGTGGTAGAAGATTTTGCCGTCTCGGGCCAGCAGCACCACAGCACCGGGGATGTCGCTTACGGCAACGGCCTGTTCGAGCATACCGTCCAGCCGGGCCAGCCGTTCGGCGCTCATGCCCACACTTTCGGGCGTGGCATCGGCGAGGGGCAGAGATGTTCTGGCGGATTTGGTCTGTGCGCCTGCGGCGAACGGGAGGAGGAAAAGCAGGAGGAGGAGTAAGTTTTTCATCGTCGGTGAGTTTTGCCTGATTTTTTGTTGAAAATGACTGAGCCTCCGGCATCCCCGGACGGCAACAGCAAAGAAAAGAAACAGTGAGGTGATGCACGGAAATTTGACAGGTTTTATTCTTCCGAAAAAAAAATCCATCTCAAACTGCGCCGGACTCCCATTTTATCCGCAAACTTCCCTAAATTTGCGCCCCATTGTAAAAATTAGAAATCCGGCTGACGGTGCCAAATCAACAAATGCAGCACTTCCGGCCACAAAAGTTCAATTGTAGCTTATGTTGATTGTAGAAATCAAAAACGGCGAATCCATCGACCAGGCGCTCAAGCGTTTCAAGCGCAAATTCCAGCAGACGCAAACGCTGAAGCAACTGCGTACCCGGAAAGAATTCACCAAGCCATCCGTGCAAAAAAGGGCTGGATTCCTGAAAGCCGTTTACAAAGAGCAGAAGAAGCGGGCAGAGGAAATCTGATTTTCCTGTCGTTTCAGATAAGGTGAGGTGCGAAGGCCGCCGTATTTCGTGGTTATTCGCCTACCCCACCAAGCGTACAAAACAAACGACCGGGCTTTGTCGTCAGTTGCACCTCCTACCATGTGCCAGCCGCCGAAGCCCGGTTTTTCTATTGATAGCAACATGGCCGAAGTAAAAATCGCTTGCCCGAAATGCAATTGGGAACCCACCCCTGCCGATGTTTGGCAGTGCGACTGCGGCCACGTCTGGCACACGTTCGACACGGCAGGGCGCTGCCCCGCCTGCAAAAAGCAGTGGGAAGAAACTTGCTGCCACGGCCCCGAAGCCAGTGGCTGCGGACGCTGGTCGCCGCACCTCGAATGGTACCGCAACCTGGACAGTTGGCTGAAAGAAGAAATCCGAAAAATCAGGATACGGGTTTCGGAAACGGTCGGCTGACCGTACTTGAAACCCTGATTGAAAAAGCCTTTGGAGCGTTGTTTCCAAAGGCTTTTTTTGTGCGCTGTGCCCAGGCTGAGTGGAAGAAAGTTAAAATCCTAAATTGCTTCTTGAAAGTGATATTCAGGAAACCCCATTTCCATCATCGAAAAACCAGCAGGAGGGGGTTTATTTTTGGAACTCCTTGCAAACAACCGGAAATGTGGCAATAGAAAAAAAGCCGTTCGATTTGAGTGGAAAGTTTGAGGAAAAGAAAAAAGGAGTTAGTTTTGTAATTACAAAATGATTACACGATGCAAATTTCAATCGTTCAAATAGGAAACTCCAAAGGAATACGGCTGCCGAAAGCCATTCTTTCAAAATACAATATCCAGAATTTGGTTGAACTGGTTTTGGAGGAAGATTTCATTCTTATCAAACCTGTCCAAAACCCTCGACAAGGCTGGGACGAAGCATTTAAAGCAATGCACGCTGACGGCGATGACGAATTGTTGATACCTGATGTTTTTGCTGACGAAAAATTCGAGGAATGGACATAGCCCAATACCAGGTTGCAATTGTCAACTTAGACCCTACCATCGGAAGCGAAATCAAAAAAACACGGCCCTGCGTGGTCGTTTCGCCGGATGAAATGAACCGGCATTTGAAAACAGTGGTCATTGCTCCCGTCACAAGCACTTCCAAGCCTTACCCGACGAGGGTCAAAATTAATTTGCAAAACAATGAAAGCTGGGTGGTGATTGACCAAATCAGGACGATAGACAAAGCACGGATTACAAAAGTAGTCGCAACCCTGCAACCTGATGAAATACTTGAAGTTAAGGACGTGATAAAGCAGACTTTTGTGGATTAGTGCATCGAAAATCCCGCTAACCCCATTCCCACCATCGAAAAACCAGCAGGTAGGTTATTTTTGGAACGCTTTACGACGGCCAGAAAAGATTTAAATTGCAGAAAAATTCAAAAGAAAAATGTCAAAGCAAGCCATACAGTTAACCGAAATATTCAAGCAACTTTCATTAGCGGAAAAGTTGCAGGTTATTGAATTGTTTTTCCGGAACGTCAAAGAAGAGGCGTTGAAAAAAGAAAGCGGGGAGGAAAAACGCCGCAAAGCGGCGGAACTTCTCTTGACTGACTACCTGAACGACAGCGAACTCACGGCTTTCACGGTTTTGGACGGCGAAGAAATCTATGAAACGAAGTGAAATTTGGCTCATCAACCTCGACCCGACCATCGGTGCAGAAATCCGAAAAACACGTCCGGTGGTCATCGTCAGCGATGATGCTTTGGGGATATTGCCACTCAAAGTCATCGTGCCAATAACCAATTGGAAACCCAACTACGGAGTTGCTGATTGGATGGTCAAGATTGAACCGGATGCTACGAACAACCTTTCAAAAGTTTCCGCCGCAGATTGCTTTCAAGTCAGGTCGGTTTCGCAGTTGAGGATGGTCAGGAAAATTGGTGAGGTTGGGGCTGCTACGATGAGCGAGTTTGAGGATGCGCTGGCTAAGGTTTTGAAAATCAGGTG
Source organism: Bacteroidota bacterium (assembly GCA_016234735.1). GTDB lineage: Bacteria > Bacteroidota > Bacteroidia > Chitinophagales > Saprospiraceae > UBA6168. The sequence goes on along the minus strand of JACRAN010000127.1, from coordinate 27,160 downwards.
AAACCAATCCAAATATCCTTTGAATCCCTGAAAGTCCTGGTTCAACCCGCTAACCCCATCTCCACCCTCGAAAAGCCAGCAGACGGAGATTTATTTATGGAATACCTTTGCCACGACGGAAAGGCGGAGCAGGAAATCCCAAACATCCTTTGAAATCCTGAAAAGCCTGGTTCAAATAGAAAAACCAGCGGACAGGGGATTATTTTTGGAACGCCTTGCGACAATGGGAAATACATCTAAATCAAAGAATAAAAGCTAAATCATGAAGATCCAGATTTCATTTATTTTTTGGGTCGCTGTCTTGGTTACAGCTTGTGTCCCAACCAGAAAAATTGTAAACAAAACGATTAATCACAATTACCAAAACTTAACTTTCACACCTGAACAGGTAAAGAAGCAATCAATTGGGAAAGTCGAGATGACGATTACTCCAATTGACGCAAAAGTCCTAAATCAAGAGACTTCCGATGCAGCCAAGCGGGACGGTAATTATGAAAAGGAATTATCTCTTTCCATTGAAAAAAGTAAGCGTGACTTGGATGAAATGTCAAAGGAAGAAAAAGCTTTCGTGCAGGGAAGGATAAAAGCTGTAAACGCGGTTTCTGATTTAGTTAAACGAGGTGAAATACCCACAGCAATAGGCTACGACCTTCAATACCGCATTTGGTACGGTGACGAATACGGTAGAGACGGAACGGAAGTGTCAAGTCTTTCGGAGATTGACAATTTCCCTGACAATTTTAATCCATTCAAAATCAATGATAAGTTTTTGAGTGTCTTCAAAATAACCTTTGAGAACAAGGGTTCGGAAATAGAAAAATTCAATGTAAAGGACTTTCAAATTACCAGTGGCGAAGAACAATTGTATCCACTTGCGACTGAGTATTTTGAAGAGAATTTGAAGAATGAGCCAGAGAAGGTGAAGAACGCGTACAGGATGAATATGCCAATGGAACTTACCCTGACACCAAACCAAAAAGTAACAAAGTACATTGCAGTACCCGCAATTAATCCTTCAAACAAAGAATTACAAGTTCAGTACATCAAAGATAAAAGTGTCTTGAATTTTGATTTTGCAGTTTCTGCAAAAGTTATGAACAAGTCCTACCAAGTCGAAAGCTTTGATATTCGTAGCGAAACTTTCCATGACCCTTCTCGATACGATTACTTTTTTGCAATAAATTACTCGCAGGGTATTTCTTATGCTGCGGCAAGTACCCGAGTTTTTGTTAGTGAGGACAAAAAGGTCACTCCGGTAAGCATTTATGGAATCGCCATTGAAAATAATAGTTCAAGGAAAGTTTATTTTGGGAAGAACGAGAATTTCAAATTCTCAGCAGTGCTCAAGAACCTTGTGAAAGTAAAATTGTCTGAAATAAAAAGCTAACTATCCAAGAAAGAAACACATGGCAAAGCAAAATGCAAGACAAGCTGTTCCTATAATCACAGAATTAATAAAGCCGATAGAACAGTTTAGAAAAGAATTGCAAGATAGGATTGCCCAAGGAAAGTCGCTGCTTGAAAAAGAGATAAAAACGATTGAGGAGTTGGATGAATTTTCAAAAAGTTGCGGCAAATGGAATGACTACAAATCTGAATTGCTGAAATCGTCATTCAATCCACCCTTCAATGAGTACAAAAAAAGGTATGATGATATCACTTTAGGATTAGGTCTCCGTGCAATGATTGATGGAAAAAGATCTTACATAGACCCTGACTTAGAACGCTATGACAATCTCAAAGAGACTCTTGGAATTAGGCTTAGGCATCTTGAAAACCTTGAAGAAAAAGTTGACTTGTTGAGATGCTCAATTGAAAAAGCAGATTCTGAGTTTGTCCAACTACCACTTGGTCATAAGGAGGTGCTTGACCCAAGCATTTTGGAGAAAAAAAAAGTATTACTTGGTAGCATTAATTCTTTTGTAATTGAAGGGCAATTAGAAGAAGCCCTTGACAATCTTGAAAAAGCTGCCTTTAACCACTCCTCATTGGCGCAAGAAGCAGTTCTCCTAAAAGCAAAATTGAAAGATTTAGAGAAAAAAGAGAGGTTAGGCATTGCCCATTCTAATGAAATTGAAACTGATAGGAACAAACTTAGAAAAGCAATTTTAGACCTAAAAGACCAAATGTTAAAATCATAATACCTGAGACCTTGACCTGCTTGCACAAGTGGAGTAGGCCACCAAATTCCCCCCTTGCACACCTCCCCCAAACCCCTTATCTTTCCGCCGCCAAAAACCCCACAAAGCCCAAAATCAATAAAACCGCCTAACCATGGTATCCGAAGCCTTCACCACCGCTCCCCAAAAACCAATTGTTCTTACCAAAACCGCTCTCATCAACGGGCAGCCCTTCGCCATCGTCCCCGGCGAAACGTGAAAGCCGAAAACCCCAAATTGGCATCTTTTCTAAAATCCCCTACCTTTCCGCCAACTGAGAAAACCCACACCATGCTTCAATTCGACGAAAAAGGCCACCTTGTACCCTACGAAATCACAGAAATTACGCTGGATGTGTTCCGGTCGTTCTTCGTGGAAGGCTTGGACGACCGGGCGCATAGGCGGCGGCTTTTTGAAAATTACCTGCGGTATTTGGAGGCTTTGAAGGCGGTAGTCAACCAACCTTTTGTGCAGTGGGTGGACGGCAGCTTTGCCACCAAAAAGCACAAGCCGGGCGATATTGACGTTGTGAACTTTATTGATTATCAGGTAGTTGAGCAAAAGGAGCAATCGCTACGGCTGCTGTCAAGAACGCCAGCCTTTGAAATGTTCCAGGTAGATGCTAATATTGTGAAAGTTTACCCGGAAGGGCATCCAAAAGCGGTGCTTACGAAATCTGACAAGCTGTACTGGGCACACCAATTCGGCTACACGCCCAAAAACAGGAGCAGAAAGCGTTTTCAAAAAGGATTCATCAAAATCACCTTTTGACATGAAAGTAAAAAACGGCTATCGCATAGAGGATCTCATCGAACAAATTCAGGAGGTCAACAAAATGGTGGAACTGCACCAAGGCGATGACTTTATGCAGGGGCAGTACGTCTATCGCCGGAATGTTTTCCTGAAGCAACTGATTTCCGAACTGTTGAAATTGGACGGCTATTCGCCCCGGCTTTTCGAGGCCATCCGCAATTCTGTGAAACTGCTCGAAAAGGACGCTGCCAAATTCGCCAAGCCACTGCCCGAAGACTGGCAGTTGGATTTGCGGCCATTGGCTGCATGAAGCAGCAACAAATTGCCCAAGTTTCCAAGAGCAGTCCTTTCTGAATTTCCCAGATTTACCTCGAATTTGAATCCTCGCCCACCGCAATTCCCCCCTTGCACACCTCCCCCAAATCCCCTATCTTTCCGCCGTCCAAAACCCCTCAAAGCCCAACGAACAATAAAATCAGCCTAACCAATGGTATCTGAAGCCACAACCACCGCCCCCAATCCAACCATCATCCTCACCAAGACCGCCCTCATCAACGGGCAGCCCTTCGCCATCGTGCCGGGCGAGACCATCCTCTCGTTCGTGCGGCGCTTCAAGGGCAAGGACGCCATTCCCACCCTCTGCGATGCGCCCAATTTGGAGCCATTTGGTTCGTGCCGAGTCTGCTCCGTGGAAGTTGGCCGTGTCGGCAATGGCACGAACCTCCGCACGGTCGCCAGTTGCCATACGCCCGTGGACGAGGGCATGATGGTTTTCACCGAAACCGAAAGCATCCAGAAGCTGCGCCGCAACATCATCGAGCTGGTGCTCACCGACCACCCGCTCGACTGCCTCACCTGCGAGGTCAACGGCAACTGCGAACTGCAGGACGTGGCGGCGAGGGTCGGCATCCGCAAGGTGCGCTACCCGGCGGGCAAGGTCCACACCGACCGCCCGAAAGACCTCAGCCACCCGTACATGACCTCCGACCTGTCGAAGTGCATCATGTGCTACCGCTGCGTGCGGGCTTGCGACGAGGTGCAGGGGCAACTCGTGCTCAGCGTCGCCGGGCGGGGCTACGACGCCAAAATCATCAAGGGGCTTGACCAGGACTTTTTCTCCTCCGACTGCGTGTCGTGCGGGGCTTGCTCGCAGGCTTGCCCGACGAGCGCCATCCACGATATTTACCAAAGCAAAGCCGTCGTCGGGCAGGACAAAGTGCGCACCGTCTGTACCTACTGCGGCGTCGGCTGCAACCTCGAAGTGAGCGTGAAGGACGACAAGGTGCTGTCCATCCAGGCGCCCTTCGATGCCGAGGTGAACCAGGGGCATACCTGCCTCAAGGGGCGCTACGCCTTCGCATTTTACAAGCACCCCGAACGCCTGCGCTACCCGATGATTCGCAAAAATGGAGTGCTGGAACGGGTGACTTGGGACGAGGTGTACGACTACCTCGCCACCCGTTTGACCGAAATAAAAACGAAGCACAGCGGCGATGCCGTGGCGGGCATCAGCAGCAGCCGCTGCACCAACGAGGAGAATTATTTGATGCAAAAGTTCATCCGGGCCTGTTTCGGCACGAACAATATTGACGGCTGCGCCAGGGTCTGCCACTCGCCGACGGCGCTGGGCTTGCAGCGCACCTTTGGCACGGGGGCGGCGACCAACTCCATCGTTGACCTGAAGCTCACCGAGTGCATTATGATTATCGGTGCCAACCCGACGGCAGGCCACCCCGTCACCGGCGCCAAGCTGCGGCAGAAGGCGATGAAGGGTACGCCGCTCATCGTCATTGACCCCCGCCGCACGGAGATTGCGGAGTATGCCACGCACCACCTCCAACTGCGCCCCGGCACCAACGTGGCCGTGCTGAACATGATGCTCTATTTTATCATCAAAGAAAATTTGATGGACAAGGATTTCATCGCCAACCGCACGGAGGGTTTCGATGAATTCTGCCAGGGCATTTTGAACCTGAACATCAGCGAGTTAGAAGCGGTGTCAGGCGTGCCGAAAGAGGAAGCGAGAGCCGCCGCCATCACCTATGCCTCGGCGAAATTGGCGATGGCGTTCCACGGCTTGGGCGTCACCGAACATTACCAGGGACCGTATGCCGTCATGCTGATTGCCGATTTGGCCATGATAACCGGCAACGTCGGCAAGCCCGGCTGCGGCGTCAACCCGCTGCGGGGGCAAAACAACGTGCAGGGCATGGCGGACATGGGCACGCAACCCTACCAGGGCGCTGGCTACTTGGACGTGACCGACCCGCAAATCCACGCCAAATACGAACAATTTTATGGAGCAAAAATGAGCGACAAGGTCGGTTTGACCATCCCCGAAATGTACGACGCCGCCCTCGAAGGCAAGCTGAAAGCCTTGTGGGTGATGGGCGAGGACATGGCGCAGAGCGACCCGAACACGCACCACGTCGTGAAGGCGCTCTCGTCGCTGGAACTGCTGGTCGTGCAGGAAATTTTCATGACGGAGACGGCGAAATACGCCCACGTCGTACTACCGGGCGCTTCGTTTTTGGAAAAAGAAGGCACCTTCACCAACGGCGAGCGCCGCATCCAGGCGGTGCGGCAAGTGGTCGAGCCGGTCGGCGAGTCAAAGCCCGACGGTGTGATTTTGGTGGAAATGATGAACCGCATGGGCTACCCGCAAGCGCCCTACACGGCGAAGGGGATGCTCGAAGAAATCAGCCAAATCGTGCCCTTTTTCGCCGGGGTGAAATGGGACGAACTCGGCAAACAGGGCAAGCAATGGCCCGTCAAACCCGATGGCACGGATACGCCGCTGCTGCACGTTGGTGAGTTCAAACGGGGCAAGGGCAAGTTCGTTTTCCGGGATTTTGTGGAGACCAGCGAAATCCTCGACCACGGGGCAGCCTACCCGTACATCCTGACGACCAACCGGGTTTTGGAGCAGTACAACGTCGGCACGATGACCCGCCGGACACCCAACGTCAAGATTTTCACAGAGGACGTGCTCATCATCAACCCAATTGACGCTGCCACGAACGGCATTTCCGAAGGTGATTTTGTTCGCATCGAAAGCCCCCGTGGCGAGTGCAGGGTGAAGGCCCGTGTGAGCGACGAGGTGAAGCCGGGCGTGCTCAGCACGACCTTCCACTTCCCTGAGTTGGAGGTGAACAACGTTACGTCGAGCGTGAGCGATTCGATTGCGCATTGCCCGGAGTACAAGGTGGTGAGTGTAAGGATAAACAAGGTATGAGGCGCAGTTTGAATAATGAACTCTTCCGATAGGGCAAATGTATCAGATGCATTTGCCCATTTTTTTTCAAAACTCCCGACCATGATTACACTTGAAGAACTCAAGAAGTGGATTGAAGACATTAGCAATATTGTCATTGACCTTAACATTTCTATCAAGAATGCTCAAAGGTTGACCGAAGACAAGTACGATTTTGAAAAACAAATCAAGAAGCACGGGTTTTTTCAACACCATTGGTATCAGTTGAAATTCATTATGGTTATTCAACTGTGTAAACTACTCGGCAGTAGTCAAAACGATAAAAGAAGCTTCCACAAATTGTGCAACATTTTGGAACGAGAGAAGTACGATTTGGAGCTAAGAAACCTACTTTCGGAGAACTCTAAGAATTACAAGGATACTTTTAAAACGAGAACCGACATCAAAGCTGAGGTGTTGGTTGTCAGGGAGAAATTATTTAAACACAAGGATTTGATTGATAAGGTTGTTTCCGCTCGAAATCAAATTTACGCTCACATAGACCCCAACGCAAATGTTGGACTTATCAAGCTTGAAGTATTGAAAGAGCTTGTGCTTCTTTCATCAGAGCTTTTTAATCATTTTCAATCTAAGTTATTTGGGAACAAAACCTACTTGGAAGTTCTACCTGATTGGGACATTGGTTATGTTTTATGGTACATGTCCGAACTGAGAAAATTGGATGATGAAGAGAGAAAGGCAAAAATTGCTGGTCTTCGTTAATCGGCAATGCTTACCTTTCCGTTGGAAAATACAACAAATCTTCCCATCATGCAGCGCCGCAAATTCCTCACCCACTCCACCCTCGTCCTTTCCGGCATCGGCCTGAGCGCCCTTTTTTCCTGTAAAAATGCGGCCGTAAAAACCACGGCCACAGCCTTGGATTTGGAAGAAATCACCATTGACCAACTCCAAAAAGGCTACGCCGATGGAGCGTTCACCATCGTGGACGTGGTGAAGGGCTACTTGAAACGAATCGAAGAAATAGACAAGGCAGGCCCGGCGCTCAACTCCATCATCGCCGTGAATCCCGATGCGTTGAAAATTGCCGAGGAACTGGACCAGGAGCGCCTCTCAGGCAAATCCCGTGGCCCGCTGCACGGCATCCCCGTCGTGCTGAAGGACAATATCGACACGCATGACATGCCAAACACCGCCGGTTCGAGGGCATTGAGCGGTAGCATCCCGCCGCAGGACAGCACGGTTGCACAAAAATTACGGGCGGCAGGTGCCATCATTTTGGCGAAAGCCAACCTCAGCGAGTGGGCCAATTTCCGCTCCAACCTCTCCTCCAGCGGGTGGAGCGGGGTGGGCGGGCAGACCAAAAATCCCTACTTGCTCGACCGGAACCCCTGCGGCAGCAGCAGCGGCTCCGGGGCGGCGGTGGCGGCCAGCCTCTGTGCCATCGCCATCGGCACCGAGACGAACGGCTCCATCGTTTGCCCGGCGAACAACTGTGGCATCGTTGGCATCAAACCCACCGTGGGGCTGGTGAGCCGGGCGGGCATCATCCCCATCTCCTTCACGCAGGACACCGCCGGGCCGATGTGCCGCACCGTGCTGGACGCCGCCATCTGCCTCGGCGCACTCACCGGGATGGATGACCGGGACTCGAAAACGGCTGCCAGCGAAGGGCATTTTCAAAAAGATTATACGTCATTTTTGAAAGCGGACGGACTGCAAGGCAAGCGCATCGGGCTGGACAAAAACTCGCTCGGTTTTCATCCCAAAGTGGACAAACTGATGGACGAGGCAGTGGCTTTTTTGAAAAAACAGGGCGCAGAAGTCATTGATTTGGAGAAGGTTACGCAACCGGGCGTGGACGAGGTATCCTTCGAGGTGCTGCTCTTTGAGTTCAAGGACGGGCTGAACAAATACTTCGCTTCGCTGGGTGAAAATGCCCCCGTCAAGAGCCTCGAAGCGCTCATTGCCTTCAATGAAAAAGACAGCGTGGAAATGCGTTTCGACCAGGAATTGCTCAAAAAAGCGCAGGCCAAGGGCAACCTGCAAAGCAAGGAATACCAGGCAGCGCTGATGAAAATGGAGAAAGGCACCCGTACACTCGGCATTGACAAGGTGATGAACGAGCACCGCCTCGATGCCATCATCGCACCGACCGGGGCACCCGCCTGGAAGACCGACCTCGTGGACGGCGACCACTACATGGGCGGCAGCAGCAGCCCGGCGGCCATTGCCGGTTATCCAAACATCAACGTGCCGATGGGCTTCGTGGAAGAGTTGCCAGTGGGCATTTCGTTCTACGGACGAGCCTGGAGCGAGCCGGTTCTGCTGGAAATTGCTTATGCCTACGAGCAGGGGACGAAGCACCGGAAGCCGCCGAGGTTTTTGTAGGAATGCCGCTGACTTCAACGTGCCCCGACCACAATGCATTCTCTTCAACAAATTAAAAAAAAAATTCAACCCCCACCCTGCCCGGCATGTTTGTTGCAGTTCCGGCAAGTAGAATCATCCCGTGGGCACATGCCCCATATCCTTCCAATTACAACATAGTCAACTACTTAAAGAGTTAGTAAAAGCCAAACTGACTCGTTTGCGGAAGGTTTGCTTTCCGTACCCGAACAGCCCCAAAAACCGATACGCAACAACTTCAGCAAAACTTTGTCGGACAAGCCCACCCTTTTTAGAAGTGAGACGGTGAGAAAGTGAGATTCTGCCCCGATAGCATTCGGGATGATTTTCAGCATTTTAAATTCAAATCACTTTCTCAAAACAACTCACACTTCATAGCTGACCGTTTTCCATTGGCAGGCAGTTTCATTGGCCATGTCGGAACGCACAGCTATTCAACGGCACACTGTTTTCGATGAAAAACCTCCTAAACTTACTGACACTTTTCCTCCTCAGCGCGGCGGCCAACCACCTGTCCGCCCAAATCGAGTTGAAAATCCAACTCCAGCCGGGCACAGGCACCTACACCGTTTTTGCCCGCTCGCAGGCCGATGTTTTGCCGCCGTTCGACAACTTCGCCCACAGCGCACAGGTCACGGTCGTGGTGCCGACAGGCAGCTTCGAGGTGGACAGCCTGCAAAATCACGCCGGGCAGTGGCAACTCACCCAACTCGTCCAGCACCCCATCGAAAATCCCGGCGTGGACTACGCCATTTTCAACCTCACCGCTCCCACGGATGCCATCACGTTTTTGGCCGGACAGGAGGTGCCGCTTTTTTCGTTGGAGAACAAAAACGGCTGCACGGGAGCGCTCGAAATCATGCACCCCGTCACCGACCCGTTCCTGCCGCCCAACTCGCTGAACATCCCCGCTGGCAACGAATTTTCCATCGGCACAGCACCCATCGATGCCTACCTCGGCAACTACGACGCCGGTTCCGCCGACTGCTTCCGGCTTTCTAACTGCCTGATAACCTTTGAGTTGGAATTGCTGCCCGATAATTTTTACCAAATATCCCTGCACCCCGACGGCGCATTTCAGCCGACCTCCACCGTTGAAATGTTGCAGGTGGCCGTCAAAGTCCCGACCGGATTTTTCCAAATCCACGACCTGACCAACCTGCTGCCCGGCACGTTTTCCTTCGGCAATGTCTCCCGAAACGACGGTCCGCCGGAGGATGAAAACGCTGACTACATCCAGTTCCGCATGAACGCCAGCGGGCAGGGCCTCACCCTCCAGCCCGGCGCAAAAATCCCGCTGCTCCAATTTGCCAACGGCGGCAGTTGCCAGGGCGACTCCATTTTTTTGGTGAAAAACGACGACCCGTTCCTGCCGCCCAACGCGCAGGGTGCGGGCATCGGTTCGGTAGTGAAATTTACCGGAAACCCGGCGGCAGTGCCGGTCTGCGCAGGCAGCAGCGCCGCAGCCCCGTGCATGAATTGCCTGTTCACCGACGGGATTTTGAAAATCGACAGCATCCAATCGGCCAACCCCGTCGCCTGCCTCGGCGGGGCGAACGGCATGTTGCGCATCTTCGCACACGGAGCCAATTCGCTCGAATACAGCATCGACGGCGGGCAAAACTGGTCGCCCGACAGCTACTTCGGCGGCTTGCCCGCAGGCATTTTCGGGCCGGTGGTGCGGGGCACGAAGTACGGCTGCCCCGTGACCGAAGCTGCCGACCAGCCTCTCGAACTCACGCCCGCCACCGCCATCGACCTCCAAATCGAGGTGCCGACAGCGGCCTGCGAGGGCAGCGAGGTTCCGTTCAAAATCATGTCGCCCAACCCGCTGCCCGCCAACGCCAGTTTTGCCTGGTCGGGGCCGCAGGGCTTCAATGCCACCATCCCAGACCCCGTTATTTTCAACGTAAACAATTATCAATCAGGCAATTACACACTCACGGTCAACGCTGCCGGTTGCGACCCGGCAACGGCCTCAGCCAATTTAGAAGTACACGCCCTGCCTGCCGTGCCCGATATTTTGAGCAACGGGCCGGTTTGTTTTGGGGAAAAACTGCGGATTTACACGGCAGCCACCGGGCAAAAATTCGAGTGGCACAGCCCGCTGGGTTTCAGCGCCGCCACGCTCGCACTGCCCGGCCTCACGACGACGGGGGGCGAAACGTTCATCGAACCGGCACATCCGGCCTACCTCTCCGGCAACTGGCAGGTGCAAATCACCGACCCGAACGGCTGCACGGCCACGAGCGCACCGCTGGCCGTCAGCATCAAGCCCCGCCCTCAGGCGTTCGCCGAAAACACCGGTGCCGTGTGCCCCGGCGGGCAGGCGCAACTGCTCGGCAACCCACTCCCCGGTGCCGTGTACGAGTGGAAAAAACAAGGCGATACCACCGTTTTTTCTATGCAGCCCAACCCGGCGGTGAGCAACGTCCTCGCTCCGCAAACCTTCCAACTGATGGTCACGCAGGACGGTTGCACGTCGCTCCTTCCGGCCTTCACGACCATCTCGCTCAACCCACAACCTGCGATTTCCGCCGACCATGACTACGACCAGGCCACCGATTGTTCCCCGCAAAACCTGCAACTCATGGCCATTTCCGACGGCGTTGGCCTCAGCTATTCGTGGTCGGGGCCGGGCGGTTTCGCCTCGCAGGCGGCCAGCCCGCTCATCCCTGCTGCGACTGCCGCTGCCAACGGCAGCTACGTCGTTGAAGCGACCAACCCCTTCGGCTGCACAACCTCTCAGGTGGAGGTGGTCACGGAGGTGGTGGACCCTCTGCCGGTGCCACAGGTGCAGAGCACCGGCCCGGCCTGCCCTGGCGAGGCGGTGCAACTTTCGGTACAGGCGTACACCGGCTCGCAGGTGAGTTACCAGTGGTTCAAAAACAACTTGCCTATGGGCGGGCAAGTGTCTAACCTGTTGAATTTCAGCGCAATACAAACTTCCAACGAAGGCAACTACCGGGTGCGGGTGCAAGTGGACGGTTGCACCGTCGAGTCGGTGAGCCTGCCGCTCGACGTGCTGGACAACCCGCAGGCCGTGCCCGATTTTTCACTCAGCCAACCCTGCGAAGGCGGCACGTTGCAGTTTTTTGCCAACCTCAGCGGCATCACCAGTTGGCACTGGTCGGGGCCGGGCGGCTTCGCTTCCGATTCTCCTAACCCATTGATTTACAACGTAAAATTCGACGAAATCGGAGCCTACACGCTCACCGTCACCGGCTCGAACGGCTGCTCGGCCACCGCCAGCCTCATCGTCGATGGCATCCTGCCCGTGCCGGATGCGCCGCTCGTGACCTCCAACAGCCCCGTCTGCCCGGAGGACAGCATCGTGCTGACGGTGCAGAACCCCGCCCTCCTCGGCTCGGTGCAGTACGTGTGGATGAACGGCGCCAGCGAGTACATCGGCACGGGCCAGGCCACCCTCACCCTGGCGGTGGGCGACCCGCAGGCCGTGCCGCCTTTTTTGGTGCAAACCATCGTGAACACCTGCCCCTCCGACCTCTCCAACCCCGTGACGGTCGAAACACTGCCGCCGCCAGTGGCGCTGGCGTGGAGCGGCGGGCCGGTTTGCGAAGGGGAAACGGCGCAACTTTTCGCCGCCACTGTGCCGAACGGCAGCTACCAATGGCGCATCGCCGGGCAGTCGCAGGTGGTTTCCATCGAGCAAAATCCGCTGCTGCCGCTCTCCGATTCCACTGATTTTCAATTGGTTGTACAATCTAACGGCTGCGCAACGGAGGCTACTGCCAGCGTCAGTGTACCCGTCAACCCCGCTCCGGTCATCGCTGACATCGCAGGCGGCGGTGCATTTTGCGAGGGGAGTTCCGTCAGCCTGAGCGCCTCGAACGCCGTGCCGCTGGCCAACCCGGTGCAATTCACCTGGACGGGGCCGGGCGGCTTCACGTTCTCGGGTACGGCTGTCCCGACCGGGCCGTTCCCGCTCGGTTTCAGCGCCGTTTCGCCCCAAAACGAAGGTGCGTACACGCTGACACTGCAATCGGCGGAGGGCTGCACATCCGCTCCGCAATCGGTGGCGGTGGAGGTCGGTGAAATGCCGCAGCCACCCGTGCTGGCTGTCGCCGATGCTGTGCTTTGCCCCGGTGAAACTTTGCAACTCGACGCCACCCCGACGACCGGCAGCAGCGTGGCCTACCACTGGTTTTTCAACGACGGCACCACGGACTTCCCGCTGGCGGTGACGAGCTACCCAACGTATTTCCTGCCCTCTGTAACTTCCTCGAATTCAGGGAGTTACTTCGTAAAAACCGTGACCGACGGCTGCGAGCCTCCCGCCTCCAACCTCGTGCCCGTGACGGTGCTTGGCGCTCCCCAGAACCTGCTCGCCACCAACCCGACCACCTCGCTGACCCCTGCCTGCGAAGGCTCCGTTGTGCCGCTCGAAGCCACGCTCCTGCCCGGCGCCGACTACCACTGGTACGGCCCCGCCGGGTTCTTCTCCGACCTGCCCAACCCGCTGCTCGACGGCGTGGAAGTGTTGCAGGCAGGCAGCTACCTCGTGGTGATCGGCCTGCCGCAGTGCTCCGTGACCTGGGTCGCTTCGACCGATGTTTTTGTGCAACCTGCCCCCGCAACGCCCGTGCTGACGGGCACTTCCGAGGCTTGCGAGGGCACGGACGTGACGATTTCGGTGACCAATGCGGAGGCCGGTGCTGCGTACGATTTTTACTTCGGACAAAATATCCAGCCGTTCAGTTCGGGTGGCGGGGCATCGGTCATTTTGGAGAATGTCGGCTCCGCCAATTCGGGCGGTTATTTTGCTTCCGCTTCGCTAAATGGCTGTGAATCAGCGGTTTCCAGCAGTTTTTTACTCGAAATCATCCCAGTGCAGACGGGCATCGCCTTCGCCGGGGACGACCGGACGGTTTGCGAAGAGAACGAAATCGTCCCGCTCCAGGCCACGCCGCCCGCCGTCGGCAGCGGCCTCTGGACTTCCCTCGACGGGGCGACGGTGGTGCAGCCCGACCTCGCCCACTCGACGTCGCTCGGTTTGCTGCCCGGCCCCAACCGCTTCGTCTGGACACTCACGAACGGCATCTGCCCCGGCGCAGGCAGCGACACGGCGGTGGTTTTTCTGGAAAAAATCGGAGCGGCAGGCGACTATTTTTCCGTTTCACCCAATGATACTTTGCTGAATATCAATCTGTTGGACAACGACTCCACGCAATTCGCACCAGCGTGGGATTTCGCCATTTTGAAGCGGCCTCGCAACGGCCAACTGCTCGACGACAGCGGCTCGGGCACGGTGACGTACATCCCCTACCCCAACGCCTTCGGGGAGGACGGTTTCAGCTACCGGATTTGCTCGATGACCTGCCCCGACGTGTGCGCCGAGGCCAGCGTCCGCATCGACCTCAGCGGCTCGACCGACCCGGCGGACTGCTTCCTGCCCAACCTCATCACCCCCGACGGCGACGGGCTGGACGAGACGTTCACCGTGCCCTGCGCCGCCACTTGGCCCGGCAGCCGCCTGACGGTTTTCAACCGCTGGGGAGCCGTGGTTTTTGAATCGAAAAATTACGAAAACGACTGGGGCGGCACGTACCACGGGGAGCCGTTGCCGACCGGCACTTATTTTTATCACCTCACGCTGAACGACGGGAAACGGACGCTGCTGCAAGGGTTTGTGGTTGTTGATTGGTAATTGTTGATTGTTTTCACCACGACAACAATCAACAATTACCAATCAACAACCCCGCCACCGATAACAATTCAACCATGAGAAAAACGCTGCACATTTTCATTTTCCTTCTCCTCGCCGTTGCCGTCAGCGCGCAGCAGGAGGCCATTTTTTCGCATTTTTTTTACAACAAAACGCTGATGAACCCCGGCGCTGCGGGGAGCAGCGGAACGCCCTGCCTGACGGCGGTGTACCGGCAGCAGTGGGCGGGGCTGGAAGGTGCGCCGGTCACGCAAGCGCTGAGTTTCCACTCGCCGGTGTTCGCCGGGCGGGTGGGCCTGGGGCTGACGGTGGCGAACGAGCGCATCGGTTTTTTCAACTCGACATTTGCACAGGCGGCCTACGCCTACCGGGTGAGCCTCGGCGGCGGGAAATTGGGCATCGGGATGCACGCCAGCTACCTCCAACAGCAGGCGGACCTCGAACAAATTCGGACGATTTCGGGTAGGCCGGGCACCGACGGGGAGTTGGACGGCACCACCACCGTTTTCAACGTGGGGGCGGGGGCGCATTTTGAAAACGAGCAGTTTTTCGCAGGGGTGGCGGTGCCGCACCTGCTGGAACGGTCAGCGCTGCCTGGCTCGACGCCGCACCTGTTCGTGACCGCCGGGACGGTGCTGCATATTTTCGGCAGCTTAGACATGCGGGCGGCCACCGCCGTGCGGTTGGTGAAAAATGCGCCGCCGAGCGTGGATGCCCACGTCAGTTTTGGCTTTCTGGAAGAAACGAAACTGTGGCTGGGCGGCACCTTGCGGCTGGGCCGGGCGGAGCAGGGAATCGGCGGCGATGCGCTGGTGGCCATGGCGCAGTACCACCTCGGCGAGCGGCTGCGGGCGGGCCTGGCCTACGACGTGGCGCTGAACGGTTTGCGCCAGCAAAATCAGGAGACGTTTGAACTGGTGCTGGAATATTGCTTCTGGCCGAGGAACGTGAAGGTGCGGTATCCGAGGTATTTTTGAGGGTTGACTGTACCGGCGATTTGAGTCGCAGTCCTTTCGGCGACTGAAGTCGCCGGTACAGTTTTCTACTTCAACAACCGGAGCAGATACTCGCCGTAGCCGCTTTTGAGAAATTTGTGGCCGAGGCGTTCCAATTGTTCGTCGTTGATGAAGCCCATCTCCCAGGCCACTTCCTCGATGCAGCCGATTTTCAGGCCCTGCCGCTCCTCGATGACCTGGATGAACTGCCCCGCTTGCAGCAGCGAGGCATGGGTGCCGGTGTCGAGCCACGCCACGCCACGCCCAAGTTTGGCGACTTTGAGCTTGCCCATTTCCAAATAAATCCGGTTCACATCCGTGATTTCGTACTCTCCCCTGGCGCTGGGTTTCAGATTTTTTGCGATGTCAACTATCTGATTATCATAGAAATACAAACCGGGCACGGCGTAATTCGACTTGGGTTGTTTCGGTTTTTCCTCGATGGAAATGGCTTTGAAATCATCGTCAAACTCCACCACGCCGTAGCGCTCAGGGTCGGCCACCTGGTAGGCGAAGATGACCCCGCCTTCGGGGTTGGCACATGCCCGCATCAGTTCAGGCATACCTGCTCCGTAGAAAATATTGTCGCCCAAAATCAGCGCCGCCGGGTCGCCGTCGATGAAATTTTCCCCCAACACGAAGGCTTGCGCCAGGCCGTTCGGCTCGTACTGCGGCACGTACTGGAAGTTGCAGCCGATGCCGCTGCCGTCGCCGAGCAGCTTCTCGAAGTTGGGCAAATCGTGCGGCGTGGAAATGAGGAGGATGTCCCGGATGCCTGCCTGCATGAGCGTGGACAGCGGGTAATAAATCATCGGTTTGTCGTAAACCGGCATCATTTGCTTGCTCAGCACGAGCGTCAGCGGGTAAAGTCGGGTGCCGAGGCCCCCGGCGAGGATGATTCCTTTCATGTTGAGATGGTGGTTTACTGCACACTGCCCGCCACTTTCTGCCGGAGCAACTGGCGGCGGATGCGGAGTATCAATTCATCGGGTTTGTACGGGGAAACGATGAAATCGTTGGCACCGAGGCGCAGGGAATCCAGCAGCAATTTGTCGTTTTCCACCGGGCCGAGCGCTAGGATGGGCAGGTCGGGGCCGAATTCACGGCGCAGGGACTGCACGATGTCGAGGCCCGCAAATTCAGGGAGGTTGAGGTCAACAACGACGAGGTCCGGGGAGAATTTTTGTGCTTTGTCCAGTGCCATCTTGCTGTTTTCGGCGATGGTCAGCTTCCAACTGTTTTTGCGGAAGCGGAATTCCAGCGTCGTCAGCATCAGTTCTTCGGCGGTGCAGAGTAGGATGTCCATTTTCGGTGTTTGAGTACGTGAGTGTTTCAGTGTGGTGATAAAATTTAGTACGCCGCCAGCTTCCTCAACTGCTCTCTAAACCTCCCCACCGGCATAAAATTTTGCTCCAGCGGAATGGCGAACGGAATCGGCGTGTCAAGCCCCGCCACCCGCTTCACCGGGGCATCCAGGTGCTCGAACAGGTACTCCGAAATCCAGGCGGAAAGCTCACCACCCACGCCACCCGTGAGCGTGTCCTCGTGGAGGATGATGACCTTGTTGGTCTTTTTCACAGAAGCGCTAATCGCCTCATAATCAAGCGGTAGCAGCGTTCGCAGGTCAATGATGTCGGCATCAATGTCCTCCTCCTCGCAAACCTTCAGCGCCCAGTGGACGCCCATGCCGTAAGTGATGACGCTCACCGCCGAGCCTTCCCGTGCCACCCTCGCTTTGCCGATTTCGACGGTGTAGTAGCCGTCCGGTATTTCTTCCGAAATGGCCCGGTAGAGCGCCTTGTGCTCGAAATACATCACCGGGTTCGGGTCTTCAAAAGCCGCCAGCAGCAGCCCCTTGGCATCGTAGGGCGTGCTCGGAATGACCACTTTCAGACCGGGCGTATGTACGAACCACGCCTCGTTGCTCTGCGAATGGAACGGCCCTGCGCCCACCCCGCCGCCGCTTGGCATCCGCACCACCACATCGGCGTTCACGCCCCAGCGGTAGTGGATTTTGGCGAGGTTGTTTGTGATTTGGTTGAAGGCGCAGGTCACGAAGTCGGCGAACTGCATCTCCACCATGCTCTTGAAGCCCTTGAGGCTCAGGCCCAGCGCCGTGCCAATGATGGCGCTCTCGCAAATGGGCGTGTTGCGCACCCGCTCCCGCCCGAACTCCTCCACGAAGCCCTGCGTAATCTTGAAAACCCCGCCGTAGTCGGCAATGTCCTGCCCCATCAGTACGAGGTTGCCGTGGCGCTGCATGGCAAGGCGGAGGCCGTCGGAAATGGCGTCAATGTAGCGGCGTTCCGATTTCGGATTTCGGATTTCGGATTTCGGATTAGGTGCCTCGGTTGGCAAAAACGGAGCGTAAACATCAGCCAGTTCTTCTTCGGTATCCGGCAAAATTTCTGGTTCAGAGACTGTGATTTTCCAAGCTGCTTCTATTTCGTCCTTGATTTCCTTGCGGAATTTGGCCACCGTTTTCTCGTCCAAAACGCCCTCTTCTATCAGGTATCGCTCGTAGTTGTCGAGGGGGTCTTTCAGCGCCCATTCCTCAAGGAGTTCCTTCGGAACGTACTTGACGCCGCTGGCCTCCTCGTGGCCCCGCATTCGGAACGTCTTGCACTCGACCAGCACGGGGTGCGGGTTCTTGCGCATTTCGACAGCCAATTTGTCGAGCGTGTTGTAAACTTCAAGGATGTTGTTGCCGTCGAGGATGACGGATTTCATGCCGTAGCCGATGCCCTTGTCGGCGATGTTTGCGCAGCGAAACTGCTCCTTCGTCGTGGTGGAAAGGCCGTAGCCGTTGTTTTCAACGATAAAAATCACGGGCAGGTCCCACACGGCGGCCACGTTGAGCGCCTCATGGAAATCGCCCTCGCTCGTGCCGCCCTCGCCGCTGAACGCCAGTGCGACCCGGCCTTCGCCCTTGAGTTTGTGGGCGAGCGCAACCCCATCGGCGAGTGCGAGCTGCGGGCCAAGGTGGCTGATCATGCCCACGATGCCGTACTCCAAAGTGCCGAAGTGGAAGGAGCGCTCCCGCCCCTTCGAGAAGCCGCTTTTTTTGCCCTGCCATTGTGAAAAAAGCGTGGCCAGCGGCACGTCCCGGACGGTGAAAACGCCGAGGTTGCGGTGCAGGGTGAACACCAGCTCGTCGGGCAGCAGGGCGCTGGTGACGCCCACGGCGATGGCCTCCTGCCCAATGCCGCTGAACCATTTGGAAATCTGTCCCTGCCGCAGCAGGATGAGCATTTTCTCCTCAATCATGCGGGGCATGAGCAATCGGCGGTAGAGCATGAGCAGCGTGTCGTCGCTCAGTTTTCCTCGTTTGAACTGGATGGGTTGGGCGGTGGCTGCGGGCATATCTTTGGACATGTTTTAAAAAAAGTGGGGCAAAGATAGGGAATTTGAGCAGTTGCATATTGCTTCTTTGTGACATGGATTGAATTCTGGGTTGGATATTTTGAACTGCTTTTTTTCAAAATCGAATCAAGATGGTTTGTACAGCGCATGTGGTTTAATGGGACCAAAACCTCCCCACCCCCGCCTTCTCCCCCAAAAACGGCTGCCGATACACCCGCTTCCCCGTCGCCTTGTACAGCGCATTGGCCAGTGCCCCGAAGATGGGCGGGAAGGGCAGCTCGAATCAATTGCATTTTGCACCAAATACACATCAAGTTTAGGTGAGTTCCTTGGGCAGTTTTTGCTCGGATTAGATGAGTTCCAGGATGGATTATTTGGCTTTTTCAGTCATGATTTTGATTTTGGCTTTTTGGCAGCGATGGCTTTTTTCACGGCATTGTCGAAGTCGGATTCCAGCAGTTTGTCCTGCATGACCTGAAATTTTTCGTACTCCTTTCCTGCATGTTCGAGGGCAAACAGGTGCGAAATTTTTCCGGCATGGTCCAGGATATTGCGGTCGTTCAAAGTCAGGAACCCGTTGAGTTTTTCAATCCAGTCCTTCATGTACATGGGAATGCGGCGCATGGCTTGGCCTTCGGCAAAAACGAGGTACTGCTCCACGAGGTTGTTGAGGGCGGCGAGCTCGGGTTCGGAGAGGTAATTTTTGGCGATTCCGACATCCTGTTTTCTGGGTTTTGCGCCCCGCCAATTGGTCAGTCCCATGTTTGGTTGGTTGCTGTCGGCCCGCTCTGCCACGATTTCGGCGGCAGTTTTGCCGGTAATCGCCCAATGCATTTTGTTCTGTACAGTCTGGAAAAACAGGATGCTGGTTTCCAACGTCGGGTCGTAATCGGTGCTGGTGGCGTAGATGTCGGTGATTTTTTGGTAAAAACGCCTTTCAGAGGTTCGGATGTCCTGAATGCGCCTGAGCAGTTCTTCAAAATAATCGAAAGGGAGGTCCGGGTTTTTCAGGCGCTCATCGTCCATCACAAAACCTTTGATGATGTATTCCTTGATATGCTGGGTGGCCCATTGGCGGAAGCGGGTGGCGACGGCAGATTTGATGCGGTAGCCGACGGAGATGATGGCGTCCAAGTTGTAGTATTCGATACTGCGCCCCACCTCCCGGTTGCCTTCCAATCGAACTATTAAGAAATCCTGAATAGTTGCCTTGGGGTCCAATTCCCCCTCCTCAAAAATGTTTTTGAGGTGCATGTTGATGTTCGGTACGCTTGTTTGAAACAGCTCCGCCATCAATTTTTGGGTGAGCCAAACGGTTTCGTTCTCCAGCCGCACCTCTAATTTGGTTTCTCCGGTTTCGGTTTGGTAAATGATTATTTGCGAGGTGTTATTCATGTTGATTCATTTTTTGAAAAGCGAATACCGAAGCAAAAATGGCGGCAATTTCCGCAATGGTTTTGGCTTTTTGTCGCAACCACCCTGTGTGGGCCTGCACAGGGAGATTGATGCATGAAAGGTAGGAAAGTTAGCTGGAAGATTTTTACCAGATAAAACGAAAATTGCCTGCAACCCAACGATTGCAAGCAATTTCATCCACCTCGAATTTCTCAAATGCCAATCACCCCAGCATCTGCTTCTCCCCCAAAAACGGCTGCCGATAAACCCTCCTCCCCGTCGCCTTGTACAGCGCATTCGCCAGCGCCCCGAAGATGGGCGGGAAGGGCGGCTCGCCCATGCCCGTCGGGGCAATCTCGTTTTTCACAAAATGCACGTCAATCGCCTTCGGCGCCTCGCTCATGCGAATCATGCGGTACTTGTCGAAATTGGTCTTTTCCGCTGCGCCCGCCTTGAAGGTCATCTCGCCGTAGAGCGCATTGCCGATGCCGTCCGTCACGGCGCCCTCGGTCATGTTGGCGGCGGCGTCGGGGTTCACGACGATGCCGCAGTCAATGGCGCTCGTCACTTTTTGCACGACGGGCTTGCCGTTTTCCATCGTCAAATCCAGCACGTGCGCCGCATAGCTGGCGTGGCAGAAATAGGCGGCGACGCCACGGCTGACGCCAGCAGGCGGGTTTGCCCAGTTCGATTTTTCACGAACCAGTTCCAAAACCCCGGCGTAGCGGGCAGGGTCGTAGTCGTTCTTTTCGCCGACGGGTTTTTCCTTCGCCCGTTTCAATAATTCCAAACGAAACTCGATGGGGTCTTTGCCCATCGCCTCCGCCAGTTCGTCGAGGAAGGACTGCTCCGCCCCAGCGATGAAGTTCGACCTCGGTGCACGGAAGGCCCCGATGGTGATGTTCGAGTCAAGCTGCCAATCCTCGGCGAGGTAGTTGTCAATCGCCCCTGCGGGGAAACGGTCGGCGTGGAGCGGGCTTTCCGGGATGCCGCCAGCTTTCACATGGAAGGCGAGCAGTTGGTTGTTTTCATCCAAAGCCGCCCGATAGGTGGCGTGGTAGGCGGGGCGGTAAATGCCGTTGCTCATGTCGTCCTCCCGGCTGTACATGAGTTTGACGGGGGCATTTACTTTTTGGGAAATGAGCGCCGCCTCGACCATATAGTGCGAGTAGGCACGCCGCCCAAATCCGCCGCCCATGCGGGTGAACTCGATTTCGATGTTCTCGATGGGGATGCCCATGCGGGCTGCCAGCGTCGTTTCGATGATGCCGGGGGCCTGCAGCGGACCCGCCACCTTCACCTTGTCGCCCTTCACGTCGGCGAAGAAGTTCATCGGCTCCATGCAGTTGTGGGCGAGGTGCGGGCAGGCGTAGCTCCGCTCGATGACCTTCGCCGCCCGCTTGAACGCCGCCTCCGGGTCGCCGTTCCGGCGGACGACCTTGCCGGGCTTGGCTGCCAAAGCCTCCATTTTGGCGTGGTGGTCGGTGCTGTTTTCCAGTCCGGCGGGAACGTTCACGACCTGCTTGCCGCCAAACCCGGCGACCGTCTCCGAGAAGGCGGCAAATGGTTCCCACTCGATTTTCAACGCCTTTTTCGCCTGCATCACCTCCCAAGTGGAGTTGCCGACGACGGCGACGAGTTCTGGGAAGGCGTTGGTGTCGAACATGTTTTTTTCAAAGCCGTCGTTGTAAGCTTTTATGGTGAAAACGTCCTTGATGCCCGGCATAGCACGGGCAGCGGAGTCGTCCACCGATTTCAGCTTCATGCCGAATGCGGGCGGCTGGGCAATCATGGCGATGAGCATCCCGTCCACCTTGAAGTCCACGCCGAACAGCGGCTCACCGGTCACGATTTTCAGCCCTTTCACGTTTTTCTGCGACTTGCCAATCAGCTTGAAATCCTTGATTTCCTTCAAGGCCGGCTTCTCCGGCACGGGCAGTTTGGCGGCAGCCGCCGCCATCTCGCCGTAGCCCGCTGACTTGCCGCTTTTTTCATGCTTCAAAACGCCTTCGGCAGTGGTGACTTCGTCAACGGGCACTTTCCACGCATCCGCCGCAGCTTGCCGCAGCATGTGCCGGGCTGCAGCGCCCGCATTGCGCAGCGGCTCCCACTTGGACATGATGCCCCGGCTGCCCCCGGTGAACTGCCCGAACGCTGCGGGCGGGTAACTGACGGGGTCGTGCGGGGCCTGCTCCACAAGGACTTTTTTCCAGTCCACGTCGAGTTCCTCTGCCACTATCATGGGCATGGAGGTCATCACGTTTTGCCCGAATTCCGGGTTGGGCGAAAAGATGGTGACGACGCCGTTCTCCCCGATTTTCAGGTAGGCGTTGAAGTTGAACCACTCCTTTGGCATGGCGAGCGCCGTTTCGCCGGAGGCATTTTTGCAGCCCGTCAGCCAGTTGATGCCGAGGACGATGCCGCCGCTGGCGAGGACGGTGTTTTTGAGGAAGGAGCGGCGATTGACGGTGGATTTTATTGTTGTCATTGTTGAAATGTTTGATTGGTGATGTGGTTGGCTTCGATGAAGGCTTTGGCGCAAAGAAAGGACTTTATTTTGAGGTGAAATTACGGAAAAGAAACGAGAGGTTACGAAAATCAAACAGAGGTGAAAAAAAATACTAAATATGCTTGACAAATTTAGCAAACCGATTTACCTTTGCTCAAAATTTTTAGCAACACCGTTTAAAAAATGCTTGATTACGGAGCTTATATCAAATCACTCAGGCAAGAAAAAGGGCTTACTTTGCGAGAAGCAGAAGCCACTACGGGCATCTCGAATGCTTACCTGAGCCAGTTAGAGTCGGGGAAAATAAAGCAGCCATCTCCATCTAATTTGTTCAAGTTGGCAGAACTGTACGGCATCCCTTATGAAAGCCTCATGGAAAAAGTGGGCTACCCTGTTCAAAAACCGGTAGCGACGGTTCAAAAAAAAGAACACCCAAGTCCATTGAACAGGCTTGGCAAACTGACGGAGGAAGAAGAAACCGAACTATCGGATTACCTTGATTTTATCAGAAACAGAAGAAGGAAATGATACACTCATTCTCAAATTTTAAGATTTTCAGGCATTGCCAGCGGAAATGGTTCTACGAGTCGAAGGTTTGGTGTACGAACACCAAAGACCCATTTCGTCAGAAAGTAATTATGCTGTCAAACCTTGAAACGATAAATGCTTTTCGTGGTCAAGTGGTTGATTACACAATAAGCAAACACGTTGTCGAGTCCTTAAACAAAAGGAAATCTGCTGATTTGAAAGAGGCTTTAGCATTTGCCAAAGACATTTTTGATAAGCGACGCAAGTTTGCCGAAGCCAAGATGTATAAAGATTTTTCTATCAAGAAAACGGCAAACGAAGAACGTTATGCAGCATTGATTGAACTGGAATTTGGAGGCGGTTTGTCCGAATCGGATTGGGAAAAGGCATGGTGTGATGTTGAGACTTCTCTCACCAATTTGATTGAAAATCATGAAGTAATGAGTGTTTTGAAATCTGCAAACTTCATCAAATCCCAACTCACGCTCAATTTTAAACATGATGATACATCGGTTAGATGTGTTCCTGATTTGGTTGCATTTTTCAGGAAAGAACCGCCTTTGATAATTGACTGGAAAGTTCACTTTGCCGGGCATAGAAGCTACATTGACCAATTACTTCTTTATGCCTATGCTTTGAAGGAATGTAAGCATCTTGATACTTTTAACCAATATTTGGTTAGCCATGACATCCTCAATTTCAGGTTATTGGAGTACCAACTGCTTAAAAACGTACCACGGCATTACGAGATAAGCCCACTTCTATTGGAAAATACTAAAGTGCGGCTTTCTGACGAAATCTTCAAGCTGAAAAAAGCTGGTGCAGACCAAGACTACGACAGTTTAAAGATTGAAAATTTTGATACGACGTTCAACGAAGAAGACTGCCTTAACTGCCCATTTCAAAAACTTTGTAGCAATGACAACTAAAAATTATCAATCCAACATTTTTCTGGTTTCAAATCTACAAGACCTGTCCTGTGAGTATAGGCTTTATGAAATACAAGGACTTTCAAACAGGAACCGTGATTTTCAGAAAAACCGCCAAAACTTGATTAACAAGTTGAGCAGGAAACTTAAACACCCAATAACGATTATCGAAAAGGACGAAAAGCAGTTTTTGGTTACAAAAAATGACCCTGAAATCAGGGCTAAACTCCCTGTCGAATATCCTATTGTCAGAGGCAGAAAAGTCTTTTTTGATGACACAAAAGAAGTTTTTCCTTTGAGTTTCAATAGCACTAAGCCTTCAGAAAGAGCTATTTGTGAAAGGTTTTTGAATTTTGAAACACAGGGAACGCTGTACAAAAACAATAGACTCTGGCAACCAACACCAGGTCAACCTTTTTTTCTAAAACGAACTAAACGAATAAATGGAGTAGATATCTTTACCGGCTACCGGGTGAGGGCTGTTGACTTGGGAGTTAAATGGGGAATTATGGTGGACGTTACCAAAAAAATTGTCAATTCCACACCTTTACCTCCTCGAATTACAGCAGAGGAGTTTTACGCTTACTACAAAGGCAAGCACTTCCTGTATAGATTTGGTGATAATTGGTACGTTGTCAAATTGACTGAATTTGAAGACCTTAAAGCAAACCAGTATAGCTATTTAAATGATGCCGGGGATGAAGTTGTCCTGATTGATGAGGTTCGAAAAGCAACGTTTGCCCCCCACTCAAAAGATTTGGCAAACTTGCCAGAGGATGGAAGTGTTTTGCGCTACTACACCGCCAGCGATGAGACGAGAGCGGTTGTAGCAGGGCTATGCTATGAAGTAATTGGCAACGAAGATGAAGAGGGCGGTCAAACGCACAAAGAGTCAATACTTCCACCCTACAACAGAGAAGGAGAGATAAATTGGTTTAGAGAAGAATTTTTGAGGTACTTGATGTTTGGCGCTCAAAAAATTGTCCTACAACCCAATCTTCATAAGGTTGAATGTGGGTCTCTCTCTTTTCCTGACCTAACTATTGGGAATGATATGGACTTCTACGCTTCAAATTTTGATTGCCCATTTCAGTATGCAAAAGCAAGGATGGATATGCTGACGAGCCGAAACTGCGGCTTTTACAAATCGGATGAGCCTCTATTTAGCCCTCAGTATATTTTTCTGCCTCGCTCAGTACATGACACGATGGGTTCAGAGTTCTGCGAGAGGCTCAAAGCGAAAGTAAACTCAATGTACCCTTGGGACAAATTTAGCCCAGAAGTGTGTTTTTATGAAGATAAATTCTCAGGTAGTAATAACTACGTGAAACTTGGAAAACGCATTGTGGAAGCCGTTTGTAGTGTGAGCTCCAAAGGCATTTCTCCTCACGCCCTGGTTATGATACCTGACTTCAGAAAAGGGAATAGAGAACACGACGAATTGGCTGCCTTGATTATCCAAGAGTTAGAAGAAAACAAGAAAATACGCTGCTCTTTTATTCACACAAACACTATAATGGAGTGCTATTATGAGGGAGTTGACGAACTCGGAAAGGTTGTTTATCTGCAGAAGCCAGAGAAGAAGGGTAAGATGAATGGGTACTTGACCCATGTTTCACTAAAACAAGTCCTTCTCTCCAATAACAAGCGTCCATACGTGTTGAAGACTCCATTGTACGCCGATTTGACAATTGGAATTGATGTCAAAGAATATGTGGCAGGCTTTGCCTTCTTCGACAAATTTGCGAAAAACGTTAGAAGGGAATTCAAAGGGTCGAGTAAAAAAGAGAGGATTGACAAAGAGTTGATGGTCAAAATCCTGTATGAAGTGATTGAAGCTGAAGTCAAGATGATGGATAAATTGCCAGAAAACATTATTTTCCATCGAGATGGGCGCTTCTTTGATACCGAAATTGAAGGAATTGAAGAAGCATTTCAATTATTGAAGAACAAAGACATCCTACCGCTATATGCTCAGTTTTCCCTTTTGGAGCTTCCGAAAAAGGTTCAAGTAAGTCTCCGGCTTTTCGACAATTTCATTGATAGAAGGTCTGGTAAAAGATTCACCGAAAACCCTGAAGTAGGTGCTTATTGGATTGCAAATCAAGGACTTGCTTTTATCTGTACAACTGGTAAAGAGTTCAGGCACGACGGCACAACCAACCCTCTTTGTGTGAGGATGGTGAAAGGCAGTTTGTCTTTCAACGATGGTTTGCAAGACATCTTTTACCTTTCCTCTCTGGCGTACACAAAGCCAAATGAGTGTTCACGAATTCCCATGACCATTAAACTATTGGACATTTATCTGAAAGACAGGGTTAGCAAGTACGACAAGAAAGAGTACGCTAACCAACTCGAAACGGACGAAGATGAATACTACAACTGAAAAAAACTTAGAATCATGAGTCAAATCGGTTTAAATTCAAACATCTACAAGGTGTCGAGCAAATTCCTTAGAAAATTCAACGATTACCTTGTCAAATTGAATCAGGAAAGAGACGGTTCAACTCCCAAGCAGCGGGAAGAATTGAAGCAGCTTGTAGCGCAACTTATGGACAATAAATCGGAAGACTACCAAATACAGATGGTCTTTATGATTATTGACGAGTACCTGGAGAACCGGGAAGGCGACAAAAGCGAGTCGGTTTTGAAGAACTTGTTGCTGTACTTAGAAGGAAGGGACAATTCCTATAAACGAGCGAGCAACAGCCTCCGGCTCATTACCAATGCGCTCGACCAGGAGTGTGACTACGCCTTTTCCAGAATTCAAAAACGTTGAACATGCTGCCATTTATTGAAGGGGTCTTGACAGAAACTATCGAGCGGGCAAAACGGCTGAAAGCTAAAACCCCCAATGTCCCCGACATTCATTTCCAAGTCCTGGAACGAGGCTGCTCCGAGGAGTTGGACAGGAACATCGAGCAGCTATATTTCTTGCTCACCGACTCTGATTATCAGCAAGATGACAAACAGGAAGTCAGGCTGAAGGAGTTCAAATTGGTGGTAAAGGTTTTCGATGAGTTGGAAAACGTTGGTTTCGCCGCTTTGACACGATGCCACTATGACGACATAGGCGTTTGCAAGCTCATACAACAAATATGCAAGGAAATTAACTACCCCCTGCAACCGCCAACTGTGGTTTGTCTTTCCAAGGATTATTACTGCATTTACCCCCACCTGAAATTGTTGTGCGTGCCCTTGCTCGAGAGCGACTCTCTTT
>JACRAN010000126.1 GCA_016234735.1 Bacteroidota bacterium | reverse complement strand
GTGCATCAAACCTACCCACAGGTGCCCATTGCTGTCTTCCGCCAGGCAGGAGGTGAATTCGCTGGCAAGGCTGTTTGTGTCGTTGGGAATCGGACGGTAGGTTTTCAGGCTGTGCCCGTCGTATTTCACCAGCCCGAACTCAGTGGCGAACCAGAGGAACCCCTGCTTGTCTTGCAGGATGTCGAACGTCAAGCCATCGGCGAGGCGCTCCTGGAGGAGGTAATGTTGGGCAATAAAATCGTTGGCAGCGGGCTGCGCCGGAAGCGTTGTTTGCAACAGCGCCAGAAACAGGGTTTGGAAGAAAGTTCGCACGTTCAAAAATAAGGAAAGCACCGATAATTTCTTGCAGGAATTGCCGGGCTAACCCAAAATCAGGTTTCCCGAAAAAACGTTGCGGCGTGTTTGGGAAGGGAAAAGGTGTTGGAGTGGGGGTGTAAATTTTTCTTCGTGACAAACATCACTCGTGCTTGAAAAAAATCACCCGACCTTCGCCCGCCGCAACTGCGAAATTTTTCATGAACAAAATCAGGCTCGTGCATTATCTTCGCTGTCAATTAATGTTTTTCAACATGAAACAGCACTTTTTTTTACTCGCCATCTTGTTGGTCGGATGGTCTTCCTGCACTTCGCAAACCGAAAGCAAGGCACAAGCCATTGGCTATCAGGACCTGAACGTTGCGGAATTCAAAGCAAAAATGGCAGAACCCGGCATCGTGGTCCTCGATGTGCGCACCCCGGAAGAAACGGCGGAGGGCAAGATTGAGAGGGCAGTTGAAATTGATTTCGAGAGCCAGAATTTTGAAGCTGAGATAGATAAATTGGACAAAAACAAAACGTACCTCGTGTATTGCCGCAGCGGTGGTCGAAGCAGCCAGGCCTGCAAACTGATGGCTGGAAAAGGTTTAAAAAATATCTACAACCTGACAGGTGGCTACCTCGCCTGGACGAAGTGAACCGATTTCGGATTTCGGGAAGAGACTTCCGAAATCCGAAATCACAAATCCGAAATGATCAGATGTTAGAACTTATCAAACAACCCTGGCATTGGTCGGTAGCTGGCGTTCTTGTCGGCATCATGGTGCCGATGCTGCTGATTTTGGGCAACCGGCATTTTGGCATTTCCGCCAACCTGCGCCACGTGTGCGCAATTTGCTTGCCCGGCAACATTTCTTTTTTCAAATACGACTGGAAAAAGGAAATCTGGAACCTGTTTTTTGCCGTTGGCATCATCATCGGCGGGTTCCTGGCTACCCAATTTTTACACAGCCCTGAGCCTGTTAAAATTGCCCCGGCGCTGGCTTCCAGCCTGGCCGAAAGCGGCATCAATGACTACTCGGAACTGATGCCGGCGCAGCTTTTTAATTGGGACAACCTGCTGACAATCAAAGGATTGGTGTTTCTGGTCTTCGGCGGCTTCCTCGTCGGGTTTGGCACCCGCTACGCAGGCGGCTGCACCAGCGGCCACTCCATCAGCGGCCTCGCCAACTTGCAATGGCCCTCGCTGGTGGCCACGATTGCCTTCATGGTCGGCGGTTTTATTTCTTCCAATTTGATTTTGCCATTTTTTTTAAACCTTTAAAAATCAGGAAGTTATGAGCAAGGTAAAAAAAGCCGATGCCGCACCCCCCCCATCCACGGATTTTGAAGTCCGTTCCCTCGACACCCAGTGTGTCAACGCCAGTGAGCAGCATGATGCACCCTGGTGGTACAACCTGAAATACCTCGTGGCAGGGGCATTGTTCGGCATAGTGCTGGTGAAGTCGGAGGTGATTTCGTGGTTCCGCATCCAGGAGATGTTCCGCCTGCAATCGTTCCACATGTACGGCGTCATCGGTATGGCCGTCGTAGTGGGCATCATTTCGATTTTTTTAATTAAAAAGCTGAAAGTCAAGACTTTAGCTGGGGAAGAAATCAACTTTCAGGACAAGAAATTCACTAAAGGCCAAGTGTACGGCGGCCTGATTTTCGGCATCGGTTGGGCCATCACCGGCGCGTGCCCGGGGCCGTTGTTTGCCCAACTGGGCAGTGGCATGACCGTCATCGCCGTCACCATCCTCAGCGCCATCGCAGGCACCTGGGTGTATGGAAAATTTCGGGAGCGGCTGCCGAATTGACGGCTTCATTGTTTCATGGCCTCATGGTTTCATTGTTTCATTGTCAGCAATGAAGCCATGAAGCAATGAAACCATGAAGCAATGAAACCATGAAGCAATGAAACCATGAAGCAATGAAACCATGAAACAATGAAACCATGAAGCAATGAAACCATGAAGCAATGAAACAATGCAACCAGTGACCACCAGCCAGTTCACCGAATTTGAGCCTCGCCTCATCGAGGAGATTGAAAAAAGCGGCATTTTGAAAAAAATGGGGGCCGGCGAAGAACTCATGCGCCCCGGCATGTACGTGCGCTCCATCCCCATCATCCTCTCCGGCAGCCTGAAAATCATGCGCCAGGACGATGGGGGCAACGAAACCTTCCTGTATTTTTTGACAAAAGGCGATACCTGCGCCATGTCGCTCACCTGCTGCTCCGCCAACCGGCCCAGCACGGTGCGGGCGGTGGCCGAGGAGCCGACCGAACTCATCATGGTGCCGGTGGAAAAATTAGACCAATGGATGACAATGTACCCGTCGTGGAAGATATTCGTTTTTCAGGCGTACCAGCGCCGCTTCGACGACATGCTGGAAGCGGTGGACAGCCTCGCCTTCCGCCGGATGGACGAGCGCATCTGGCGTTTGCTCAAGAAAAAAGCGGCCTTGCAGGAAAAACGCTTCGTGTATTCCACCCATCAGGAGTTGGCCGATGAACTCAGCACCTCAAGGGAAGTGGTGACGAGGCTTTTGAAAAAACTGGAAGGCATGGGCAAAATAAAAACCCACCGAAACCGGATTGAAATTATAGAAGTGAGAGGTGAGACGGTGAGAAAGTGAGGGTGTATCCTGATAGCTATCGGGATACAATTTCAGCATTTTAAATTCAAATTGTTTTTTAAAAACAACTCACACCTCAATATGACGAAGCAGATTGCTCCGTTTTCCGCAGAAAAAAACTTGCCTCTGTGATTTTTGTTCCTGAGCGGGTTGAGTGATTTTGGCATCTTTGCGAAGCATTTTTCAAAAGAGAAATTCCTTTCCAATGAAAATCGAACAAATTTACACCGGCTGCCTGGCCCAGGGAGCTTACTACATCGAGAGCAACGGCGAAGCGGTGGTCATCGACCCGTTGCGGGAGGTGCAGCCCTACCTCGACCGGGCAGCGCAGGACGGTGCCAACATCAAGTACGTGCTGGAGACACACTTCCACGCAGATTTCGTGTCCGGCCACCTGGATTTGGCGAAAAAAACCGGGGCCACCATCGTCTATGGCCCGAACGCAAAAACAGGCTTCGAGGCGCACATTGCCACCGACGGCGAAGAACTGAAAGTGGGCAACATCACTATCAAAGTGCTGCACACTCCCGGCCACACGATGGAAAGCACCTGCTACCTGCTGTGCGACGAAAACGGCAACGGCCATGCGGTGTTCACCGGCGACACGCTGTTCATCGGTGACGTGGGCCGCCCCGACCTGGCGCAAAAATCCGACCTGACGATGGCCGACCTGGCAGGCCACCTCTTCGACAGCCTGCGCAACAAGTTGATGACCCTGGCCGACGACGTGACGGTTTACCCGGCACACGGAGCGGGTTCAGCCTGCGGCAAAAACATGTCGAAGGAGACGGTGTCCACCATCGGCGCTCAAAAAGCAAGCAACTACGCCCTGCGGGCGGACATGACGAAGGCCGAGTTCACCCACGAGGTGACGGACGGCCTGCTGGCCCCGCCCAAATATTTCCCCGAAAACGTGCGGCTGAACAAGGAGGGCTACGCCAGTTTCGATGCCGTGATGAAACGGGGCACACAGGCGCTATCGCCGAGGGCGTTCGAGGAGGCGGTGAACTCCACCGGGGCGCTGATGCTGGACGTGCGGCACGAGCAGGAGTTTGCCAAAGGCTTCATCCCCAACTCCATCTTCATCGGTCTGGGGGGGCAGTTTGCCCCGTGGGTGGGCGCTTTGGTGGCCGATGTCAATCAGGAAATTGCGCTCATCGT
Organism: Bacteroidota bacterium; assembly: GCA_016234735.1. Taxonomy (GTDB): domain Bacteria; phylum Bacteroidota; class Bacteroidia; order Chitinophagales; family Saprospiraceae; genus UBA6168. The sequence continues at coordinate 7,645 of JACRAN010000126.1, read as the reverse complement.
TCCCGAAGGGAAAGCGGAGGAGGCCATCACCCGCCTGAGCCGGGTGGGTTTCGACAACGTGGTTGGCTACCTCGAAGGCGGCATCGAAGCTTGGAAAAACGCAGGTCTGGAAGTGGACACCATCACCTCCATCACCGCCCAGGAACTCGCTGCGGCACTGAAACAACATGCTCCCGACAACGTACTGGATGTGCGCAAGCCCGGCGAATTTGCCGCAGAACACATCAAGGATGCCGAAAGTGTGCCGCTTGATTTCATCAACGACTACATGGGCGACCTTGACCACCGGAAGAAATATTTCGTGCATTGCGCCGGGGGATACCGCTCCATGATTGCCGCTTCCATTCTGAAGGCCCGTGGTTTCGACAACGTGGTGGATGTGAAGGGCGGCTTCAAGGACATCAAGGAATCGGGGCATTTTGAGACAACAGACTATGTTTGCCCGAATACGTTGAAGCGGCAAAAAGCGAAGGAAGTGACGGCATAGTTTAGGTGGATAAGATGGACTGTGACAAAAATCACATTTCTGCGAAATATAAAATTGATGCAGTTACTTGAAAGTGTCGTTTTTTTTCCGATTTTTGTGGCATCAATTTTTTTGAATGCTGAAATCAGCAGGTTCGTCCGGGGAAATTCAACTTGACAGCCGCTGTGAAAAATATTGTTTTCATTTGGTTTTTTGGGGTTAATTCAGGGCAACTGCAAAGTTGCCCTTTTTTTTTGCCGGGATAACCCGCTATGTAACCAAAGTCGCAAAACCACGCGATCGGCAAGCCTACCTTGCAGCATCAAACCATGAATCCATGCTGGACCTTTTCAAATCGCTGTTTAAAAACGATGCTTACGAAAACCTCGATGCCCCTGCATTTTTGGCCAAAATGAAGGCCACGCCAGAGGCTGTACCGCTCGACGTGCGCACCTCCGCCGAAGTCGCCGACGGAAAAATCGAGGGTGCCGTGAACCTTGATTTTTACGACCCGATGTTTGCGGAGCAGGTGGGGAAGTTGGACAAGGGGAAAACCTACTTCGTGTATTGCCGGGGCGGTGTGCGCAGCGCCAATGCCTGCCGCACGATGCACGGGCTGGGTTTTGAAAAATTAGTGAACCTGGCGGGCGGGTATTTGTCAATCTGACGGGGCGGGTTCTGCACGGCGGGCAGTGATTTTCAGCAACTTGCAACCCTCCCATTTCCGCAACGTCTCGTACTTGTACACCGCATTGAGTTTCTCAAACACCGCTGTTTCGCAGACCATGAGCGTGTCGCCGGGCGGAAAATCGAGCGGCCCTTTCCCGAACTCAAATTTTTTAAAATCAAAATCCTGTAACGCCTGATGGCGTATTTGATAGCCTTTTTCATTGAAAACATTGGCATAAAATACCACGTGCGAGTTGTAAAATTGATGCACGATGGCATAGTCCTTCACGTCTTTGGTTTTGCGCATGAAATCACGGTATTTCACCTCGTGCCAGTCGCGGGCAGGATGCTGTTCCTGGTAAACACGCTTGATGATGTAGTGGTATGGCACGAAAAACATCCCGAACACAAAAGCGGCAAGTACCGCCAACTGGCCGCCCGGCGACCTGGACAGGGCCATGCCTGCGCTCCTGACCAGCCGTTCAAAACCAATGCCCACCAGCAACGCAAGGCTCGGATACACCGGGGCCATGTACCAAACGATGCGGGTCTGGGAGGAGCTGACCACGCAGAAGAACGCAACAGAATGCAGCAACAGCAGCGCCGTACACGTCCGCAACCGCCCTTTTTCCCAAAAACCAACCAGCAGCCCCAGCGGCAAAAAAGGCAGCCAGTCCCGGAATTGCAACTCCCACAACTCCTTGAAGTAGTGCCACCACGGGTGCTCGTGCATGAACTGCGGCACGAGGTAGCGCCCGCCCAGTTCGTTCTGCTGCACGGCGGCTAAGTAGCCGGGATTGCAAACCTCCCGCAGCAGGTAGAACGCCGCCACCGGCACCACCGCCACCAACAGCGCCAGCCAGGTATGTTTCCAACGGAAAAAACCGGCGAGCTGCGTTTTGCCTCCTTCGGAAAAAAGGCCGTGCAGGACAAAAAACAAGGCGATGCCCGGCAGGAAAAAGAACCCAGCCACGCCCTTCGTCAGCCCGGCCAGTGCAATGAACCCGGCGGTGATGTACAGCCATTTTCGTTTTTTGGCGAAATCCGTCTGGCACAAAAACGTGAAAAACGACAGCAGGTAGCCCGTCTCCCAGAGCGTGAGCAGCGAGTCGAAATCGCCGGAACGGGCCACATGGCCGTGAACGACGTAGCCCTTCGTCGTCAGCAACACCAGCCCGGCGAGGAAGCCTGCGAGCGGGCGTTTCAGCACTTTCCAGGAAAAAAGCACGAGCAGCACGACAGTTGCCAGCGCTGCCAGCGCCGAGGGCAGGCGCAGCGCCACTTCGTTGTACCCGATAATTTTCATAAAAAACGCCTGGCACCAGATGAGCAGCGGCGGCTTGGTGCCCCACATCTCCGGCTGCCCGTTGTAGTGCGTGACGAGCAGGTTGCCGTCGTGCGCCATTTCAAAGGCGTTGACGGCCCGACGGGCCTCGTCCCACAGCCGCACCGACATGTGGTCGAGGTGAAGGAAAAGCGGGAAGTAGCAGGCCAGCGCAAACAGCAGGATGAAAATGGCGGGCAGGAGGCGGTTTTTTTGTAGCATAAAACGAAGGTCGGATTAAAGAGGTGAGAAGTGAGACGGTGAGAAAGTGAGATTTTAAATTCAAATCGCTTTCTCAAAACAACTCAAACCTCAGTATTTTTCAAAAACCAAAATGTCCTGAAAATCCTTGCACTCCGACTTGGGCAGACCGCGCCAGGAGCCGGGGAACAGGTGCCGGATGCCGAGGCCGTGTTGCCCGGCCAGCCCCCGCAGCCAGTTTTCCTCGAAGGTCACATTGGCGCTTTTCACGGCATCGTCCATCAGGCGGTAGTGGCCGTGGTCGAAGGGGAAATCGAAACCTTCGGGCCAGGCCGTTTTTTCATCGAACAAAAAAAACGTGGCGTAGCAAACCCCGCCGGGCCGCATCACCCGGTGGATTTCGCCGAGGTAGTTGCCCACCTCCTCCGGCAGCATGTGCGTGAACACGGAATTGACGATGGCGAGGTCGAAGCGGTCGCTGTCGTAGGGGAACCGGAAGCGGGCGGCACTGTCGCCGTTCGTGCGGTAGAGGTCGTTGTCGAGGGAAATGTAGCGGAACCGAAAATTCAGGTGATGGGCGGCGATGTTTTGGGTACACCAATCCACGCCTTTTTTCACCACGTCGAAGCCCTCGTAGCTGCCGTTTTTTTTATCCAAAAACTGCGTGAGCGGAAGGGCGATGCGACCAATGCCGCTGCCCACGTCGAGCACGTGGTGCGAGGGTTTCAGGTTGCAAAATTCTTTGAAATTGGCCAGCGTCCGTTCGCCCGATTGCTTGAAATCGCCGCCGCCGGTGTAGATGAGGCCACGGGGCGGGGCCAGTCCGCCCCGCTGTCCGGTCACTGCCTCCCAGGTGTCGAGCGGCAGGTAGTAGAGCCGCCGGACGGCGAAGCGCCAGGCAGGCGGCATGGCGTAGTAGAGCTTGCGGGCGGTGAATTTCATCGAAAAAGTTTCCGCAAAGCTAAGTCAAAAACGCAGCACAATCTCCACCGGGAAACCGCTGACAGCCTGATTTCCGGGACGGAAATCAGCCTCAATATTTCAAAGTGCCGGGATGGAAAGTGCGCCAGCTATGCCAGAATTCCTGGTGGGCGGGCACTCGTTTCAGGGTCGGGCCGAGCGGGTTCAGGTTCCGACCGGAAAAATCAAAACTGCTGCCTTCAAAAAACAAAGTGTCGTTGCGCAGGGTGAACAGGTTGTCGGAGGGGCGCTCGAAGGCCATGAAACTCATGCCGTCGGAGGCCAGCGCCAGCACGATGGGCGTCTGGCCAATCCGGTCGTGGATGAGGCGGTCTTGCTTCAGTTGGTTCCAATCGTAAGCCTTGCTGGTGCCGCCTGTTTGGATGCCGACCACCCACGAGTTTTCCTTCCAGGAGAGGCTGTCGGTGCGGGTCAGGTCGCTTTTGCTTTTGCCCCGCTCGAATTTCCCCAGCGAATCGTACTCCACGAGCGATGCCTCGTCGGGCTGCATGACCTTGCCGTTGGGGTACAACTCGAACCACTTGCCCAGCGTCATCTGCACCGATTCGACCTCCGGCAGCGCCTGGCCTTTCAACTTCCCGGCGACGGCCTCGCCCGTCACCTGCCGCCACCAGCTTTTGGTCGTGGCATCCTCGAACATGGCGTTGAAGTGGTCCATGCCCACCAGCCGGAACGTCTCGCGCTGGCCGTTGACCACTGGCTCGAACACCCTGCCCGTGCGGCACACGCTGCAATACGTGACGATGACCGGCTCGCCGCCCACCGTGTCCTGCACCTGGTGGTGGTAGGTCAGGAACCGCACGGGGTAGGCCCTCGCATCGCCTTCGTGCTCGATGCCGAGCACGATGCTGCTGTCGTTCATCACGTTGTCCGGGCGGGGTTTCAGCGTCAGTTTTTGCGGTTGCTGGAACATGCTGTCCGCCGTCATTTTGAAATTGAAAAGCCAGGTGACGGTACCTGCGGCCAGCAGGGCAACTGTCGGCACCCAGACCCATTTTCGTGGCGTTTTGAAAGCGGCGAATAGCCCCACCGCAGCCATCGCCCCGAAAACAATTCGGAAAAACCAGCGGTAGCTGTGCAGGAAATAGGCAATGTCCAGTGTCTCCATCCGCTGGCTGCCGGGCATGGGCATGATGAAATAAACTTTCAGGAATTCAAACAGGGCAAGCCCTGTGATGCCGAAGTAGAAGATTTTTTTCATTGAAAACGGCTTGGGCTATTGGCTGTTAGTCATTGGCTTAAACTGCAAACGGCTAACGGCCAACGGCATGTTTATTTCATCAAAACCGACTTCGTGAGGTAGCCCTCCACGGCCCGTTGCCGGGCAACGGCTTCGTAAAATGCAGGGTCGTCGGGTGTGGTAGCGTCGTTTCGTAAGGAAATGTGCGGCATGAAGCGGGTAGAGTTTTATGAACGGATGCCCGCAAAGTTATACTTTTGGCCATTCGCTTTTGGCCATTCGCTTTTGGCCAACCGCAATTTCAAATGGACAAGACCTGGCGCTCCAAAGTATATCATGACCTTCCATGGCCTTAGAATGGGCTTAAAAAAACGGATGTGGAAATTGCCCCGGCCAATTCAGTTTTTTTTGCGGTTAATTTTGCCAAAGCAAAAATGGCCATCAGTGGTGTCACTGGTCGGCGAAATATCATGCACCTGAACCACCTCACTCATGCTTGAATTCAACTTCACACCCTTCCCCGCCCTCGTCACGGAGCGGCTGCTGCTCAGGAAAATCGTCCCCGGTGACCTCGACGACCTCTTCCGGCTCAGGACCAATGACGTGGTGATGACCTATCTCGACCGCCCCAAGCAGACCCTTGACGAAATCAGGGAATTGATTGAAAAAACAGCCACCTCTGCCGAGAACAACGAGGCCATCGCATGGGCGATAACACTGCGGGAGCGGCCCGGTGTGATAGGTGACATCAGCTTCTGGCGGACCATCCGGGAGCACCACCGGGCGGAAATCGGCTACAGCCTGCACCCTGATTCCTGGAGGCAGGGAATTGCGTCAGAAGCCATGCGGGCGGTATTGAACTATGGCTTTCAAACCATGCAACTGCACAGCGTGGAGGCGAACGTGAACCCTGAAAATATTGCTTCTTTCCGGTTGCTGGAAAAGTTCGGGTTCGTGCGGGAGGCGTATTTCCGGGAAAATTACCACCACGCCGGGCGTTTTTTGGACAGCGCCATCTACTCGCTGCTGCATTACAATTTCAAGCCCTGAACGCGTTGGCAGGCAACAAATTGGCCAACCGGCCAAATGTAGTTTTTTGGCATTTCGGTTTAATTCTGCCCTGCCGGCTTCTTCAATTCAGTTTTTCCTGCTACTTTCACCATCTTGAAAAATCAAACTCCAAAAGAGCGCATTCATCAAGTATCTTTCACTCGAAAGCCCCATGAATTTGGTTGAAAATATTCTAAGAGCGAAACGGTTTTTCCCTATCTAAATCTAACGGTATGACATTTTTTTATACGCTTAAAAAGCCGGCAACACTTTTTTTGGCAGCTTTCTTTTTGGTTCCCAAACTGATTTTGGCTTGCGACACTTCCGGCTACCAGATGAACAACATCACAGACAACGGAGATGGAACCTTCACCATCCAGTGGACGGCGATGGTGGCGGGCGGCACAACGACCAGCGTAGGCTCCACCTGGGGCTTCTACCTGAACATTGATGCCCAGATTCTGAGCATCAACCCCCCAAGCTTTACAAGTTCAAACGGCACCACGCTCAATGCGGTTGTCAGCGGTGGCAATGTCGCCTGGGGCAACCCAGTTCCTTTTTCCGGCCCAGTTTTCTTAGACATCTCAGTGACCCCGGCAGATGAATGGTTCCCTTTCACCATGGTCGTTCAAGGTATTCCAACGGTGTGGGATGGCGGCGGACAGGAAGCGAACATGTGCCCCGGCGGCCCCGGCACCGGCGATACTTACGATGGCGTGTTTCCCTGCTTCGAACCAGTGGCGACGCCGCTGATGGATGAAGTTCACATCTGCCCGGGCGGAACGGCTGTGTTGACCGTGATTCCCAACTACCTGACGGAAACCGTAACCTGGAGTCCGGGCGGGCAGACCGGCAACACGATTTCCGTCTCCCCTCCTGAAAACCAACTCTACACCATCACGGCTGCGAATGCCGGTTGCGAAACGACAACGACCATCTACGTGGTGATTGACCCCTTGCCGGTGCTGACGCCGCTGGAGGATGAAGTTGAAGTTTGCGAAGGGACACCGGCCATATTGAACGTCAATCAGGAGAATGTGGACTTCATCGTCTGGAACACAGGCGATGTCGGGCCATTTCTGGTCGATATTCCGACGATGTCGCCCATGACGTACACCGCCACCGGCTCCAATATCTGCGGGGACACGACAGTGGAAATCGTGGTGATTTCCATCCCGTTCACCACCGTGGATGCCAGCCCCGACGAGACCATTTGCCAGGGCGAAAGCACGACACTCCAAGCCGATACCACCGATGCAGACATGGTGGTGTGGTACCCCGGCGGCATCAACGGCCCCAACATCAACGTCAGTCCGACCAGCACCACCAACTACTTCGTGGTGGCATCCAACTACTGTGGCACCGACACGGCGTTCGTCACCGTGACGGTGGCAAACAACGCCCAAACCTCGGTGCAATTGTCGGCCTGCGACGGCGAAACCGTGCTGTACAACGGCATCCCGCTGTCGGCGGGCACCACCAGTACCTTCACGTTCAATACGTTCCTGGGTTGCGATTCCGTGGTGACGGTGACGGTGGTGGAGTTGCCCAATGCCACTGCCTCGTTGCAACTGTCGGCCTGCGACGGCGAAACCGTACTTTTCAACGGCCAAAACCTCGCACCGGGCAGCAGCACACAATTCATGTTTACCGCTGCCAATGGCTGCGATTCCGTGCTAACCGTGACGGTCGTTGAATTGCCGATTTTTTCAAGCAACCTGACCCTGGCAGCTTGTGCGGGCAGCAGCGTTACCTACAACGGCCAGTCGCTTTC
>JACRAN010000125.1 GCA_016234735.1 Bacteroidota bacterium | reverse complement strand
GTGTCACAACACCGGGCCTCTGTTTTGGGAAACCGTCCACCGTCTCCCCTCTACCGTCCACCGTTTTCACATATCCTTCACGGAATTCCGGTCTGTGACGATGTCTTTCAGTTCCTTCAACATCTCGTACTGGTGTGGTGCTACCCGTTTGAAGGCTTCCTTGATGGCAATGAAGGCACCTTTTTCCATCGCATCGTTGCCCATCAGCTTGATTTGATTTTTCATGAACTGTACATCCTGCATCAGCAGCGATTTCAGGGAGGGGATGTCGTGCCAATCGCCTTCCACGGCGATGCCTTCCTCCAATTTCCCATCGGCCTGCACGGGGTCGAGGGTGATGATTTTCTCACCGTGCTCAAGCGGCAGCGCCTTAGCCTGAGCGGTGACATGATTGGGCAACTGCCACAGGCCGTTTTCTTTTTCACGGTCGAGCATGAAAACTTCGAGGCCCTTTTCCCGGATGCGATAAATGATGAGACTGGCGGTTTTTGAAAATTCCATGTTCAATCCTTTGTTGCTGAGGTAACAGTGCTGTGCGTGTTTGGTTTTTGAATGGGCAAAGAAAATGGTTTTTCATCGAAAAGACATCATTTTAGTGGGCAGGGATTTTTTTCAGCAGCACCACAGCTTCATTTCACCGAAAATTTATGTACTGTGGCCGAGGAGTAAATGAACCCCGGTGACAATACCGTTGGTGGGTACTCGGGGTGGTTCGGGCTGTCGGGCATGTGTTGCGTTTCCAGGCAGAAGCCCCAGCGGTCCTGGTAAACCACGCCGCCTTTTCCCTTGTATTTTCCATCGAGGAAATTGCCGGAATAAAACTGGATGCCCGGCTCGGTCGTGCTGATTTCCATGACCCTGCCGCTTTCCGGCTCGTACACCGTGGCAGCCAGGAACATTTTCCCGTCGGGAATGGCTGCTGCCTCCCGGGTCAACACCCAGCAGTGGTCGTAGCCCTGCCCGAATTTCAACTGTTCATCTGCGGCGTTGATGTCTTGCCCGATGGGTTTCGGCTGCTGGAAATCGAAGGGAGTGCCTGCCAGCATTTTATAAAAACCCAATGGTATCAGCCCTGAATCCACCGGCATGTAGGCCCTCGAATTGATGTTGAGCACATGCCCGAGAATGTCCCGTTTCGCATTGCCCGTGAGGTTGAAGTAGCTGTGGTGCGTGAGGTTGATGTGCGTACTTTTATCCGAAGCGGCCGAATATTCGATTTGAAACTTGTCGTCGTTGGTGAGGCTGTAAATCACCCGGAGCTCAAGGTTGCCGGGGTAGCCCTCCTCCATGTCGGGGCTGATACGGCTCAATGTCAGGCTGACGCCGCCGTTAGCTTTGAAAGGCGAAGCCTCCCACACCGCTTTGTCGAAGCCCTTCAGCCCGCCGTGCAGGTGGTTTTCGCCGTTGTTTTTGGCGAGGGTGTAGGTCTTGCCTTCGAGGGTGAATCTGCCTTTGGCAATGCGGTTGCCGTAGCGCCCGACGATGGCGCCGAAGTAGGGGTTGTCGGCCACGTATTGCGCCAGCGAATCGTAGCCCAGCACGATGTCCTCGAATTTGCCGTTGCGGTCAGGGGTTTTCAGGGAAACGACGATGCCGCCGTAGTTGGTGATTTTTGCCTCCAACCCGTTTTTATTGGTTAGGGTGTAGAGGTCAACTGACGTGCCGTCGGGCAGGGTGCCGAAAGGGGATTTGGTGATGTTTTCTTCCATTGGTTGAGATTGATTTTGCGTTTTGGTGGATAGGTCACCCGCTGAATGGCAGGCGCTGAGTACAAGTACGGTGGCTGCGAGGCAGGTTGTCAGCATTTTCATAGGAAATGACAGGTTTAGGAAGTTTAGGGAGGTTTAGAGGGTTTAGTAGGTTTAGTCTAAACCCTCTAAACCTTCTGGCTCACGACGGCTTTGGGTTAAAAACGCAACCCTTTTTGAGAGAGCGGGTTATCAAACCCGCTGGTTTGGAATAAAAATCAATGACCGGAACCAGCGGGGTTTGATAACCCACTCTCTCCATGCCGAATACTGTATTTTATCACAATTCACCCTTAGCCGTCGTGAACCAACTTTCTAAACCTCCGCAATTGAATTGCAAAGGAAGTTTTTTTTTTCGTTTCTGCCTGCCCGGTCATTTTTAAAAAAAACGTGGATTCGAGAATTAGAACCAACAGGAAATTGGCAACATCGGGAAATGACTGAGGCGACATCTTTTCACATTGTTGTTTCGGGATATTTGACTACACCGATGGTGGAAAAGGTGTCGCCTCAGTCAACGCAAAAGAAAAAATCGGGTTGAAAAATGGATAGCGACGATTCCTTTGGTGTAAGAAGAACACGTTGATATTTTATTTGTCGGGAAAGTATAAACTTTCAATTCCGGGAGTAATTTTGCCTCGTAAGAAACATTTTTTTCTCACTAAAAAAGTTTGAGTATGAGACAAGTTAACCAACTTTTCCTGACCTTTTTGCTGATGGTTAGCGGGCTGACCGCCTTTTCACAAAACCGCACGGTTTCCGGCACGGTGACCGACAGCCAAAATGAACCTTTGATCGGGGTGACGGTTGTCATCGAGGGTCAAAGTACAGGTACGGTTACCGAAGGGGATGGCGGCTACGCCCTTTCGATGGCCCCGGGCACTTACCGCCTGAATTTTTCCTACATCGGGTACGCCTCCCAAACGCAGTCGGTAAGCGTGGGAGGGAGCAACGTGACCCTGAACGTGGTGATGGAATCGGAAGCCACCAACCTCACCGAGGTGGTCGTTTCAGTGGGTAGCCGCACCTCGCAGCGGACCATCACGGACTCCCCGCTGCCCATCGACATCGTTTCATCGAAAGATCTCGCCAGCACGGGCCAGACGACGTTCGACCGGGCCTTGCAGTACCGGGTGCCTTCGTTCAACTCCATCCAGACCCCGGTGAACGATGCGACCTCGCTGCTCGACCCCTACGAAATCAGGAACATGGGACCCAGCCGTACGCTGGTGCTCATCAACGGCAAGCGCAAAAACATGAGTTCGTTGATTTACATCCAGACCTCCCCCGGCCGGGGCGAGGGTGGAGCGGACATCTCGGCCATCCCCACCGATGCCATCAAACGGGTGGAAATCCTGCGGGACGGGGCCTCGGCGCAGTACGGCTCCGATGCCATCGCAGGCGTTATGAACATCATTTTGAAAGACCGGCAGGACGGCGGCTCGGTTTCTTTGAACGCCGGCATCACAGCGGAGGGCGACGGCGAGATGATCGGCCTGAGCCTGAACAACGGCGCAAGTTTTCTGAAAAAAGGCTTCATCAACTACACGATGGCCCTGTCGCGCCAGGCCTTGGCAAACCGCCCGGGCAAGGTGAGTGCAGTAGGCGAATCCAGCGATTTCGGTGCCGACATCAGCGATGTGAACAACTTCCTGAAGGTGAAACCCGATGCTGGCAACATCAACGGCGACCCGGAAAAAACGTCTTCCCGCTTTCTGATCAATGCGGGCCTTCCTGTTTCCGACAATGTGGAAGCCTACGCCAATGCCGCCTACGTCTATAAAAAAGTGAACAGCTTCGCCAACTACCGCACCCCGTACTGGCGGCCCCGCTCGGAAAGAGCGGATGGAGTGGTTGACAATCCCTATGCTTTATTGGCCGACCAGGCTGGAGAAGACTACCTCGGTTATGTCCCGACCTTCGAGGGCGACCTGACCGACTACAACGGCACCATCGGTTTCCGTTCGGAAAACAACGGCTGGAACTCGGACGTCAGCTTCACCGTTGGCGGCAACCAGCAGCTCTACACCGTTGCCAACTCCCGCAACCGCAGCCTCGGCATCAACAGCCCGCTGGTATTCAAGCCAGGCGGCTACGAGTTCAAGCACAACGTTGGGAACATCGACGTGTCGAAAATGCTCACGGATGGGCTGAACTTCGGTATCGGCATGGAGTTCCGCAAGGAAACCTATACCATCCTGAAAGGCGACACCGCTTCCATCGTGGGCAAGGGCACCGATTCGTTCCCCGGCACCGGCGAAGCCAACGCTACCACCAACACCCGCTCCAACGTGGGGGGGTACATTGATCTGGGCTACGACATCACCGAAGACTTTTTGGTGAACGGAACGCTGCGTTTTGAAAATTACAGCGACTTCGGCTCCACGACCGTCTATAAACTCAGTACCCGCTACAAGTTCATGGACGACAAAGTGACCCTTCGTGCTTCGTACTCCACGGGGTTCCGTGCGCCGATGTTGCACCAGATTTACCTCCAGATTGCGCAGCAGAGCTTCGTGCCGGGCCAGGGCATCCAGACCAAAGGCATCGTCAACAACCGCAGTTTGCAGGCAAGGGTGCTCGGTGTACCGCCGTTAGACGCTGAAAAGTCCAAAAACTTCACCGCCGGCATAGGTTTGAACCCAAACAGGAACCTGAGCCTTACCCTCGACTATTACAGCATCAAAGTGGAAGACCGCATCGTACTCGGCTCTGAAATCGCTGAATCGGACACGACGACCACGCTTGGTCAAATCCTGAAAGACAACGGCATCGTTGCCATCAGCTTTTTCTCCAACGGATTGAACACCAAAACCAGTGGCCTTGACTTCGTTGCCAGCTACCGCAATATCGCACTCGGTTCCGGTAAAATGACGGTGAACCTCGCCGGCAACTACGTCATCGAAAACGGCCTCGACGGCGACGTGATAAACCCGAAACTCATTGAGGACGCTGGAAAAAGTATCTTCGATGCTACGCAGGAAGCGTTGTTGTTTTCCTCCCGCCCAGAATACAAGGTCATCCTCGGCTTCGACTACAACATCGGCAAGTTCAACATCAACCTGAACAACACGCTGTTCGGGCCGACCACCTTCCGCCAGGCCGGCCTCGATGCGAACCTGAAAACGGTGTTCCAGCCCAAAGTGGTCACCGACCTCGGCGTCAATGTGGAGTTGTCGAAAAACCTCAACTTCGGCGTGACCGTGCAGAACCTCCTGAACGTGCTGCCAGAGTACGAGTTCGAGGCGCTGAACGCCGCTGGCGAGGCCGTGCTGAAAGACGCCGCCGCTGTGGAAGTGAACCGCAACTACATCACGTTCAACAACCGCTACCACATCCTGACGTATGACGGCTCGCATTTCAGCCAGTTGGGTACGGTGATAGCAGGGAGCCTGACGTTGCGTTTTTGAAAATTGAAGAGTTTGATTCGCAAACAAAAAGCCCTGCCGGAAATCCGTATTCCGACAGGGCTTCTTCGTTCAGCAAACCAGCAGGCCATCACCTCGTCAGCAGCGCCTTGCCGGGGTAGTAGGCCATGTCCCCCAGTTCATCTTCGATGCGCAGGAGTTGGTTGTACTTCGCAATCCGGTCGGAGCGGGAAGCGGAGCCGGTCTTGATTTGGCCGGTGTTCAGCGCTACGGCGAGGTCGGCGATGGTGGTGTCCTCGGTTTCGCCGGAGCGGTGGCTCATCACGCAGGTGTAGGAATGGCGGGTGGCCAAGTGTACGGCGTTGATGGTCTCCGTGAGGGTGCCGATTTGGTTCACTTTTATCAGGATGGAGTTGGCGATGCCCTTGTCGATGCCCTGCTGGAGGCGCACCGTGTTGGTCACGAACAGGTCGTCGCCGACGAGTTGGATGCGTTTGCCGATGGATTTGGTCAGGTCGCCCCAGCCCTTCCAGTCGTCCTCGGCCATGCCATCTTCGATGGAAAAAATCGGGTACTTTTTGCTCCAGTCCGTCCAGAAGGCCACCATTTCGGCAGAAGTCAACTTGTCGCCGGTGGATTTTTTTAAATGGTAAACCCCGGCTTCTTCATCGTAGAACTCGGAGGCGGCGGGGTCCAAAGCAATCATCACGTCTTCGCCCGGCACGAAGCCTGCCTTTTCGATGGCTTCCAGAACCGTCTCGATGGCTTCCACGTTCGATTTCATGTTGGGGGCGAAGCCGCCCTCGTCGCCTACGTTGGTGGAGTAGCCCTTGCTTTTCAGCACGTTTTTCAGGTGGTGGAACACTTCCACGCCCATCCGAAGCCCTTCGGAAAAACTTTCGGCACCGACCGGCAAAATCATAAACTCCTGGAAATCAATGCCGTTGTCGGCATGACTGCCCCCGTTCAGGATGTTCATCATCGGCACTGGCAGCACGTGGGCGTTCGCCCCGCCGATGTAGCGGTAGAGCGGTAGCCCGCACTCTTCGGCGGCAGCTTTGGCCACCGCCATTGACACACCGAGGATGGCATTTGCGCCGAGTTTGCTTTTGTTGGAAGTGCCGTCGAGGTCGAGCATGAGCTGGTCGAGGTAGCGCTGGTCGGTCACTTCTTCGCCAATGAGGTGGTCGGAAATGATTTCCTCCACGTTGTCCACCGCCTTCTGCACGCCCTTGCCGAAGTAGCGGTCTTTGTCGCCGTCCCGCAGTTCCACGGCTTCATATTTTCCGGTCGATGCGCCGGAAGGCACAGCGGCCCGGCCAAAGTAACCGTCTTCCGTCAAAACCTCGACTTCTACCGTCGGGTTGCCCCTGGAATCGAGGACTTCTCTTGCGATGATGTCTAAAATTGCGCTCATTTATTTTATTGTTGATTGATAGTTGTTGATTGTTGAACGGTTCAAACGGCAACGCTGGCCTCCTGCTTCGCCTCCACCATCATTTTCACAAAATCGTCGAACAGGTAGCGGGCATCGTGCGGGCCGGGCGATGCTTCGGGGTGGTACTGCACCGAGAACGCCCGTTTTTGCTTCACCCG
>JACRAN010000121.1 GCA_016234735.1 Bacteroidota bacterium | reverse complement strand
TGCACAAAACCTATTGTAGCCAAGTATAGAATACATGTGGTGCTGAAATCATATCAGCTTGTTAAATTATTGGTTCTTTTCTTTTGATTCCAGAAGGGCTGAAAACATTAACAAGAGTGGAAGCTTATTTGAAAAAAAAAATCCTGAGAATCATCAATGGAGCAAAAGGCTATAATTGCTTTTTGCTTAACCTTTGGTTTCTGTCATTGGAATCCTTGGCTGCGACAAGCAGGTATTGATTTTTTATACTGCGCACCAATAGGTTTTGTGCTAACCAGATTTCCGAAATCTTTGAGATTTCGGAAATCTCCGCCGTGCAAATGCACAAAACCTATTGGCGCCAAGTATAAGATAGAAGGTAGGGCAGTGACAGAAATATACTCACTCCACCAGCACGAACCCCGCCCAATAATAAGGATCCTGATATTTCTCCCGCATTTCCTTTTGGGCAGAACGGAAGGCATCTGGTATGGTCATTTTATCCTCCAGCCATCTTTTGTAAAACGTGGTCATCAGCTCCTGCGTCTGGTAATCGGGTACTTGCCACAGCGACATGATAAGGTACTTCGCCCCGGCGATTTTGAAGGCTCGCTGCAAGCCGTACACGCCCTCGTTGCCCTTGATGTCGCCGAGGCCCGTCTCGCAGGCGGAGAGCACGACCAGTTCGGTGTTCGACAGGTTCATCTGACTGATTTCGTAGGCAGTGAGTATGCCGTCCTCCATGTCCGGCTTGATTGGCTTGCCGGTTTGCCAGGCGTGGTTTCCGCCAGCTAAAATGAGGCCGGAACGAATCATCGGATGGTCGGAAATTTTAAAAATGGGTTCATCATCCCTCGTCCCTCGTCCTTCATTCCTGTCTTTGGGGTCTGGAAAAAAGAAGCCATGCGTGGCGATGTGCAAAATTCGAGGAGAGGGTTTGTCCCTGCCGATGGTTCTGAAAGCCTCCTCGGTGGCAGTGTAGCCTCGACGGGTCGTTGCCTGAATGCCGCCTGCTTCCAAAATTGGTTCCAGGGCAGTCACCTCCTTGTCCGTCCATTTGAGGTAGCTCCAAGTGCCGCCACGTAGCGTGGAATCAGCGTAGGTAAAACTGAGTTCACCCCTGGTACTGGCCACCGTTTCGGAAGTTAAGTCATCATTTGCCTGGGAGATGGCCGTGCTGTCCATTTCATATTTTATGCCGCCGAAAAGCAGCGCCTCTTGATTGGTAACCTTCACTTCGGATGGAATCACCAACTGCCTGGTACTGCCCAATTCGACCAATCGGTAGCGGTCGGCAATGGTCTCCTCGTCATTGATTGGAATGGCGCCAATATTCAATCGGTGCAACAAGCCGGAGGGGGAAAAGTAGATGGTTTGTACTCCTGCCAATTCTTTTTCCAGCGGCTGGCAGAGCAGCTCATACAGTGATTTTTGAGGTGTGCCGAGTGGTTTTGCTCCTCGTTCGGCAAGGGAGTACAGGTTGGAGACATATTCTGCTCTCCGCTCGCCCTGGGTTTGAAGGAGGCTGTCGAGGGATTTTTCTTCGAAAAGGGGGATGAAATGGGGCGAAGAATCGCCGGGGCGGAGCAGCAGGGCAGCGTACATGGTGCTGTCGGTGAATTTGGGATTGTAGTAATTGTAGCTTACAAATTCGACAGCTGTTTCATCCGGCTTGAGTCGCGCCTGGATTTCTTGCCAGTTGACTTGCTGCTGCGCTTCTCCGAAACCTGCTACTGTTCGGACGAGGTCTTTTTCGATGCTATTAGCTTTGCCTTCCAGTTCTTCTAAATGCTGGCGCTCGGCAATGGGTTTGACATATTCGGCAGCGAGGCGGATATCGAAAGACTTCAATAAATGAAATTTTTCTGTAGAAATAGAATCAGCGAGTGCCAAGCGTTTGATTTGATTAACCGAATTGAGAAGGAAGCCTTTGTAAAAGAGGTTATTATTGTAGAATATTGAGATGATTCGAGTTGGATTGGGCGCTAGCTGGGCGAAGGAAAAAATTCTATCTTGGTTTTCTCTAAACTTAAGTAGGTATTGATTTAATTCTTGCTCTGAAAGATGGTGCAAGGCTCTGGTAAATAAAAACTGGTCTAAGTTGGCAGCTTCTGCATAAAGAGACACTGATTTATCGAAATTACTTAACTTATTATACACCGAAGCCAGCTTGTGCAGGTTCGCCACATAGGCGGTATGCTCCTTGCCGAGGGTTTTTTCGTAGATGGCTTTGGATTCGAGGTAAAGAGTTTCAGCCTTTTCGTAGTTGCCCTTGTCTTGGTACAAAAGCGCCAAGTTGTCCAGACTCACTGCGTAGTCGGGATGTTGTTTGCCGTGGTTTTTTTCGAAGATAGCTATAGCCTCGAGGTAAAGAGTTTCAGCCTTTTCGTAATTGCCCATGTCATGGTACAGAAGCCCTAAATTATTCAAGCTCCACCCATAGTCGGGATGCTCCATTCCGAGGACTTTTTCCCGGATGGCTTTGGCTTCGAGGTAGAGGGGTTCGGCTTTTTCGTAATTGCCCAAGCGCCAATAAAAAATTCCCAAATTGTTTAAGCTATTCGCATAGCGTGGATGGTCCTTGCCGAGGGTCTTTTCGTAGATGGCTTTTGCTTTGAGAAAGAGAGGTTCAGATTTTTCGTAGTTGCCCATTTCCTGGTACAAAATCCCCAGTTCGTTCAGGCTCCCTGCATATTTTGGATGTTCCATTCCGAGGACTTTTTCCCGGATGTCTTTAGCTTCGAGGTAGAGGGGTTCGGCTTTCTCGTAATTGCCCATGGAAAAGTACAATATACCTAAGTTGTTTAAGATGCTTGCATATTCGGGATGCTCTTTGCCGAGGTTTTTTTCGTAGATGGATTTAGCTTCAAAGTAGAGGAGTTCTGCTTTCTCGTAGTTGCCCATATCCTGGTACAAAATCGCTAGGTTGCCCAGGCACTGTGTATATTCGGGATGCTCCTTGCCGAGGACCTTTTCGTAGATGGCTTTGGATTCGAGGTAAAGCGGTTCCGCCTTTTCGAAATTGCCCATATCTGCATACAAATTCGCCAAATTGTTCAGGCTCTGGGAATAATCAGGATGCTCTTTGCCGAGAACCTTTTCGTAGATGGCTTTGGATTCGAGGTAAAGCGGTTCCGCCTTTTCGTAATTGCCCATGTCTCCATATAATAATGCTAAGTTGTTCAGGCTCTTTGCATAATCAGTATTTTTATTGCCCACTACTTTTTCTTGGATTCCTTTAGCTTCGAGGTAGAAGGTTTCAGCTTTTTCATAATTACCCATGCTCCAGTACAGAACTCCCAAGCTAGTTAGAATTTTTGCAAAGTCGGTATTCTCTTTTCCCACTACTCTTTCTCGGATTCCTTTGGCTTCGAGGTACCACTTTTCTGCTTCGAAGTAATCCTGTTTGTAGTAATTAACCCTTCCATGAATATAGCAGCAATTTCCATACGCGGCTGACTCCCGACCCAGCTTTCCCAGAGCGAGATTTTCTGCGGCGGCATTTACTTCAAGGGCTTTGTCATAATCTCGCTGCCCAGTTAAGGTGCGGGAGACCTTATTTAGGCTATCCACCTGCCGAATGACATCTACCGTATCCACAACCTGACCAAAAACAAAAAAAGGAACACAAACGAGGAAGGAAAAAATGAATGTTTTCATGGCAAGAGATTTAGAGTAGCAAAATTGATTTCCAAGCGAATACCTGTACTAATTTGTTAGGTTGTACCCGTAAATATGCTCAAAAACAAGTTTTTTTTTTGTCTTTGGAGCATAATTCGAGGGGAATAACCTAATCAATCAGTACAAATACCTCTTAAAGCTACGGAGCTTATTCGAGTTCGTCAAGCAATTTTTTTGCGTCGCTTTGCCGGGCGTTTTTTTCATCCGCTGCCAACTTTTTCAGCAGGGAATCTGCCTTTCCCTGCTCGCCCATTTTCAAGTAGGAAAGCGCCAGGTACCATTCAGCTTCCGAGCGGAATCGGGAGCGCCCGTTGGCAATGATGTCTTCAAAAATAGCGGAAGCCGCTCTCGGATCGCCCACGGCCAGCAGCGAATTTGCTTTTTGGAACAGCAGGTTGTTATTCCTCTTCAACGCAGGCGTAAGCTCCTCGAAAGCAGACAATGCCGCTTCATGCCGGCCTTCCCAATAGCTCTGCTGAAAGCGGTCGAAAGGCGTCGCCTCGTCGTCGGAACCTCGAAAGGAAGGGTCGAGCGTTTCGTCTTTGTACGCCTCGAAATAAGCAGCGAAAAGTTTCCCAGTATCCATTTGCCGGCCAGCGATTGGCGGCTTTGTGGAAGGAGGTGAAGTTTGGGAAGGCTTTCCCTTGGCATCGAGCGGGGTTTGCGTCCCGGCAGGAGGTTTTGAAACGGTATCAACTTGGTTGGTTGTCGTATTCGCCGGGTTTTTTTGATTGGCAGTGCGGGGGCCCGTTTTCCACCACAAGACCGACAGTGCCGCTACTGCCAGCAACGCAACCAAAAGCCGCCGCCGCCGCTTGGCTTGCCAATCCCCAGGTACAGGCTTGGGGCGCTCCTTCAGCCGGTCCTTCAACGCCTGTCTGCCCTTCAGGCGAACGGCCTGGACGGTACGCCCATGCAGTTCGACCTGGTGCCGGAATGCTGCATCGGCTGCCATCTTTTGTTCAAAGGCAACCCGTTCGGCCTCGGGCAGTTCGTTGCGCAAATATTGCTCGATCAGTTCAAGTTCTTTTTCAGCCATAATCTTAGTTGCCGCTCACTGATCCCCGTTCAATGGCGGCTCATTTTTTCTTCAATGATGTCCTTCAACTGCTTGGTACACCTCGACAAGGAGGCGCTCACGGTGTTGAGGGAACTGTATTTGAATTTAATTTGGATTTCCTGGAGGTCTTTTTCTTCGTAATACCTGCTCAACAAAATTTCCTGGCATTGCTTCGGCAGTTTTTCGATGGCGGCGAGCAGTATTTTTCGCTCTTCCGCCCAAGGTTCGTCCCAAGAAAAAGTAGCAATTTCGTGGTCTCGCAGAATGGCATCGTCAATGGTGTCCCGCCAGAAAAAGCGCTTCATCTTACGGTGGTTTTTCAGCAAGCGTTTGTAACCGACAGCGAACAAATAGGTGCGGAGTTCGCAGCGGAGCGAGGTTAGTCTCTTCGACACGACGTTTTCATAAAAGACAATGACCGCATCCTGCCAGGCATCCTCAAAGTCTTCCCGGTTACCCTGAAAACGCTTGCCAGACCACGACAGGAAATCATCCATGAAATGGTCGTAAAGGCTCCCAATGACATCACCCTGTCCTTGCCCTAACGCTTGTATGACCTCAGCTGTATTCGAAAATCCGTGATTTTGCAAGTTCTGATTGTTTTGCCAAGCAGGTTTTAAGCGGGGTGAAAATCAGAACTTTTTGGATAATCGGGGCAGATTATTTTCATCAGCGGTTCAAAAGGAAATAGGAGGCAAAATTTCTCAAAGGGTTTATCCCAATTGGTGGTGATTCCTTAACCGATGCGCCGGTGGCTTCGGGCATGTATTTTTGGAGGAAACAGTTTTTCAACGATTCTAAATTATAGGCGGTTGATTGACAAAACGGCTGCGATGAAATCCTATCTTTGCCCCGCACTTTTCACAAAAAGAAGAAAATCAAACATGGAAGTCCTTACCAAGTCCAAACCCATCGCCCCGATAGCTATCGGGACAGACACCTTTCCCATCAACGGCACCGACCACCTCGAATTTTACGTGGGCAATGCCAAGCAATCGGCCATGTACTACCAGGCGGCGTTCGGCTACAAATTAGTGGCCTACCGGGGACCGGAAACGGGCTGCCGGGACAAGGTCTCCTACGTGTTGCGCCAGGGCAAAATCACGCTCGTGCTGACGGCAGCCCTGTCGCCTGACCACGAAATTGCGAAGCACGTAGCCCTCCACGGCGACGGCGTGAAGGTGCTGGCCCTCTGGGTGGACGATGCCGAAAATGCCTTCCGCACCGCCGTGGAGCGGGGAGCCGAAGGGGTGATGCAACCCGTGACGCTGGAAGACGAATACGGCACAGTGAAATTGGCCGCCATCAAAACCTACGGCGAAACCTGGCACACGCTCGTGGAACGCAGCGGGTACGGCGGGCCGTTCATGCCCGGCTTCACGGCACGGGAGAGCGCCTACCCGGCCAAGCCCGTCGGGCTGAAGCACGTGGACCATTGCGTGGGCAACGTGGAACTGGGGACGATGAACAAGTGGGTGAAATTTTACGAAGACGTGATGGGCTTCAAGCTGCTCGTCACCTTCGACGACAAGGACATTTCGACCGAGTACACCGCCCTGATGTCGAAGGTGGTGTCGAACGGGAACGGCTACATCAAATTCCCCATCAACGAACCCGCCGCTGGCAAGAAAAAATCGCAAATCGAGGAGTACCTCGACTTCTACCGCAGCGCCGGGGTGCAGCACATCGCCGTTGCCACGGACGACATCATCGGCACGGTGAGCCAGCTCCGGGCCAACGGCGTGGACTTCCTCTACGTGCCCGACACCTACTACGACGACGTGCCCGACCGGGTCGGCCACATCGCCGAAGACCTGGCGGAACTAAAAAAACTGAACATCCTGATTGACCGCGACGAGGAGGGCTACCTGCTCCAAATCTTCACGAAACCGGTGGAGGACCGCCCAACGGTTTTCTACGAAATCATCCAGCGGGCCGGTGCAAAATCGTTCGGGAAGGGCAATTTCAAGGCACTTTTCGAGGCCATCGAGCGGGAGCAGGAACTGAGGGGAACGCTTTAATTTGGAGTTATGAGTTATGAGTTATGAGTTGGCCTCATAACCAATAACTCATAACTCATAACTACAAAGCATGTCAAACAACTTACTACAAGGAAAAACCGGTGTCATTTTCGGCGCACTCGACGAACAGTCCATCGCCTGGAAAGTGGCAGAGCGCTGCCACGAGGAGGGTGCCAGCATCGTGCTGACCAATGCGCCGGTGGCGATGCGGTTCGGTGCCATCAATGAACTTTCGGAAAAACTGGGAGCCCCGGTTTTCCCGGCAGACGCTACCTCGCAGGAGGATTTGGAAAACCTTTTCAAAAACGCCACCGGACATTTTGGCGGCAAAATCGACTTCGTGCTGCACAGCATCGGCATGTCGCTCAACGTCCGCAAAAAAAAGGAGTACACCGACCTGAACTACGACTTCATGAAGACCACGTTCGACATCAGCGCCATCTCCTTCCACCGGGTGATGCAGACGCTGTGGAAGCAGGACGCCATGAACGACTGGGGCAGTATCGCCGCACTCACCTACATCGCCGCGCAGCGGGTGTTCCCCGATTACAGCGAAATGGCCGAATCCAAAGCACTGCTGGAGAGCTTCGCCCGCAGCTTTGGCTACCACTTCGGCACCCGCAACAAGGTGCGGGTGAACACCGTCTCACAATCGCCGACGGTGACGACGGCGGGCAGCGGGGTGAAGGGTTTCACGGAATTTTTCAACTACGCCGACAAGATGTCGCCGCTCGGCAACGCCAGCGCCGAGGCTTGCGCCAACTATTGCGTGTTCCTGTTTTCCGACCTCAGCCGCATGGTCACGATGCAAAACCTCTACCACGACGGCGGTTTCTCCAACATGGGGATGAACCCGGCGGTGCTGGGGATGTGAGGAAGCCCAAGATATAATGGTAGTAAAGGTTTACTGATTTCCTGCCGCGCAATTCGGCGAGGTGCGGTCTTTCTTTTACAGGCACTATTAGTGAAGGTACGGCCAAGCTTATTCCTGAAGCATTGTCCAAATTTATGTATCTGAAAACCGTAAAATGCAAGTTTTGTCCGGCTTTTTGACAAGATAATCCAGCCATTACGGCTTGGTATTCCTGTATTTTTGAGGGGTGAATTCACCAATTTCCATCACTTAAAAAATCAGGAATTATGAAAACTTCATTACTCACCATCCTCTGGCTACTGCCATTTTACCTTACCACTACCACTGCCCAAAATTGGGCAATCGAAACACTGCGCTCAGACATTCTGGGCGCATGGTCCCGCTCCGCCGACTTCGATTCAGATGGCGACCCCGATATCCTGTTGCAAAGTGGTGACACCATATATTGGTATGAAAATCTTCGCCCCGGTTGG
>JACRAN010000123.1 GCA_016234735.1 Bacteroidota bacterium | reverse complement strand
TTCACGATGAAACGGCCTTGCGCATCCAGCAGGTTGATGACCACGCTGGCATTGCTGAAGCTGTTGAAAGTGATGGTCGTAGTGCTGCGCACCGGGTTCGGGAAGGTGCCGACGCTGAACGCATCGGGACGGGTTTCCTTGGCCGCAGTGGAGGTTTTGAAAATGGGCAGGATGGCAAAATCCTGGTACAGGATGGCATCCAGGTTGGTAAGCCCGAACCAGTCCTGCAACACGCTGGCATACACCTGCCGGAAGTCATGCGCCATCGGCACATCACTGCTCACGTCTAAGTTCTGCGGAATGTCCGGGTTGCCACCGATGATGCCAGGATTCACGCCCTTGCCGAATACGAACAGCGGCGCAGCAGCGCCGTGGTCGGTGCCGATGCTGCCATTGGCAGCGATGGTGCGGCCAAATTCTGAGAAGGTCATGCCCGCCACGTTTTCGTCTTTGCCCATCAGCCGGATGTCATCCTGGAAGGCGGCGATAGCTTCGGACACCCGTCCGAGCAAATCTGCGTGGTAGCCCTGGTCGGGCGCACCCGGATCAGCTTGCTCGCTGTGCGTGTCAAAACCACCCACGGAAACGATGTAAACCGCTGTTTGCAGACCCCCGCCGATGAGCCGGGCAACAATGCGCAACTGGTCGGCCAGATTGTTTTGATACTCCGGCGGATACTTGCTCGAAAGGTTGTCCGGTTGGTTGTCCGCAGCGGTTTTTACTGATTCGTAATACTGCTGCGATTGCTGCATCACCACCCGGATGTACTCCAACTCGTCGCCGTAGGGCGTTGCCGGGGTGGGTTCTGCGAAGTCGTTTACAAACTCGTAAAACGAGTCGGGGCTGCTGATGCTCATGCCCATCGGGAATGCCGAACCCATGAATGCCAGCGGCATGATGGAGCCTATCTGGATGGCCAACGGGTCGGGGTTGTCCTGGTTCGGATAGCCGTCGGGGAAGCCTGGATACTCGCCCTCCAGCATCCTGCCCAGCCAGCCGGTATCGAAAAACTGGTTGTTGTCACTGGCCGTTTGCCAGATGTCCATTGAGCGGAAGTGGGAGTAGTCCTGCTCCGGGTAGCCCACGCTTTGCACGATGCTCACCAGGCCATCGTTGTACATTTCCTGCAAGCCCGTCATCGAAGGGTGCAGGCCGGTGGCCGTCACGCCCTGGAGGTTCAGCACCTTGTTTTCAGGAATCAAAATGCTGGGCCGATGGGCCGACAGGTTGCCGTACTGGTCGAGCGGGATGAGGGTGTTCAACCCGTCGTTGCCACCGGCAAGTTCGATGAATACCATCTTTTTGCCATTGATACTGGCAGCAGCGCCCAACGCCCCGAAGATGGAATTTCGGGCCAAGGGATTGATAGAGAACCCTTTATGGATGAACGGCGTGAGGGCTGCGGTGGTCCCCGCCGTGCGAAGGAAGTTTCTTCTTTTCATTTTTTTGAAGGATTGGAGGACTGGAGGATTGGAGGATTGAAGAATGGGAATCTGTAAAACTTCCCACCCTTCAATCCTCCAATCCTTCAATCCTTTGCACTTACGCTAATTGATACTCCGGCAAATTCAGGATGTACTTCGTCAAAATCGTCAAACGGATGTTGACCACCTCGAAGGCCATCGGGTCGGTCGGGTCGTTGATGTAATCGAACCACGCAATCGTCCAGTAGCTGTCGCTGGGCAGGCCGGAGAGGAGGATGCTTTTCAGCAACGTCTTCTTGGCTGCCGAAAGCGGCTGTGGCAACAGGAGTTTGGTCATGTCGTCCACCAGCTTCACCGGGTTGCTGGGGTCATCGAACTGGCTCACGAACGCAATGTGGTCGATTTTCAACTGGTCGTTGTTCGTTTCGAGGTAGTACGATGAGAGGATGTCGGTGTAGTAGTTCCGGTTGCGGGCCGTATCGCCGTTGATCCAGATGCGGTAATACTGCGGCGACTGCCGGAAGGCTTGCCAACCCGCCACGTTGGGCGGGTCGCCCGGCAGCATCTGCATGAGCGAATGGAAGTACGTCAGGTAATATTTCATCGTAAAATCGTCCCAGGGCGTGGTGCCTGGAATCGACAGGTTGAAGCTGCGCAACGTGCCAATCACGGTGTCCACTGGGGTTTTGATGAAACAACCCTTGTTCAGCGCATCGAAGAAGTGGGTGCTGTTGAGCACCGTCTCCATCACCGGCTTGATGTCGTAGTTGTTGTCGCGGAAAATTTGCGCCAGCGGCAGGATGACGTTTTGCTCTGCCGCTGCATCGATGTTGTAATAGATGAACCAGCGGTAGAGCTTGCGGCAAAGGTGCTCCGCCACCTCGTTTTTGGCAAAAATCATGTCCAACAGGGCATCCAATTCTGCGTTGCCATCGATGCCGCCCTGGATGACCGTGTTGTTGTAAAACGAACTGAACTGCTTGTCCTCCAGGTCGTGTTCCAGCGCGTAGAAGAAGGTCGTGTTTTGCACGAAATTGATGCGCCAGCCGGTGAGCACCCGTGCGGCAGCAACGATGTCCTCCTCCGTGTAGTGGTCGGGGTTGTCTTTGCCGACGGTGAAAAGTTCCTGCAACTCGCGGGCGTAGTTCTCATCGGGGGCATCCTTGCTGTTCAGGTAGCCGTTCAGGTAGTAGAGCATCATAGGTTCAAGGGTCACGACTTTCGTCATTTCCTTGAAATTCCCCAAGGCATTTGCCCGCAGCTTCGCATTGTGCTGGTAGTTGGTTTTACCGTAAAAAACCGCCTGCGTCTGCGTGGAAAAATGGTTGTGCCAAAACAGCGTCAGGCGCTCCAGGATACTCGCCTCCTGATTGAGCATCAGGCCGTACCACCAGCCCCGGAAACTTTCGATGCGGTAGCCTTCCAAGTTGCCGTCGTAGTCGGCATCGACCCAGACCTGCCCCAGTGGCACGATGGGGTCTTCGTAACCTTCCGGGTTGTTGGAGTCGCCGTTGAAGTAGTTGTTGACCGGCGGCGATGGCGGGTTGGCAGGCACGTCGAGGATGTGGTCGACCGCATCGCTCACGTTCAGGGTGAGCAGGAGGTCGAGGTCGGCTTTTTTCACGCCGAAGCCCGTGCGGCGCAGCAGGTGGGCCGCCTGTTCGTAGTCCCAGGGGCCCTGGTACGGTTCGAGGCCGCCGTTGAGGACGATGGTCGTCGTGGGCGGGGGCACGAGCGGCAGTTCCTGCTCCAACGGGGGCAGCAGGGATTTCACTTTCCCAAAAATGCCCGTGCGCTCCTCCGGTTTCCCGGTGGAGGCGCTCCGCAGTTTTTGGAAAAATGACCTTCGGTTAAGCGTCGATACAGTCATGTGGTATTGTGATTTTGTGAAATGGCGGTTTGGAAAATGCGCGGCCAAAGATAATCTGATGTGCCGTGTTGTCCAAAGGTTTGGTTGGAAAACGAAAGTGACAGAAAAAACCCTACCGATTTTTCCGGCCTAAGAACAAAAAAGTTTCTTTGGGGGCTTTTTGAACCCAAGCAGCCCGAAAAGGTAAAACAATACCTATTTTTGCAAAGAAAAAAATCGCCGTCATGTCAAATCCAGACATAATCAAAACCAAACTTTCCAGCAACAAGGAGTCGCTCTCAAAGGAGTTCGGCATCAGGCGGCTTGGCATTTTTGGCAGTGTTGCGGAGGGCAGGGCCAACGAAAAAAGTGATATTGACCTGTTCTACGAACTTGGTGAAGGCAGTTTCCTTGACCTGCGCCAATTGGAAGCATTTGAAAAAAGAATCAAAAAAATCCTGCAACATCAGAAAATCGACCTCGTCAACCTCGAGTTTATGAACCCCATCGTCCGCTACAGGGCAGAAAAAAAATTCATTTATGTTTAGCGGCAACAACTTACTTTATCTGCTGACGATGCTGGAGGCCATTGAAAAAATGATTTGAATCCACTCAAGCAGGCAGTTTTGAGAATGCTACAAATGGTTTCTTTTGACAAAGGTGAACTTGAAGCAGCCCTGAATTCCCATTTTTACAAGCATCTCGGTTATCTGAGAAAATTACTTTGACACCCGACACATGGAACCACTTCCGCAAAAAAACATCTGCCACGAACCCACCTACCGGGAACTGTTCTACGCACACGCCCGGCACGTGCGCAACTTCCTTTTTTACAAAGGCGCCAGTGCCACCGAGGCCGAAGACCTGGCGCAGGAGACGTTCCTGCGGCTGTGGCGCGACTGCGCCAAAGTGCCGGTGGAAAAGGTCAAGGGCTACCTCTTCGCCGTCGCAGGCAATCTTTTTTTGGACGAAAAAAAGCACGGGCAGGTCGTGCTCCGCTTCCAACGACAGGCGCAGCCCGCCGAGGCCGCCGATGGGAACCCCCACTTCGACCTCGAAACCCGGGAACTGCAAGACCGCCTCGAAAAGGCCATCGCTCAATTGCCTGAAAACCAGCGCATTGTCTTCCTGATGAACCGCATGGACAAAATGACGTACGCCCAGATTGCGGAGCACCTCGACCTCAGCGTGAAGGCCATCGAGAAGCGGATGCACCAGGCGCTGGTGGAGTTGCGGCAGATTCTGAGAAACATTTGACCAGGAAAGTAGGGAAACACCGCCCCGAATCGTTTACTCTTTCAAAAAATCCTTCATTTCATGCAGCTACGCTTCCTTTTTTTGCTTTTGTCCACCTTGCTTTTTTCCTGCGGAAAAGACGAGGAACCCACTGACCCCGCCGAGGGCGACTGGTTCAAACCGGCCCCCGGCCTCACGTTCGACTGGCAGCTCGACGAAGTGGGCACGGAAGCCGAGTTTGATGTACAAGTAGTTGATTTAGATGCATTTACGACCCCGAAGGAGGTCGTGGACAAGCTCCATTCCCAAGGCAAAAAAGTCGTCGCCTACCTCTCCGTCGGCACCGTGGAAGACTACCGCCCCGATGCCGGGGACTTCCCCGCCAGCGTCATTGGCAACGACTACGACGGCTGGGAGGGTGAAAAATGGCTTGACATCCGCCAGACAGACAAGCTGGCGCCCGTGCTGCGGGCCAGGCTCGACATGGCGCGCCACAAAGGCTTCGATGCCGTGGAACCCGACAATATCGACGGCTTCGAAAACCCGGCCACCGGCTTCGACCTGAGCGAGAGCGATGCTAAAGCCTTCTGCCTTTGGCTCATCGAAGAGGCGCACGGCCGGGGCCTCTCCATCGGCCAAAAAAACGCCACCGGACTGGCACCCGACCTCGTTGGCCGCTTCGACTGGCTGCTGACCGAGGATGCCTACGCCGATGATTTTTACCAGGACGCCAAGGTTTACATCGAGCACGGCAAAGCCGTTTTTTTCACTGAATACACCGACCGGATGACGGAACAGGATTTTATGATCAACGTCTGCCCGCTGGCCATGGAGCAGCATTTTTCGGCCATCCTGAAGGACCGTGACCTGACGGCGGGCAAGACGAGCTGCCAGTGATTTTTATCGAAACGCTTTGAAAAAGAAATGGAAAATTTACCCGTAAACGACGACAATGACGATACCTTGCTGGCCCGCTGGCTCGCCGGGGAACTGACCCCCGAAGCCCTCGATGCCCTGCGCAACCTCGAAGGCTACCCGGAGTACGTCGAGATGCTCGATGCCCTCGAAGGTCTGTCGCTGCCCGACTTCTCCCCCACCCTCGCCTGGCAGAAATTGGCTTCGCAGTTGGCCGTTCGACAGTCGGCAGTGGGCAGTGGGCAGGAAGAGACGGTGGAAGCAACCCCCGAAGCCGCGCAAACCGAAGCAGGAAAATCAACGCCCATCATCGCCGAAATCCGAAATCGCAAATCCGAAATGCGCTGGCTTGCCATCGCCGCAGCCGTGCTGCTGGGTGTCGTGGGCATCTGGTGGTTCACCGGCGGCATGGGCGAAGACCAAAGCATCGCCACGAAGGCCGGGGAGCAGCGGGAAGTGAAGCTGCCCGACGGCTCGGAGGCCACGCTGAACGCCTTGTCCAGCCTTGATTTTTCACCGAAAACCTGGGGCGACGACCGCTACGTGCTGCTGGAAGGCGAGGCGTTTTTCAAAGCAAAAAAAGGCAAAACGTTCACCGTGCGCACCGAACAGGGCACGGTGCAGGTCGTCGGCACGATGTTCAACGTGTACGCCCGCGACGAGGAACTGGAGGTGAAATGCACCGAGGGCCGGGTGCAGGTCATCAACCCCGAAAGCACCGAGCGGGTGCTGCTGAAAAAAGGCGAGCAGGTGACGGTGCTGAACGGACGGATGCAGGACCGGCTCGGTTTGAATTTTTACCCGGCCTGGTTCAAGGGCGAGAGCGCCTTCCGCAGCGCCCCGTTGGAGCGGGTTTTCGGGGAAATGGAGCGGCAGTACGGCGTGCTGGTGCTGACGGACAGCCTCGGCGAGCGCACGTTCAGCGG
The DNA here is from genome assembly GCA_016234735.1 of Bacteroidota bacterium. Lineage (GTDB taxonomy): Bacteria > Bacteroidota > Bacteroidia > Chitinophagales > Saprospiraceae > UBA6168. Next base: position 6,362 of record JACRAN010000123.1, on the reverse strand, counting down.
CAAGTTCGTCCACCAGGACTTGAAAAAAGCGCTGAAAATGGTGTGCGACCCCATGCGCCTGAAGTACGAGGTGCGGGGGGATACGGTACGGGTGTTCTGACCATTTTGTATGTTTGCGAAAACAGTGACATGCCAAACAAGCAAACAACCATACAGGTGCAGGGCGTGGAAGTCCGCCTGCAACAGCACGACCAGGGCGCTTATTTTTCCCTCACAGACATCGCTTCTCATGGCAGGGCACCCGCCAATGACATCATCAAAAACTACCTCCGCAACCGCTCCAATATCGAGTTTCTCGGTTTGTGGGAGAGTTTCAACAATCCTGATTTTAATTCGGTGGATTTCCACCGAATTAGAACGGAGACCGGCCTGAGCGACTTCATCTTGTCCGTGAAAGATTGGATTGACCTTACCAACGCTATCGGCATCACGTCAAGGGCAGGCCGGTACGGCGGCACGTACGCCCACCAGGAAATCGCCGTCCAGTTTGCAAGTTGGCTCAACCCCTCGTTTTACCTGTACCTGGTTCGGGAATTCAAGCGCCTGAAAGAAGACGAAGCCACCCTCCTGCAAACCGAGTGGAACCTTCACCGCCAGCTTGCCAAGACCAACTGGCATATCCACTCGGCAGCCGTGCGGGAAAACCTGGTGCCGCTCATCGACTGGAACACCAGCAAAGAAGCTATTTACCAGGCCAGCGAAGCCGATTTGCTCAACCTCGCCCTCTTCGGCTTGACCGCCCGCGAGTGGAAGCTGGCAAGCCCCGAAGCCAGCGGCAACATCCGTGACCATGCTACCGCCGAGCAACTGCTCATTCTGTCGAACCTCCAAAGCCTGAACTCGAAACTGTTGCAGTGGGGCAGCCCAAAGGGCCAACGGTTGGAAATCCTCAACAGAACGGCGCGAGAGCAAATGGAAATCATCATTCGGACGAAGAGTCTGGGAGAGATAAAAAAGCTGAAATAACTGCCCGACCTATGCCCATGCGCTTCCCACAATATTTCCTGCTGCCAGTTTTTCTCTTTTTCGGGACAATCGCTGCTGCCCAGCCCTCTCCCACCCTCTCCGCCAACTTCCGCAACACCGACCTCCATTCCGTCCTCGATTTTTTTGAAAAAAAACACGGTCTGTCGTTCTCGTTCGACGATGAGGCCATCGAGGGTGTCCGCATTTCGGTGTCCTTCAAAAAACTGCCCCTCCGCGAGGCCATGCAGCGCACCTTCGAGGGCACCGGGCTTGACTTTGAAATCGTTGACAATCAATACGTTCTGCTAAAAAAGGCAACCGGTTCCCAATCCCCAATCACGAATCTCCAATCTCCAATCACCTGCTCCCTCTGCGGCACCGTCCTTGACGCCGAAACCGGCGAACCCCTGCCCGGTGCCACCGCCTACGTCAAAAACACACCACACGGCACGACCACCGGCGACGACGGGAAATTTAAGCTGGAAGGTGATTTTACCAAAGATGATTTCCTGATAATCAGCTACTTAGGTTATGAACAGCAGGCGATGCCCGTCGAAAAACTGCTCGCCCAACCCTGCCGGGAGTTCCGCCTGAAATTTGCCACGCACCTCATGCCCGACGTGCTCATCCAGGACTTCGCCACCGACATGCTGCGGCTGGGCGAGCAGGGCGGTTTTCATTTCAACAAAGAAAAAATGCCCACGCTGCCCGGCTGGGGCGAGCCGGACGTGCTGCGCACCCTGCAACTGCTGCCCGGCATCGGCGCAGCCGACGAGAGCGGTTCCCGTCTCAACGTGCGCGGTGGCACCCCCGACCAGAACCTCGTGCTGCTCGACGGCATCCCGGTCTATCACACCGGCCATTTTTTCGGGCTGTACGATGCGTTCAACCCGTTCGTGGTGGACGAGGTGGACGTGTGGCGCGGCAACTTCGGGGCGGAGTTCGGCGGGCGCAATTCGAGCGTCATCGACATCCACGGCAAGCCGGGCTACGGCAAAAAGGCGAAGTGGGGCGTGGGCATGAACCTGCTCAGTGTGCAGGGCTACGTGGAGGTGCCTTTGAAAAAAGAGAAAATGTCGCTGCTGGTGGCCGTGCGCCGCAGCTACGTGGACGGGCTGCAAAGCACGGCGTACAAGCATTTTTTCAACCAGATTTTTCAAAACGGCAAAATCGCCTTGCAGGAACAGGCCGTCAACGACAGCGAGTTCATCACCTGGAACCCCGCCATCAGCTTCGGCGATGCCAACCTGAAACTGCGTTGGCGGGGCAAAAAAAAGCGGGAAAACGCGGTCAGCCTCTACACCACCGAAGACCGCCTCGACTACCGGTTCGCCTACGACGACAGCACGTATTTCACGGAAACCGAGGATGTTATCGCCGCCAGCAACTTCGGCATGAGTTGGCAGCACAGCGCCGAGTGGTCACCCGTTTTCAAGGTGAAATACAACGTGGCGCTGAGTGCCTACAAGAACGACTACACCTTCCGCTGGAACGAGGAGGACCGCCAGCGCCCGTTCATTTACCAGTGGAACACGAACAATTCAATGACTGATTTTTCGGTCAACCTGCACCACGACTGGCAGGCGAGCGACCGCCACCGCATGTCGTTCGGCTACCAACTGGCGGTGCAGGAGGCGGCGGTGATTTACCGCGACACCAATGCCGTGACGCTGGCCGGCAACCTCTGGTCGAACGATACGGTGCGCAGCGGGCTGCACACTTTGTACGCGGAATTTGCGTACCAGCCCGTCGAAAACCTGAGCTTCATGCTCGGCATCCGCGAGAACCACTCGCCCGCACGGGGGCTGTTCTACTCCGAGCCGAGGGTGAGTTTCGCCTGGCTTCCCTTCGGGAAAAAACCGGAAGGCGAGGGCAACCTCACCGTGAAGGCCGGGCTGGGCCGCTACTGGCAGTTCGTGTTCCAAATCATCGACTTCGGCGACCTCGGCGTGGGCGAGCCGCTGTGGGCCATCGCCGACGACAACATCCCGGCGCAGGAGCTGTGGCAGTGGACGCTGGGGGGCAGCGTGGAGTCGAAAACCATGCTGTTCGACGTGGAATTTTACCGCAAAAAAAACCGCAACCTCACCTCGCTCAACCTGCGCGTGGAGCAGGGCTTCGAGCGGCCCTGGGCGTTCGACGGGGAATCAACGGCCACGGGGCTGGACGTTTTGCTCCGCAAACGCTGGCACCAATTCAGCACGTGGCTGGCCTACTCGCTCGGCGATGTGGGGATGCAGTTCCCAGAACTGAACGACGGCCTACCCTACCCTGCCCGCCACGACATCCGCCACCGCTGGAACTGGGTGAACACTTTTTCGCTGAAAAAATGGGAGTTCGCCGCCAACTGGCACCTGCGCAGCGGTACGCCCTACTCCGTGCCCGCCGTGGTGCAGGTGCCCTGCCCCGATTGCACCGCCGACAGCCTCACCTTCGCCCTCACCTTCGACCGCCTGAACACGGCCCGCCTGCCCGGCATCCTTCGCCTCGACCTCAGTGCCACCTGGAAGTGGCAGAAGCCAGGCAACCGGGGCAAGGTCGGCCTCGCCATCTACAATTTTTACAACCGTCGAAACCTGCTCGACAAGGACTACCTGCTGGAAACCCCGCCGCTCGACCAGCCGCAAGCTACCTACAACCTGAAGGAACTCTACCGGCTGGCGGCGGGAGCCACGCCGAGCGTGTTCGTGATGTTTGAGTGGTGACTCCATTTCGGATTTCGGATTTCGGATTTCGGAATCTATTTTTGGGCAAAACATTTCAGCCATGCAGAATAAATTAACAAACCGTCGCCAGGCCATGAAAAACATCGCCATCGGAGCCGCCGGGGCGCTCGCACTGCCGAGCCTCCGCGCCAGCAACCCCGCAGCGCCCGAAATCGTAAATCGTAAATCCCAAATCGTAAATCGTCTCCACCACTCCGTGTGCCGCTGGTGCTACAGCGACATGAAGCTGGAGGAACTTTGCGAGCAGGTGAAGCCGATGGGCATCACTTCCATTGAACTTACCACCCCCGCCGAGTGGCCCGTGCTGCAAAAATACGGCCTCACCTGCGCCGTTGGCACCGTGCCCGACCTCAGCCTCAGCGAGGGCTACAACCAGCCGGGGCTGCACGAAGCGTTGAACAAAAAATACATGGATTTGGCAAAAAAGGCGACAGACATCGGCATCCCGAACATCATCATTTTCTCCGGCAACCGCAAGGGGCTGGACGATGAACTCGGCATCGATTTTTGCGCCAAAGGCGTGGAGCCGCTGGCCAAGTTCGCCGAAAAATTAGGCATCACGGTCGTCATGGAGCTGCTCAACAGCAAGGTGAACCACCCTGACTACCAATGCGATCACACGCTTTGGGGCGTCGGGTTGGTGGAAAAAGTCGGCTCGCCCAACTTCAAGCTGCTGTACGACATCTACCACATGCAGATCATGGAGGGCGACGTGATAGCCACCATCCGCAAGCACCACGACCATATCGGCCACTACCACACCGGCGGCGTACCGGGCCGCAACGAAATCGACGACTCGCAGGAACTGTACTACCCTGCCGTCATGCGGGCCATCGCCGACACGGGCTTCAAGGGCTACGTGGCACAGGAGTTCATCCCGAAAAATGCCGACAAAATGGCCTCGCTGCGGCGGGGGGTGGAGATTTGTGATGTTTAATTCCGGCGGATTCGACGGAATTAAAGGCATCGAAATCGAGGCGTTTGGAGCGTAATTCCATGTGTTTGCATGGAATTGGCTGTTTTAAACCCCTCGAATTCGAGGGGTTTAAATCTGGTCGAATTCAACCAGATTAGAAAATCTGCTTGTCTAATCCCTTCGATTTCGTAGGGATTAAGTTTTAAAGTGGTGGAATTCCACCACTTTAAAAATAGAAGCAACAAAAAGCTTAAGAATGAAGATTTTGAAAGTTTTGGGTAAAGAAATCAACCTGTTTTCTCAAACTCTGGGAGATTTTATTTGCCTCACAGATATGGCAAGGGGAATGGAAGGCGACCCCAAGGATTATATCCGAAACTGGCTGCGAAACGGCTCCACTATTGAATTTTTGGGCGTTTGGGAAAAAGTTCACAACCCGAATTTCAACTTGCCGGAATTTGTCAACATCAAGTCGGAATTTACAAAAAACACTTTTTTGATGTCTGTTGGCAAATGGAAGGAAATGACAGGAGCAGTTGGTATCGAAGCAAGGTTGGGAAAATACGGCGGCACCTACGCCCACAGCGACATCGCTATTCAATTCGCTACCTGGCTCAGCCCAGAGTTCTACGTTTACCTGACCCAAGAATTCCAGCGCCTAAAAACCGACGAATCCACCCGCCTTGGCCTCGACTGGAACCTCAAGCGACAGCTTGCCAAAGCCAACTGGTACATCCACACCGAGGCAGTGCGGGAGCACCTCGTGCCCATCATTGATTGGAACACCCGCCGCGAAGCCTACGCCCAGGCCAGCGAAGCCGACCTGCTCAACCTCGCCCTCTTCGGAATGACCGCACGGGAATGGAAACTCGCCAACCCCGATGCCTCCGGCAACCTGCGCGACCACGCTGCCACCGAGCAACTGCTCGTGCTGGCCAATCTCCAATCGCTCAACGCCAAGCTGCTGGAATGGGACAGCCCCAAGGAGCAACGCCTCGAAATCCTCAACAAGACTGCACGGGAGCAAATGGACATCCTCGTGAATACCAAGGCCATCAGCAACTTAAAGCAATTGGGAGGTGGCGAAGCAGGCTTGACAGAGGACTGATTACCAATATTTTACAAAAAAATGCAGCACCGGCACCCGGCGCTGCACGAAGCTTAATTTCACGAAAGCGAAAACTTAATTATCCTTTGCTGAACTGGTAACTGAAGCCCAGTGTGATGTTCGTTCCAAACTTCTGCCCAACGATTTTCGTGTCCCCATCCGAGTTGTACTTCCCATTGTCGTCCTGGTCTTGGTAGAAAACGGCTTCTTGGTTCAAGAGGTCCCCCACCGTCAATTTCAGTTCCCCAAACTCGCCGATCCGCTTTGTCAACTGCACATCCAGCACCGTGCGGGGAGCTTCCCAGGTGTGCAGGTACTGGTCTTGGCCCACCACCCAGATGCGGCGGCCAATGCGGTTGTACAGCAGCGTGGCACCCATGCCCAGGTTGCGGTTGTCGTAGTTCAACCCACCGTTGAGGAGGTACGGCGACTGCCCGAACAGCGGGCGCTCCTTCGCACCCGGCAGGGTGCTGATGTCCACGTCGGAGTAGATGTAGGACACGTTGCCGAACAGCATGACATCCCGCAGGAAACCGGCCAGTTTGTCCAACTTGAGGCGGGCCTCCACCTCTGCACCGAGGTCAATGGCGGAAGGCACGTTGCGCCACTGGAAGTTGCGGGTACCTGCACCCTGCGCGTTGTTGTA
>JACRAN010000122.1 GCA_016234735.1 Bacteroidota bacterium | reverse complement strand
GCTGCAATGCGGAAAGCTGCCCGACGCTCACGGTCAACGTGGCATCGGTTGCTGATTTTTGCCTCGGTGGTGCGGCTTCGCCTGTTCAGTTGACGGCAACCGTGACGGGCAGCAACGGCACGGGCACCGGCACCTGGAGCGGCCCCGGCGTGACTGGCAGCACGTTCGACCCGGCGCAGGCAGGGCTTGGCCAGCACACCGTCGTGTACACCTTCGAGGAGGCTACCTGCACGTACACTGGCTCAACTACCATCAGCGTTTACCAACAGCCGACTGCTGATTTTACGCTGGACAACCTGATTTGTGTGGCCGATTTTGCGACCGTCAATTTCACGGGGGTTGCTGGCGCAAATGCCGTTTTTACCTGGAACTTCGACGGCGGTACGGCCTCGCCCGGCATCGGCCCCGGCCCGCACCAGGTGGAGTGGGACACGCCCGGCCCGAAAACCGTCACCTTGAGCGTGACGCAGGACGGCTGCTCGTCCAGCAGTTTTACCCAACAAATACAGGTGGATGAGGAACTGGCCACTCCGGTCATCATTTGCTCGGCGACGACGGCTTCCGTTGATTTTAGCTGGAACGACGTGGCCAACGCCACCGGCTACACCGTCGCCGTGCTGAACGGCCCGGCGGGTACGCAGACTTTGCCGACAAGCTACAGTTTCACGAATCTGAACCCTGGTCAGCAGGTGGTCATTCAGGTGACGGCGAACGGCAACACGGTTTGCCTGCCGCCGGTGGCGACGGCGACTTGCAACGCGCTGCCCTGCCCGAATTTCACAGTGTCCATCGACCCGGTAGCGCCCATGTGTTTGACCGGAAACAATGCCGTCGTTGACCTCGTGGGCGATGTGGACGGGGTGGGGCAGAGCGGGTTCGGCACCTGGAGCGGCACTGGCATCGTGGATACCGTGCAGGGCATTTTCGACCCGGCAGTGGCGGGTGTTGGAACACACCACATCACGTTCACTTACCAGCAGGGCAACTGTTTTTACGAAGATGAAACCGACCTCGAAATAACGGCACCGCCCGTGGCCGACGCAGGCCAGGACGCTGCGCTGACCTGCTGGGAAACGGAACAAACGGCCATCCTCGGCGGCCCCGGCACGACCCTCGGCGCTGACATCGTGTACCAGTGGAGCGCCGCCGGTGGCAGCTTCCCCGGCGCTGCGACGGCGCTGCACCCGGAGGTGACGGTGCCCGGCACGTACACCCTGATGGCTGCGAACATGGCCCTCGGCTGCTCCGATTCGGACGAGGTGACCGTGACTTCGACTCAGAGTACGCCCGTGCCGGAACTCGACATCCAGCCGCTGAATTGTCACGGCGAAAAAGACGGCCACCTGACCGTCACCAACGTGAGCGGTGGGGTGGAACCGTACCTGTTTTCACTGAACGATGCGCCATTCGTGGTGGGCAACACGTTTCCGTTCCTGGAGGCAGGCGAGTACGAACTGACGGTCATCGATGCGCAGGGCTGCGAGAATTCCGTGTCATTCCGCATCGACGACCCTGGTGACCTGAGCATCGAACTGACGGCCAACCTCGGCAGCGAAAACCTCATCGAGTACGGCGATTCCGTTCAACTGAACACGACGGTGAGCCTGCCCGAAAGCGACCTCGACTCCATCGCCTGGACGAACAGCGGCGTGTTGAGCTGCGCCGACTGCCTCGACCCGGTGGCCACGCCGGTGGCGGCGACGACCTTCCGGGTGACGGTGTTCGTGAACGGCTGCGAGGCGAGCGACGAGTTGACCATTTTTGTGGAAAACAACAACTCGGTGTACGCACCCACGGCCTTCTCGCCCAACGGCGATGCGGTGAACGATTTGTTCAGGCTCTACAGCGGGCCGACGGTGGTGCGCATCAAAACTTTTTACGTCTTCGACCGCTGGGGCGAGATGGTCTATCGCTACCAGGACTTCGATACGAGCGACCCGTCCATCGGCTGGGACGGCAGTTTCGACGGCAAGCCGATGAACCCGGCGATGTTTGTCTGGTTTGCCGAGGTGGAGTTCATCGACGGCTCCATGAAGGTGCTGGAAGGGGAGGTGTCGTTGATTCGGTAAAATTGCGCGTGGGGCGCAGGGTTTTTCAAAAACAGGAAGGGGCTTCAATGTGGAATTGAAGCCCCTTCCTCGTTGGTGTAAGTGGTTATCACTTCCATCGATTATCAGGAAAAACTGCTATTTTTGTAAAAAATCAAAACCATCATGCTTTTAATCGAAGACGAAATAGTGCAAGGAACCCGCATGAGCGAAGAACAGTTGCGTCTGGAAATCGCCGTAGCGCTTTACGAAAAAGGCATTTTTTCATTCGGGCAGGCCCGCCGTTTGGCCAGGATGGATTGGTTTAGTTTCCGCAATCTGCTCGATGAACGCAACGTTGCCGCCAACTATGACTTGGAGGGTTTTGAAAAAGACCTCGAAGCCATTAAATCCTTCCCGCATCCTACCTTGAGCGGCCAAATTCAGCCAGGTGTCGAAAAATAAAATCAGCCCGGCAGACCGGATTGAACTTGCTGCCCCCTCACCTGTTTCCTGTTTTTAAAAATTGAAAAACTCATGCTTGAAGTCCGACAACTTACCAAGACCTACAACTCCGGCAACAAATCGCTCACCGTCCTCGACGATGTGAGCTTCACCATCGAAAGCGGCCAGACCATCGCCATCGTCGGCCCGTCGGGCAGCGGCAAAACGACGCTGCTGGGCCTCTGCGCCGGGTTGGACCGTGCCAGTTCCGGCTCGGTGGTGCTGAACGGCATCGCACTCGACGACCTCGACGAGGACGAACGGGCCAACGTGCGCAACCGCTACGTGGGTTTCGTTTTCCAAAATTTCCAACTCATCCCGACCCTCACAGCGCTCGAAAACGTGATGGTGCCGATGGAGTTGCAGGGCCAAAAAGGCGCTGCCAAAAAAGCGATGGAACTGCTCGAACGGGTGGGCCTCGCCGACCGCCACCACCACTACCCGGCGCAACTCTCCGGCGGTGAGCAGCAGCGGGTGGGGTTGGCCAGGGCGTTTTCCAACAGCCCGAAAATCCTGTTCGCCGACGAACCCACCGGCAACCTCGACCCGGAGACCCACGACGTGGTGGAGCGGCTGCTGTTCGACCTCAACCGGGAAGCGGGCACCACGCTCGTGCTCGTCACCCACGACCACGACCTCGCTGCCAAAACGCAGCGGATTTTGAAATTAAAAGGCGGGAAGGCGGTGAATTGAGTTCGGCAGTTCGCCAGTGGGCAGTGGGCAGTCAGGGCCGTGGTAACAATCCCCGACTGCCAACTGCCCACTGACGAACTGCCAACGGAATTGTTTTTCCCCCGGTTTAGCGCTAATTTTGCGAAAATTTCGGGCGCACATCCGACGATATGCGCCCGGTTGTTTTTTCACTCAAATTTTTTATCCATGAAATTCCTGGCGTTTTCGTTACTCACCGCTGCCCTCGTCGTTGCCAGCCTCGCATTCATTTCACCGGAAGCCAACAAGGGCCAAGTGGTGCTCACCTGCAACGTGAATGCCTGCGACAGGGTGGACTCCATTTATTTGTACGAATTCAACGGCATCACTTTCAAAAAAGCGCTGACCGCCCCGACTGCCGACTGGCAGACCTACCAGTTTAAAATACCTGCCACAACGCCCCGGTTTTACTACGTCGGGCTGGATGCCAACAACATGAAGCCCATCATTTTGGGCACCGAGGAGCAGGTGACGCTGAACGGTTCCTGCGCCCAGTTTCAGGGGGCACAGATGCCGGATTCGGATTTGAACAAAAATTATGAGGCGGTAAAAAACACGGTGAACCTGCAAAAAAACGAGTTCGGCACCATGCTCCGCCAGTTGCAATCCGCTGACCAGCAGGGGAATGTGGATTTGATGAACACCATCATTATGAAAATGGGAGAGTTGGACAAACGCCGCCTGAGCTACCTCGATTCCCTGAAAAACGTCAGCCCGTACCTCGGCAAAGTGGCTGCCCTGAACACCTACATCAGCTACCAGAACCACGGCTCCGGCGACCTTTCGGAAATTGAATATTTTGCAAAAAACTACTTCCAATTTGCCGACTGGAACGACCCCGACTACAACTACATGCCCTGGGTGTTCGAGCAGATGAAAACCTACGCCCAGACGATGGCCAGCGTGGGTTTGCCCGAGGCCAACCAGAAGGATTTCCTGGATAAATTATTGACTCAAATACCCGAAAACAGCCGTACGTACCTGCTGGCGATGGGCGGGGTCATCAACGGTTTGCAAGCTGCCAAAAGCCCGTTGCTCGGCAACTACGCCAAGCGCTACGTGGACAAATATCAAGAAACGGAGCCGGAATCCGCTGCCCAGGTCGGGCAGTTGCTGAAGTTGTCGGGCAGTTTTGTGAGCGGGGGCGATGCGCCCGATTTCACCATGAACGACCGGGATGGCAAGCCGGTGAAGCTGTCCGATTTTCGAGGCAAAGTGGTGCTGGTTGATTTTTGGGCAAGCTGGTGCGGCCCCTGCCGCCGGGAAAACCCGCACGTGGTGGAAGCCTACAACAAATACCACCCCAAGGGCTTCGATGTGCTGGGGGTGAGCCTCGACAAAACGAAGGAACCCTGGTTGGCGGCCATCGAAAAAGACGGCCTCATTTGGAACCACGTCTCCGACCTCAAGGGATGGAGCAACGACGCTGCCCGGCTGTACGGCGTCACGTCCATCCCGCACACGGTGCTGGTGGGCAAGGATGGCAAAATCATCGCCCGCAACCTGCGGGGCGCTGCGCTGGACGCCAAGTTGGCGGAGATTTTCGGGCAGTGATTTTCCTTGTCCGAAAACAAAAAAGGGCCTCCACGGAGGCCCTTTTTTTGTTAGCAAAACGCCGACAAAAAAGGCGGCAGCCCGAAAGCCGCCACCCAACTATTTGTGCTAAGTCTTTGACAATCAGACAGCTACCTTGTCTGCCCAGATGGGGACGTAAAGCTGGCCCTGCAAAATGCTCCTCGAAATGACGATGCGCTGCACTTCTGAGGTACCCTCATAAATCTGCGTAATCTTGGCATCCCGCATCAAGCGCTCCACGTGGTATTCCTTCACGTAGCCGTAGCCGCCGTGAATCTGCACGGCCTCTACCGTGTGGCGCATGGCTACCTCCGAAGCGAACAGTTTGGCCATGGCGCTGGCCGTGCTGTAGTCCATTTGCTGGTCTTTGAGCCAGGCGGCCCGATAGACCAGCAGCCTGGCCGCTTCGATTTCGGTGGCCATGTCGGCCAATTTGAAAGCGATGGCCTGGTGCTCGGAGATGGGTTTGCCGAAGGCTTTTCGCTCCTTCGAGTAGGCCAGCGAAAGTTCGTAGGCACCTGCGGCGATGCCCAGCGCCTGCGCTGCGATGCCGATGCGGCCACCGTTCAGTGTGCTCATGGCGAATTTGAACCCAAAACCGTCGTCCCCGATGCGGTTTTTCTTCGGCACTTTCACGTCGGTGTACATGATGGAGTTCGTGTCCGATGCCCGGATGCCGAGTTTGTCTTCCTTCGTTCCGATAGCCACGCCCTCCCAGTCCGTTTCCACGATGAGGCAATTGATGCCCCGGTGCTCTTTTTCGGGGTGCGTTTGCGCCATCACGAGGTGTACTTTGGAGGTGCCTCCGTTGGTGATCCAGTTCTTGGTGCCGTTCAGCAGGTAGTAGTCGCCCATGTCTTCGGCGGTGGTGCGTTGGCTGGTGGCATCGCTGCCGGCCTCCGGTTCGGAGAGGCAGAAGGCACCGACCCACTCGCCGGTGGCGAGTTTGGTGAGGTATTTTTGCTTTTGTGCCTCGGTGCCGAATGCCTCCAGGCCCCAGCAAACCAGCGAATTGTTCACCGACATGATGACGGAGCAGGAAGCATCGATTTTCGAAATTTCCTCCATCGCCAACACGTAGGAAATGGTATCCATGCCGCCGCCGCCGTACTCCGGTGAAACCATCATGCCGAGGAAGCCCATCTCGGCCATCTGGCGAACCTCTTTTTTCGGGTACTTCATCTCCCGGTCGCGTTCGATGACACCGGGCTTGAGGATGTTTTGGGCAAAATCACGGGCGGCCTGCTGTACCGCCATTTGCTCTTCGGTCAATTCAAAAAACATAGTTGGTTAAAATTTGATTAGGCGAAAAATTCGCTGCGCAAAGGTAGGTAAAATCGATTTTGATTGATGTGCGTTGCAGGGAATTCCCGAAAAAACAAAGCCCCGACAGGATACTGCTGCCAGGGCTTCGTTTTTCAAAAATTCATTTCTCAAATAAACCGCTCCAGGTGATGCCCGACCAATGACTTCATGGCTGCGAGGCCAAGGGCCTTCGCTTCTTTTTCGTTGAAACCCTCGTCCATGAAAAAATCCTCGAACAGCACTTCGGTCTGGAAGTAGCTGATTTTCAGCGCAGTAGCGATTTCGGCGAGCATCGGGTCACGGCTCGACCAGCCATCGATGCCCTTCCAGAGGGTAGTGTTCCAGGCTTCGAGTGCCTTGCGCTCCTCGTCGTTGAGGGCCTTCGGGGTCAGGTAAAGTTGCGCCAGCAGCGATTGGCTTTTCGCAGCTTCCGCTTCGCTCATTTGGCCAAAACCGCAGAGGTCGCCGGCGATAACATCGAGGATTTGCACCTCCTGCCATTCCCAGAAGCCGCCACATGCTTGCAATTTGAGGTTGCTCTCCGCCCCTTGCGGGCCGAAGGCTTTCAGCGCGGCACCGGGGTGCTTGCGGAAAATCCAGCAGGGGGCCGCCGGGCTGTCCGGCGAAGCCTCGTGCAGGTAGCGCAGGTGCGTCAATAGTTGCTCGATGTCGTCGTAGGCGTATTTGGCGGACGGGTCGAACTTCGGGAAGTTCGTTTTTTTGCCCGAAAAAGTTTCTTTGATGGCCTCGTGCATGAGCGAGTTCACGTCCTTGCCAGCGCCATCGCTCGCAAACAGGAAGTACGCCCGGTACGCCTTCGCAATGGGCGCTTTGGAGGCGGAGAGGCCGTCGAGCGAGGTGCGGGGGTCGTCCCACAGGTTGTTGATGAGGTATTGCACGGAGCCTTTGGCGGCTTCGTCGGCGGGGTTGGCCATGTGCTTTGCGAGGATGCGGTACTTTTGCAACTGCCGGTTGTTGGCGAGTGCGAGGTCGTAGGCGGTGCGGGTGCCTTTGCCGTAGTAGCCGTCGAGCGAACCTTTGTAGGAGCCTTCCAGTTTGAGCACTTTTTGCAGTTCGATGGCGGAAGTGCGCTTCACGGTGGGCCGGATGTCGGGCAGGTCGGCCTCAAAACTGACCATCGTGGCGGTTTCTTTTGCAGGTGCCGGTTTGACAGGTTGCGTTTTCGCAGGTTCTGCTTTTTCTTTGGCAGGCGGCGTTTCTTTTGGTGTGGTTGGTGTTTTGGTAGTTCCTTTGGGCATCAGTTCCTTCGATTCTTTTGCTGTCGGCTCGATGATGGCCACCTCCTCGTAACTTTTTGGGACATCTGCTTTTTTGGCTTCGGCGACAGGTGGCGCTGCTTCTTTTTCTTTTTCGGTCAAAACAAGCGGGATCAGCGGCTTCTTCGCCGCACCGCCGGTCTCAAAATCGGTGACTTCGTGCAGCAGTGCATTATTCACGTTTTTAACAAAAGCATCCTTGAAAGCCCCCGCCTGCTGAAGCCGGGCCAACTGTGCCTTGGCCGATGGCACATCCGGGAAAATACCGGCGGCGATTTTCACCTGACCGCCATTGATCATCACGTAAAGTTCCCCGGCCTGCGAAAGCTCTTCCCAGTTGATTTTATCGCCGGAGCGCTTGGTGGCCAACTGGATGATGGTCACGCTTTGGCCACCTTCTACGTTCATCCGGGAGGTGAAGGCATTGTCGTAGCCTTGTAGTTTCAGGCTTTCAACTACTTTTTCTGCTTCTCCTTCGGAACTGTAACCGCCCACGAAAACATCGGTGTAATTGGCTCGTTTGGTGGCGTACACGAAACCGAACGACTGCAATTGTGCGAAATCGCCCGGTTTTGGGTTCACGAAGTTGCCGACTTGTACGGTGTATTCCGGAACGTCCTCCTGTGAGATGGCCGGGAAGGCGGTGAGGACGAGCATGGCGAAGGAAAAGAAACGAATCTGGAATTTCATGTGCATTGACTTTGGTATTTGCTTGAAATGTTACGGCCGTTTGGACGGCAAAGGGCTACGGAAATAACACTTTGCTGTTGAGCAGGGCTGATTTTTGCCCTGCTCCGTTTTTTAGCCGCCATCATAACTTGCTGAATACCAAGATCCCACATATCAAAACGAAATCGTGTGGCAATTTAATGCTTTTATCCTGAAAACAAAAAATTGCGCAAGCCCGAAATAATTATTCCATTTAAAAAAGGCCGGTCCGGGCGGAATTTTGGCAGGCTTGAAATTTTTTTTCATTTTTCCCGAACAAAAATACTTTCTCCCACCTTTTGAAGGAGTCGATGGATTTGAAATCGGCGATACCCCGGAAATCCCAAATTTAATAGGGTTTTAGGTGTTTATTCAGGGGGTCAGGGCTGTGCCCTGACCTCTTTTTTTGTCTCCACGCCTCACTTGTCCGAGAGTTCCATCCAGCGCATTTCCTTTTCTTCGAGGCTGGTTTCCACTTGTCTCAATTCGTTTGAAAGTTTTTCAATCTCCGTCAGGCCAAGGCTGGCTTGCGCAAATTTTTCATGGATTTTTGACTTGCGCTCCTCTAATTCCCCGATTTCCCGTTCCAGTTTTTTCAGTTCGTTTTTCTCCTTCGAGGTGAGGCCAGACTCAGTGCGCACCTGCTCCGTCCGGGGTTTTTCTTCGGTTGGTTTCACCGCTTGGCGCTGCTCCCGCTCCAGTTCCTGCTGCGTGGCCCGGTAGTCCATGTAGCGCCCGTTGAAATCCTTGATTTGACCGTTGCCCTCGAAAATGAAGAGGTGGTCGCAGAGTTTGTCCAACAAAAAACGGTCGTGCGACACGATGACCACGCACCCGGGGAATTCCAGCAGCCACTCCTCCAGGATGTTCAGCGTGATGACGTCGAGGTCGTTCGTCGGCTCGTCGAGGATGAGGAAGTTGGGGTTGCGCATCAAAATCGACAGCAGGTACAGCCGCCGCCGCTCGCCGCCGCTGAGTTGCGAAATGTACACCTGCTGCTGGTCGCGGGTGAACAGGAAGCGTTCCAGCAGCGCCGCCGCCGTCAGTTTTTGGCCTTTTTCCAGCGGGATGTACTCGGCGATGTCTTTGATGAAATCAATCGCCCGCTTGTCGCTGCCGCCGAGGTTCATGCCCTCCTGCGTGTAGTAGCCAATCACCACCGTTTCGCCCGCCACGATTCGGCCCGTGTCGGGGCGTTCGTCGCCGTTGAGCATGTGCAGGAGGGTCGATTTGCCCACGCCGTTTTTTCCCACGATGCCCACCCGCTCGCCTTTTTTGAACTTGTAGTGGAAATTATCGACGATTTTCAGGCTGCCGTAAGCCTTGCTGATGTAGTGCAGTTCGAGGATTTTGCCACCGAGGCGCTGGCCTTTCAGGTCGATTTGGATTTCGTCCTTTTCGATGCGTTTCGAGGCTTTTTCTTCGATTTCATTGAAACGTTCGATACGGGCGTTGGCTTTGGTGGTGCGTGCCTTGGGCGAGCGGCGCATCCATTCGAGTTCTTTTTTGAAAACCTTCTGTGTTTTGTCCAACTCGATGCCCTCGTTCTCCATGCGGAGCGCCTTTTTTTCCAGGAAATCGGAATAGCCGCCCGTGTACTTGTACAATTCGCCCCGGTCGAGTTCGAAGATGGTATCGCAGATGCGCTCCATGAAATAGCGGTCGTGCGTGACCATGAACAGCGTGAGGTTGGGCTGCGAGAGGTAGCCTTCCAGCCACTCGATCATGTCGAGGTCGAGGTGGTTGGTCGGCTCGTCGAGGATGAGGAACTCCGGGTCTTCGATGAGCAGCTTGGCCAGGGCAATCCGTTTTTTTTGGCCGCCGGAGAGCGTGGTAACGGATTGTTCGAGGTTGGTGATGTTGAGTTTGAACAGGATTTCCTTCACTTTCGACTCGAAATCCCAGGCTTTCAGGTCGTCCATGCGGCTGAGGGCGGCCTGCAATTCCGCCTCTTGGTCCGGGTGCAGGATCGCCAGTTCGTAGCGGCGGATGGTGCGGATGGTCTCGCTGTCGCTGTCGAAAACGGCTTCGAGGGCGTTGTGGGCATGATAAAATTCCGGGTCCTGCGGCAGGTAGCCTACCCGCACGTCCCGGCGAAGCTGCACTTTGCTGTTTTCGCCCTCGCCCGGTTCCTGGCCCGCCACCACTTTCATCAGGGTCGTTTTACCGCTGCCGTTTTTGGCGATGAGCGCCACCTTCTGCCCCTTGTGTACTTGCAGGTTGACGTTGCGGAACAGCGTTTTTTCGCCGTAGCTTTTCGTTACGTTTTCGAGCGTCAGGTAATTCACAGTGAAACTGGTTAAATTGGCAAGCAGTTGAATTTTTGGTGTGGTGCAGATTCAACCAATACTTAAAAAAGTGGGCAAAGGTAGGAAGCGTTTCACGAAAAAAGCCTTTCGGAATTCAAACTCCGAAAGGCTTTTCAGCGGGCTACCCCAAAGTTTACTTACTTGAAAGTCAGCATATCGTGCATGATGTTCAGCGTTTCGAGCAGATAGACATCCTTGCGAACGCCTTTGAGCCACTCGTCGTTGCGGGCTTTTTTGCCTGCATCACTGCTGATGTCGGTCAAATCAACGGGCAGGTTTTGCACGTTGGTGAGCACTTCGGCTTCGAAGAATTTTTCGTACACGTCGTCCTCCTGGTCCAGTTGCTTGTTTTCAGCCAGGTAGGCATCGAGGTTGAGCGTATGCTCGGAGTCGTCCCGCATTTCTTTCAGGCGCTTTGCCCTGGCATCTATTTTCTGGAAAACTTCGTTGGCCTGGATGCGGGAAGCGGCCTTCGATTTGATTTGGGGCAATGCTTCCAGCGAGTAAACTTTCTGACTGTAGGGCACCGGGTCGATTTGCGTCCATTCCATCGGGAATTCCTCTTCCTTTTCGCCGGTCTCCACGTAGCGCCAGTTGTCCGGCAGCACGATGTCGGGCACCACGCCCCTGAGTTGCGTGGAGCCGCCGTCCACCCGGAAGAATTTCTGCACCGTCAGCTTCACTTCGCCGAGCGGCTTCACCTCCGGGTTGCCCCGCACCACGGCATCGAGGTCGAAGAACCGCTGCACGGTGCCCTTGCCAAAAGTCGAGGGACTGGTGCCGACGATGATGGCCCTGCCGTAGTCCTGCAAGGCGGCTGCCAGAATCTCGGATGCCGATGCACTGAACTGGTCCACCATCACGATGAGTGCCCCGTTGTACTGTACACTGGGGTCGTCGTCGGTGAGCACCTCCGGTGTACGTGCCCGTGATTTCACCTGCACGATGGGGCCTTCTTCGACGAAGAACCCGCCCATTTTTACCACGTCCCGCAGCGACCCGCCGCCATTGCCCCGCAAGTCGAGGATGATGCCCTGCACGTTGGACTGTTCGAGTTTTTCAAGTTCCACGGCGATGTCGTCGGCGCAGCGGCGGCCATCTTTGTTGTTGAAATCAGCGTAGAATTTGGGCAATCGGATGTAGCCGATGCGCTCCTGTAGCGGCGATTCGATGAGGAGCGATTTGGCGAAGCCCTCCTCGATGATGACCACGTCGCGCTCGATGACCAATTCTTCCGTGGTGCCGCCTTCGGCTTTTTTGATGAAGAGCCGGACTTTGGTGGTCGGCTTGCCCCGGATGAGTTGCACCACGTCGTTGATGACCATGCCAGTCAGGTCGGTCCACTCGGCATCGTTCTCCTGTTTTACCTTCAGGATTTTATCGTTCTCTTTCAAAATGCCCTGTTTCCAGGCCGGCCCGCCCACAATGATTTCGCTGACTTTGGTATTCTCGCCGTCCGTTTGCAGCCTGGCACCGATGCCCTCCAGGCGGCCCGACATGCCGATGTCGAAGTTTTGCTTGTCAATCGGTTCGTAGTATTCGGTGTGCGGGTCGAAAATATTGGTGAAGGCATTGAGGTACATGCTCAGGAAGTCGGTGCGTTTGCGTTTTTCGAGGCGCACGTACCAGTCGTCGTACACTTTCAGTACGTCCTTGCGGGCATCGGCTTCCAGTTCCTCGTATGTTTTGTCTTTGAAGTCGGCTTCGCCTTTTTCTTTCTTTTCCAGCTTTTCGGTGAGTCGGCTGAGGGTTTCCCACTTCATTTGTTTGCGCCAGTATTCTTTGAGTTCGTTGTCGTTTTTGGCGAAAGGTTTTTTCTCGCCGTCCGTTTCGATGGTTTCGTTTTGCTTGAAATCGAACGGTTGGGCGAGCAGTTCCTTGTACCAGCCCTGTGTTTTTTGGATGCCGGACTCCTGCAACTGCATGGCGAGGTCGAGGAAGGCGAAGGTGCCGTCGTTGGCCTCGTTGTCCAGCTTGAGTTTCCAGGCTTCCAATTGCTTCACGTCGTTTTGCGTGAGCCAGCGGCGGGTGCCGTCGAGGCGGTCGAGGAAGAGGCCGTACACCTTTTCCGAGAGGTTATCGTTCACTTCGAGGGGCTGATAGTGGTAGTAGTTCAGGTCAGTCAGGATTGACTGCATCAGCGTTGCTTCTTTCTGGGCATTGTTCACCGGGAAGTAGAAAGCAAGGAACAACGCCGCCGCTGCGGTGAGGGCAAGCAGGACACCTCTGTTTTTCATGATCGCTTCTTTTATGATTTTAAAATAAGTTGTTGAATGCGGGTGGTTTGTCATTTTGAAAAATTGTAAACACAAAAACGAGGCTTCAAAGTTACGGGCAAATGACTGTAATCCAAACCCGCTTGTTAGTTTACATTTCTTCTGCTGAAATGTTTATGCCACAAATAACCGAAGGGGAATTTTAACGGCTAATTAACGGGCATGGCGTAATGACGTTTTTTTATCCAAATGATTGCACCGGGCAACAATTTCCCGGTGCTTTGCCCCAACTTTGCCGCTCAAATCCTCGGAAATGAACAAAAGAAAAATCTTCAACGACCCCGTTTACGGCTTCACCGGCATCCCCTACGAGATACTGTTCGACCTGGTGGAACACCCTCATTTTCAACGGCTTAGGCGGATAAAACAGGTCAGCCTCACCCACTACGTCTACCCTGGGGCGTTGCACACCCGCTTCCACCACGCGCTGGGGGCGCTGCACCTGATGGGGCAGGCCATCGACATTTTGCGCTCGAAGGACGTGGACATCACGGAAGCCGAAGCGGAGGCGGTCAGCATCGCCATCCTGCTGCACGACATCGGGCACGGGCCGTTTTCACACACATTGGAACACACACTCATCAACGTGCCGCACGAGGAGATTTCGCTGCGGTTCATGGAGCACCTGAACCAGGTTTTCGGGAGAAAACTGGCGCTCGCCATCCGCATTTTCAAGGACGAATACCCCACGAGATTCCTGCACCAGCTCGTGTCCGGCCAACTCGACATGGACCGCATGGACTACCTCAACCGCGACAGCTACTTCACTGGTGTCTCCGAGGGCACCATCGGTTTCGACCGCATCATCAAGATGCTGTCGGTGCACGACGGCGAATTGGTGGTGGAGGAGAAGGGTATCTACTCCATTGAAAAATTCCTCATCGCCCGGCGGCTGATGTACTGGCAAGTGTACCTGCACAAAACCGTGCTGGCTTCCGAGCAAATGCTGGTGAAAACGCTGCAACGTGCCAAAGAATTGGCCATGAGCGGCGAGCGCTTGGAGGTGTCGAAGAGCCTCGCTTTTTTCCTCTACCAGGACACCTCGCTGGCCGATTTCGATGCCAACCTGCCCGAAATGCTGGAACACTTCGCCCGCCTCGACGACTACGACATTTTTGCGGCGCTGAAAAATTTCACCGAAAACAGCGACCCGCTGCTGGCCTACCTCGCCGACAGCATCCTCAACCGCCACATTTTCAGGATTGAATTGAAAAACCAGCCTTTTCAAACGGAATACCTGGAGGAAGTGAGGGGTAAAATTGCCACAAAATTCGGCCATTTCCCGGCTGGCTATTTGGACTACCTCGTGCTGAACGGCGAAGAAACCAACCACGCCTACAACACCAGCAAGGACGAAATCAAAATCCTGTTCAAGGACGGCTCCGTGCTGCCCATGTCGCAGTTGACGGATTTCGGGTTGCAGACAACAATTACGAAGAAATACTACCTCTGCTACCCGAAGTAGTGCGTTTGTAAAAAACGCACCGTCGTCTCCATGTCAGTGCTCAGGATGCGGTCGTCATCGACCCTCGGCACCACTTCCCGGTACTTCGCCAACACCGCCTCCACCTGCGGCGAAGACCTCGCCGGTCGCCGGAACTCCATCGCCTGCGCCGCCGTGAAGAACTCGATGGCCAGTACCCGCTCCACGTTTTTCACCACCCGCCAGGCTTTTGTGGCGGCATTGGCCCCCATGCTCACATGGTCTTCCTGGCCGTTGGAGGACACGATGCTGTCCACCGAAGCGGGGGTGCAGAGTTGTTTCGTCTGGCTGACGATGCTGGCGGCGGTGTACTGCGGGATCATGAAACCGCTGTTCAGGCCGCCGTTTTCGGTCAAAAAATGCGGCAGTCCCCGTTGCCCCGAAATCAACTGGTAGGTGCGGCGTTCGGAGATGCTGCCCAGTTCGGCCAGGGCGATGGCGAGGAAGTCGAGTGCCAACGCCAACGGCTGTGCGTGGAAATTGCCGCCGGAGAGGATGGCGTCGTCATCGGGGAAGATGGTCGGGTTGTCCGTCACGGAATTTATTTCGGTGAAAAAAACCCGCTCTACGTGGGCAATGGCATCGAGGCTGGCCCCATGCACCTGTGGTACGCAGCGGAAGGAGTAGGGATCTTGCACACTGGTTTTTTCACGGGCAGCTATTTCGCTGTTTTTCAAGAGGTTACGAATGATTTCCGCCGTTTTCAACTGCCCCTCGTGGGGCCGGATTTTGTGCAAAAGTTCGTTGAACGGCGACAGTCGGCAGTCGAAAGCGTCGAGCGAGAGGGCGGCACAGGCGTTCGCCACATCGAACAGCCGCCGGGCTTCCAGCAGGCACCACACGCCGTAGGCTTGGCAAAATTGGGTGCCGTTGAGCAGCGCCAGCCCCTCCTTCGATTGCAGACGGATGGGCTGCCAGCCGAATTTTTTCAGCGCCAATTCCGAAGGCATTCGTTCGCCGTGCAGCCGCACCTCGCCCAACCCGACCAGCGGCAGGCTGAGGTGTGCCAGCGGGGCCAGGTCGCCGGAGGCGCCGAGCGAACCTTGCTGGTAAACCACCGGCAAAACGTCGTGGTTGATGAAATCCACCAGCCGCTGCACCGTCGCCAACTGAACGCCGGAGTAGCCCTGCGCCAGCCCCTGAATCTTCAACAGGAGCATCAGCCGCACCACGTCGGCGGGCACCTCGTCGCCCATGCCGCAGGCATGCGACATGACGAGGTTCAGTTGCAGTTGCTCCAGTTCATCGTGTCCGATGCGCACATCGCAGAGCGACCCGAAGCCAGTGTTGATGCCGTAGAAAGTGTCGTTGGAGGCGGCGAGCTTGTCGTCGAGGAAGTGGCGACAGCGAACAATCCGTTGGGTGCTTTCCTCCGAAAGTCGGATTTGGCTGCCTGTGGGCAGCAGTTTTGCCACTTGCTCGAAGGTGAGCGGGGTAGGGCTGATGTGGTGCGTCGTCATTGGCCTGTGTTCACCGAAATTGCTGCCCGTCCGAAGTAGGCAGGCATCGATTTCAACTAATCTGGTTTTATTTGCGTTTGTTGCGAAGCCGCAAAGGTAAAAACTGCGACTGCTATTTTACAATCCAACCAAACCTCCGGCGCAAAAGTGGAACTCAACTACAAATCCTTCGGGCAGGGCGGCCCAGTCGTCGTCCTGCACGGGCTGTTCGGTTCGCTGGACAACTGGCAGACCGTTGCCCGCCAATTGGCCGAAAACTACTCCGTCTTCATCCTCGACCAACGCAACCACGGCCGCTCGCCCCATGCCGACATTCACGACTACCCGGCGCTGGCCGAAGACGTGCGGCAGTTCATGGAAGCGCACTGGATGTACGACGGGGCGCACGTCATCGGCCACTCGATGGGCGGCAAAACGGCCATGCAACTCGCCCTCAACCACCCGGATTTGGTGAAAAAATTGGTGGTCGTGGACGTTGCGCCGAAGGCGTACAGCGGCGGCCACTTCGAGATTTTCGAGGCGCTGCTGGAGATGGATTTGGGTAAAATTGAAGACCGGAAGCAGGCCGGAGCGTTCCTCGCATCCCGCATCCCGGAAGCGGATGTGCGCCAGTTTTTGATGAAAAACCTGACCCGTACGGACGGCGGTTTTGAGTTCAAAATGAACCTGCCGGTGCTTTGGAAGCACTACCCGGACATCCTGGCAGCCGTCACCGGCGAGCCGTTCGAGGGGCCTGCGCTGTTCATCCGGGGTGGTCGCTCTCAGCATGTGCAGCCGGGGGACGAGGTGCTGATAAAAAAACTTTTTCCGAAGGCGGAACTTGTGACGGTGGAGGGGGCGGGGCACTGGGTACATGCGGATGCGCCTGGGGAATTATTGGGGCTGGTGAAAGAATTTTTTGGAGGGATTTAACCGGAGATTTTCCTTCCGTTCGATGGCCCTTTCGACCATAGTTAGAGCTTCCCCAACTTAAGAAGCGGGTTACAACCCAAACCTGTAGCTGAACTTGACGAGGAAAATATTGTACGGTTTCTCCGAAAAAAGGTCGCCCAAGTTCCCTGTCACATCGAGGTTGCCATTGGAGATGAAACCGCTGCGGGTTTGGTTCCAAACGAGGTACACGGACGACCCCGGGCTGTACTCCCACCGCACCACGAAATTTGACAAAAACTCCTGCACATTGAAATCGGGCTTGCCGAAGTCGTAGTCAACGGCGCCGTCTTTGTTTTCGTCAATCCTGATATCATCGTCCACGAATTTTATCTGGTCGCCGGAATAGTTTACAAAGCGGTCTTCATAACTTGAAGCCATGGGAGCCGAAATGTATTTGAAGTCGCGGTATTTTCCGGTGGCGACGAAGGGCTGCCCCCAATACTGCAAGGTGAGGTCGGGCGTGATGTTGAGGCTGACCCTGAGCGATGCGCTGACGGTTTTTTGGTCTATGCTTCCGAAAATGTAGCGGTCTGCATTTTGGTAGTTTTTCAGCGTCACGTACTGCAATTCGTTGAAAGAAGCATTGTAGCCGGGGTTGACGGAGAGCGACAGCGTGTTGATGGGCTTCCAGGTCATCCCGCTATTTATGCGCCAGCTATCGGAACTTTCGTCAAATCCCCGGCTTAAGCTGGTGGATGCGTTGAAGTATATTTTTTTGCGCTGGTCGGTCTGGACAAAGATACGGGCGTCCGCCGAGCCGGGCGCCTTCATCCTGGGGCCTCCTCTCAGCATGTTGTTGGAAATGCCGTTCAGGTTTAGATTGGTGCCGATGTTCATGTACCAAAAATTCTTGAAACTCATGTCGGCATTGGCTTCCAGGCCATCGCCCAGGTGGTTTCCGCCAAAGTCCCAAACTCTGTAATGGTCAGCACTGAGGCTGTAATTCCTGTAGAATTTCTTGGGTTCCCAAACCCTGTACTGAACCCATTCCAGCGAAAACAACTGGTCGGCCTGCCGCAGGTAGCCGATGTCGTTCAATTCAAAGCCTGGGGTTTTCCAGAGCAGCACGGCAATCGCAGTCCAATGGCCCTTTTGCCGCAGCAATTGCAGGCGGCCTCCGGAGCCAAAAAGCGAAGTGCGCGTGGAGTCATAATTCACGTAGTCGTTATCTGGCCGCTGGAAATATCTGACCGATGACCTTTGCGTGGCTTCAATGGCCTGCTCCGTTCCGTTCACCTGGCTGAACGCAGTGTTGACGTTGAACATCCATGCCTTGTCGTTCCAGAATTTTGTAAAGTCAATCCCGCCGCTGTACGCAGACTTATGAAAGTTGTTTTCGGTGTAATCATCGAGGTCCCGGTGGGTGCCGGTCACCATGCCGCCGACGATGGTGTTGCCTTTGTTGAAATCCTTCTGCACCCTCCCGACAAAGTAATTCGTCAGCGGTTCCACCGTCTCCATTTTTCTTTTCCCGTCGTTGTCAATCTCCGCCATTTCCCTGGCGGTGACGCTTTCGATAAATCCAATGGACAGGCCGTTGCTGGTTTTTCCGGTAAGTTTCGTAGCCCCCAAAATGGAGGTAAACTGGGGGACGCGGGCATATTCATTCGATTCTAAGGATGGGTACATGGTTGGCCTGCGGCCAATGCGCCTGGAGTAAAACAGGTTGTCGTTGCCCACGCCGCCGTCGCCGATGCCGATGCCGAAGTTGGTGATGTTGGCACCTTCGATGAAAAAGGGGCGTTTTTCCTCGAAAAAAGTCTCGTATGCCGACAGGTTGACCTCCGAGGGATCTGCCTCCACCTGGCCGAAGTCAGGGTTGATGCTCAGGTCGAGCGTGAGGTTGTTGGTGACGCCGATTTTGGCATCTACACCGGCACTGAGCTTGGCGTCCTTGCCATCGGCAAATGGATTACCTGGCTCGGCTTCATAGCTTTCTGCTTTTGCCACGCCATAGGGAGTGATGTCAAAAATCTTTTTGGGCTGGATGGATTCCACCCCCGACATTTCACCAAACTGATGCACCACACCGGGGGAATCTTTGGGGATGTGTTGCCAGAAATCCACTTCGTCCTTCCTGAATATCTGCCGGAGGACTTCCAGTCCCCAAACGCTATTAGCGTTTTTCGCAAATCGCAACTGACTGAAGGGGATTTTCATTTCAGCCACCCAGCCCTCCTCGTTGATGCTTGTCTTGACCCACCAATTTGGGTCCCAGGATTCGTCTTCATTGTCCCCATTTTCGGTCAGCATTTGGTCGAATTTGACGCCACCCGCACTCACGGAAAACATGAAAGCCGTGCGCAGGTCGTGGTAGCTGTCGATAGCCACCCCGACCATATCCCCATCTAATTGGTCGCGCCGGGTCAGGCGGCTTACGATGCTGTCCGGGCTGGTGTCAAGCGCCTTGATGGCGACGTAGAGGTTGTCTTCGTCAAATAAGATATTGAATTCCGTTTTTTGGAAAGTTGGTGCACCGTTGAAGGGTTCGTGTTGGATGAATTCCCCCACCCAATTGCCGTTCTGCCAGGCTTCGTCGTCCAGGACTCCGTCAATTTCGGGGGCCTTCGTTACGGATACTGCCGAGTAGCTTTTCTTCTCAGGATTTTGTGCTGCCGCAATGGAACTAAATATCAGGGAAAGGCAAATAATGGGCGCCAAAGATGGTTTCATAAAAGTTGGTTGATTTTTGTTTACTCGTACGCAAAGACATGTCGGAGGACGAAATGTAGGCTCCATCCGTTACAAATTTGACCCGCAAATTGACAGGAATGCCAACTTAATCTACAAACATGCATGGACACCGCCCTAACCTGGTTAGTTGCACCCTGTCAGGATTTTTTGCAAACGGCCCTGGCAATGCCGGCTCAAATCGTGGAGTTATGGGCCAGCCTTTTTTTCTTAAAAATTTTGAACTACCAGCTTTGCAACTTGTCTGCCCAAAACCTGTTTCTTATTCCGGTTTCTTTGACTGCACAGCTACTCAAAGCCTAAAAGTTTACCTTTACGCCAACTCGTTTATCAACCAAAATGGAATCCAGCGCCAAGCAAAACGTTGACTACAAACTCCTCGGCAGGGTCATCGCCCAAGCCAGGCCGTACAGCAGTATGCTCTCGTTCGCTGCCGTGCTGGCAGTGGTGCTGGCTCCGGTCGCCATCTACCGGCCCTGGCTGGTGCAGGAGATGGTGGACAAGCACATTTTCAACTACGACACCGCCGGGCTGACCCGCATGGCGCTGCTCTTCATCGGGGTACTGATTTTTGAATCCATCCTGCGGTATTTTTTCATTTACGCTTCCAACTGGGTCGGTCAGGCCGTCGTGCGCGATTTGCGGGTCAAAGTGTTCAACCACATCACCTCGCTGCGGTTGGCGTATTTCGACCGAACGCCCATCGGCATCTCCACCACCCGTACCATCAGCGATATCGAGAACATCAACGCCGTGTTTTCGCAGGGCATCATCACCATCATCGCCGACTTCCTCACCGTCATCGTGGTGCTGGGGGTCATGTTCTGGGTGAGTTGGGAACTGACGCTCGTGTGCCTCATCACCATGCCGTTCCTCGTGGCCGCCACGTATATTTTTAAGGAAGCAATCAAAACGTCCTTCCAGCAAGTGCGGGCACAGATTGCGAAGATGAACGCCTTCCTCCAGGAGCGCCTGACGGGAATGCGCATCGTGCAGATTTTCAACGCCGAGCAGCAGGAGATGGAGAAGTTCAAAAAAATAAACCGGGAGTACACGAAGGCCAACATCGACTCCATCCTGGCGTACTCCATTTATTACCCGGTGGTGGAAATCATCTCGGCGGCTTCGCTCGGCCTGATGGTGTGGTACGGGGCGAGGGAGAGCCTCGGCAGCGACGTGTCGCTCGGCGCGCTGGTGGCGTTCCCACTGTACCTCAACATGCTGTTCCGCCCCATCCGTATGCTCGCCGATAAATTCAACACGCTGCAAATGGGCCTCGTGGCTTCCGAGCGGGTGTTTTCGCTGCTCGACCGCAGCGACCACATCAAAAACGAGGGCAAAATTTTACCGGAAAAACTGCGGGGCGAAGTGGCGTTCAAAAACGTCTGGTTCGCCTACACCGAGCAGGACTGGGTGCTGAAGGACATCAGTTTCCACATCAATCCCGGCGAAACGCTGGCGCTCGTCGGCAGCACCGGCTCCGGCAAAACCAGCATCATCAGCATCCTCAACCGGCTGTACGAAACACAGAAGGGCAGCATCGAAATTGATGGTAAAAACATCCGGGACTACGAGCTGCACACCCTGCGCAGCCATATCGCCGTCGTGTTGCAAGACGTGTTCCTGTTCTCCGGCACGGTGCTCGAAAACATCACGCTCCGCAACGACGGCATCAGCCGGGAGCAGGTGGTGGAGGCAGCGAAAATGATCGGGGCGCACCGGTTCATCGAAAAACTGCCCGGCGGCTACGACTACCAGGTGCAGGAGCGGGGCGCTACCCTCAGCATGGGGCAGCGGCAGTTGATTTCGTTCGTGCGGGCGCTCGTGTTCGACCCCGAAATCCTCATCCTCGACGAGGCCACCTCGTCCATCGACCCCGAATCGGAGTCGGTCATCCAGTATGCCATCGAAAAACTGATTGCGAAACGCACCAGTATCATCATCGCCCACCGCCTGAGCACGATCCGCCACGCCAACAGAATCCTGGTGCTGGAAAAAGGGCAGGTGCGGGAATTCGGCACCCACGAGGAGTTGCTCCAAAACGAAAACGGTCGCTACCGGGAGCTGTACGAGATGCAGTTTTTGCAGGTAGGAGTCGAGACGTTTTGAGGGATTTACGATTTACGATTGCCGATTTACGATTGGGGAATCAGGGCATCCTTGCGCCCCAATCGTAAATCGTAAATCCAAAATCGTAAATCAAAACAGCGTACACCGCAGCGAGAAGCCCAACGAGCGCTTCAAAATGGTGAAATGCGTCGGCCCGCCGAACGAAGCCCGGTAGCCCAGGCCCTTCCGAAACTCGAAGCCGAATTCCATTCTTTTCAAAAAACGGATGCCCATGCCTGCTTGCAGGAACAACCGCTGGTTGATGCCGTCCCGCTGTTGGTAGGTCAGGTCGAATTCCTGCCCGGTGGCCGGGTTGTCGGAGATGACGTCGTCGAGGAGGATGCCCTGCACCCGTACCTGTCCGCCATGCGAGTAGCCGACGTTGGTGCCGAGGCCCCCGGAAAAATTGAGGTGCTTGGTTTGGTCACGCATCAAAAAAACAGCCTCCACGGCGGTTTCCTTGTTCGTGGCGCTCACATCGAGGTACTGCCAGTCGGAAGCGCCTTCGGTGCCCATCTCGTAATGCACATGGTCGATGCGGCCATCGATGGAGAGCAGCGAAAACTGCCACTCGGTGTTCGGAGAGCGCAGCGGCGAGAACGAAAGCCCCAGCCGGAAGGTGCCGTTGTCGCAGTTCATTTTGGTGAGTTCGCCTTCGGAAAACGGCAGGTCGCTGGCATCGAAGTCCACGTTTTCGGCGGTGCTCAGGAGGTAGCCATGGTCGAGGTGGTGTGGCATGTCGATGTCGCCACCGGCTGCGATGCCGAAGCGGGCGACCTGCCAGTTCGGGATGGTGGCAGCTTGCTGTGCAGTGGCCTGTCCCGCCATTATTTCCACCAAAAAAAGAAGTGTCAGGAGTTGTTTCATCAGTTGAAAATTTGAATTGAAAACAGGTTTTCACGAGGTTGTTTTAGAAACGATTTTAATGAAAAACTCCCTACCGTGCGCCGTCAGTTCACCACCAATTTCCCGGCAGACAGCGTTTTCCCGTTTTTTGAAAAACGATAGAAGTACACGCCGCTGGCCAGCGTTCCGGCAGGCACTTCGCCATTTTGCAGGATGGGTTGCCGGCGCAACGCCCTGCCGCTGAGGTCGGTCAGCAGGAAGTCGCAGGTTTCGGGGGTGTTGGTTTTTATTTTCAAAACGTCGCCCTTTGCCGCCGGGTTGGGGTAAATTTTTGCCGAAAAACCACTGCTCACCTCGCCCGTTGCCGAAGGCGGCAGTTCCGAAATTTTGAAATCCCAGATGCCCCGGCCCATCGTCCCGAAACGCACAATGTCCTCATTTTCAACGTATTCCACGCAGGTGTACCATTGCAGCGGCGTTTGTTCGCCCACCATCGGGTACCATTTGTTTTCGGCCACCACGTACACGAACGGCCCGATGGCAGAGGCTCCGAACAGCATCGTTTCGTCGGGGTTGGCCACCAGTTCCTGGATGAGCGTCGGTGGCAGTCCGTTCGACATTTGCACGAACGTTTGCCCGCCGTTGACGGACTTGAACACCGGCGGGTTGGAGTAGCCGCTTCCCGACAGCCACAAAACATTGGGGTCGGTGCGGGAGGCGAGGATGTCGGCGGTGTAAATCCAGTCGGTGGTCGGCCCGCTGAAGCCTGCCGACTTCGTCCAGGTCGAACCTGCGTCGTGGGAGTAAAAAAACGTGCCGTCGCTCGTGGTCACGAAAATCCGGTCGGGGTCTGCTGGTGATTGTTCAATGGCCGAAATCAGGCCGCTGCCGCTGTTGGAGTTTTGCTTGAAATCGTAATCAAATTGGTACGCGGAAATGGCGTAGGGCGGGCTGGTCGAAGCAGACAGCAGGATGAGGTACGAGCCAGGGCCGCCGCCCACCTTGCCGCCGCCGATGAACACGGAATTGCCGTCGGGGTAAGCGGTGGTGGCCGTCGGCACGATCCACCCGACGGCGGGTTTGTCGTCGCCTTCGAGGTGCCACTCCGAATCCGGCCAGGGGTTCGGCAGCGTGAGGGCGTAGCGATAAAAATCCATGATGCCGCCGGGGTACTGCGTCCAGAAACTCTCGTAGTTGTTCGTCAGTTGCATCATGCCGTAGTCGCCGCTCCACTGCTGGGTGAAGTTGAGCGGGCCGTCGCCCAGTGCGCCTGTCGTCCACTGCCAGCCCTGGTCTTGCGAGCCGGTGTAGATGTAGTTCGGGTGGAGCGGGTTGGTCAGCACGTCGTAGTATTGGCTGATGTTCAGGCCCGAAAGCCCAATGTTTTCAGTGGTTTCGAGGTGGTCGTAGGAGATGTGCAGGCCACCGTGATTGGCCACGAGCATGAACGGCGTACCGTCCGTTTTTTGAAACGCCTTCAAATCCATGATGTCGGCGTGCAGTAGGTCGAGGTTGCCGTAGTATTCCCACCACTCGTTCACGGGGCCCCAGTTCACGCCGCCGTCGAAGCTGCTGTGGCAGTTCACGCCGCCCATGAACAGTTTGTCCGGGTCGAACGGCGAGCACATCATCCCCACCGACCAGGCGGATTCGGGCGTGGTGCCCTGCAACTCCCAAACCTGCCCGCCGTCGGTCGATTTGAACACGTTTTGGTTGTCGGCCAGTGCGTAAAAAGTGAGGGTTGCGCCATTTTTCTGGCCGGTCAAAACCAAATCCGCTCCTGGCGGCAGGGTCGAAATATCGTGCAGGAGCGGCACGCTGTCGGCCTGCACGGCGTAGAGTTTTTCGCTGTGGTCGAGCACGTACACTTCGTTCGACTGGAAGGGCTGCCACATGCTGATTTTGTAGTCGGCCCCATGCCCAAAGTTTTTGATGCGGGTGAAATTTGCCCCGCCGTTCGTGGAACGGTACAGCCACACGCGGGCTTCCCAGGGTGCGCTGTCCCAGGTGAGCACGAGGTAGTACAGCGTCTGGGCGGAGTCGGCCAACGCCAACAGTTCCATCGGCCTGCCCCAGTCGTCGTAGAAGTTTGGTGAAAAAACCGAGTTGGCCCAGGTCTGGCCTTCGTCGTCGGAGTAGCGGAGGCGCTTGCCCAGCGATGCCACGATACGGACACCGCCGGTGTCGCTGGGCAGCACTTTGAGCAGGTCGGGGTGCAGGCGGATGTCGTCGTTCAGAATCGTCCAGTTGCCGCCGTCCAATTCGCCTTTCCACAAGCAGCCACCGTCCGAGATGCCGTAAATTTTATCCGAACTTGGGTCGTAGTCAACGGTGCGCAGGCTGCCCGCCAGGTTGTTGCTGCCCCGCTCCGACCACTCGCCGACGAGGGTGCTGTCGGCAAAATATTCGAGGGAACGGTTGCCTGACCGGGGGCGCATTTCCTGCAATTGCCGCAGGTTTTGCAGGTCGATTTCCCGCCAGTTGGTGCCGGGTGCTGTCTTGTGGAGCAATTCGATCCACGCTTCCCGCCGGTCCCGGCCTTCTTCGCCTTCCTCCTGGTCGGGGCGGTAATTTTTGCCGTTGG
>JACRAN010000119.1 GCA_016234735.1 Bacteroidota bacterium | reverse complement strand
TGCCTGGCTGTTCCCACTCACGGTGCTGGCCGTTACGCTGGTAGCGTTCATCGCCCAGCGGATGATAGAACGCTGGCGGGGCCAGGCTTTCGGTGAAATTGACCCTGACCTGGGAGATAAAAAAACCAGCGTTGGCGCCCTCGCTGTCGGCTTCCTGAAAACGATGGTGGCAGTCACGCTCTTCAACCTGCTGTTCCTGCTGCCCGGCTGGTTGGCAATCATGGTGGCCTGGTTGATTTTTCCGGTGCTGTTCCTCTGGGCGCAAGTGATGCACACCGAGCGCCTCGGCATTTTCACCGGCCTGAGTCGCAGTTTCTCGCTGATGGCCGGGCAATTCGGCAATATGGCCGGGCTGTTTTTCACGCTGATGCTGTGCGGTACGCTGTTTTTCCTCATCCTCGACACCGGCCTGATGTGGTACCTGCTCGATGTCATCAGCATGAATTTCTTCTTGTCCGAAGCAGGGAGCCGGGTGTTTGAAACCGTTGCCGTCACTGCCGTCTCCGTCTTCGTCCTGCTGCTGGTTTTCGGACTCTGGGTGGCGGGCAGCGGGCTGCAATATTTCTCCAGCCTCGAAGCCAACGAGGCCACTTTTTTGAAAAAAAGGCTGGAGCTGATAGGCAAACGGGTACGGATTCGGGGAATGGAGCGGGAAGGATGAAAAAGATTTTCGCAAAAAAAAAAGCCCATGCAGCGACGCGCTGCATGGGCTTTTAAGTTTTTTTTGAAACTCATCCTTCTTTGAAAAGTTCTTGTAAATCAACTTCAAAACCCGGCAACTGCAAGGAAGGTGCCTTCCCCTCCGCTTCAAAAATGACATGGACGTGGTAGGCATTTTCCCGCATGGCGTAAACCTCGACGGCCTTGTTGTTCGGGTCGATAATCCAGTATTCCTTCACCGCAAACTTTTCGTACAAATCCTTCTTGTCCCCCCGGTCGTACCGCACAGAGCCAGGCGAAAGTATCTCTACGATAATGTCGGGGGCACCGAGGATGCCTTCGTTCATGTCGATGAGGAAGGAACGCTCTTTGCTTACGTAGCAAATGTCGGGCTGCGTGCCATTGACATCATCGAAGAAAACATCGATGGGAGCATAAAAAAATTCACCTGCCGGATTTTTCTCCAAAAATTGCTCAAGAAATTTTGTCATCCGGCGGGAAACAAGCTGGTGCAAAGGCTTGGGGGCTGCTTTTTTCACGAGTGTACCATTTATGAGTTCATAAATAAAACGGTCGTTATCAGGAAATTCCATTTCCCGAAACACTTTCCATGTCAGCTTTTTTTCCAGTACTTCGGCCATAAATTCAAGATTGATTTCGGAACGAAATTATCAACTTTTCACACAATTCACAAGTGAGCTGTTTACCGAACGAGGTGAACCCCGCCCTCCTTGAACAATTCCACCAGTTCCCCATCGCAGTCGCGCACCTGCATCTTCATCCAGTACACGAACACCGCTGTGTCCATCTCCTTTCCCTTGAACCAGCCGTCCCAGCAGCCTTCGATGTCGGTCGTCCCGAACATCTGGTTGCCCCAGCGGTCGAAGATTTTCAGTTCGTAGGTCACCAGTTCCACCTCCGGGTCGATGTAGCCCCGGTAGCAGTCGTTGAAGCCGTCGTCGTTGGGGGAGAACGAGTTGGGCAGGTAAATCTGCGCCAGCGGCGGGTCTTCCTCCAGTTTCACCTCGATGGCCCGCTCCACCGTTTCGCAGTCATTGCTGACCGTCACCGTGTAGGTGCCTGGCGTTTCCACCCAAAAACCGGGGCCGGTGGAGCCGTCCTGCCACTGCCAGGTGTACGGCAGGATGTGCTGCGCCACCGAGAAAGTGACCCGCAGGCTGTCCCCGCAGGCAATCGTCTGGTCGGGGGCCTGCACCAGCAGGGGCGCGAACACCGGCACTTCCGTTGGCTGCGAAAACAGGCAGCCGTTGGCATCCTGCACCCAGGCTGTGTAGTTGCCGCCAGGCAGGTTTTCCACCAAATCGCCGGGCTGGAAAGTCTGCCCGTCCACGCTGAACTGGTACGGTGGCACCCCTCCCGACAAGTTCCCGAACTGCACGTACCCGTTGGTGCTGTCGGCGCAAATCGTCGCCGAAGTCGCCCCGAAACCGAGCGATGGCGAAGCCGTCACGCTCACCTGCACCACCGAGTCGCAGCCGTTCTGGTCGGTGAACGTGAAATACACCACATCCCCGGCAGCCAAATTTTGCCCGCCGTAGCTCACCGTGCTGTTCGGGCAGGCGACCAGCGCGATCTCCGTTGTGTCCAACGGGATTCCCGTCACCGTCACCGTCACCACTGAGTCGCAGCCGAGGGCGTTGGTCAGCGTGAAATCCTGCACATCGCCAGGGAAAAGTTGCTGCCCGCCGTAGGTCACGAAGGTGTTGCCACAGGCCGTCAGGTTCAGGCTCGAAGCACTCGGAAGCAGCACGCCCACGCCCACGATGGTCGTGTCCATGCAGCCGTCGGCGTTCACTGTGGTGAAAATTTGCTGCGAACCCGCCGGAATCTGCACCCCGTTGTACACAAAAAATTCCCCCTCGCAGGCCACTGCATCCACCACAAGTGTCAGCGTTTGGAATGGTGTCACCGACACCGTCACGACCGAGTCGCAGCCGAGCCAGTTGGTGAAGGTGAAACTTTGCACATCGCCTGGTGCCAGCGGCTGGCCATTGTAGCTCACCGTGCTGCCGGGGCAGGTTTGCAGGCCCAACGCCGATGCACTCACGGGCAGTGCCGTCACCGTCACCGTCACCACCGAGTCGCAATTTTGGCTGCTGGGAAAAAGGAAATCCGTGACGCTGCCGGGCGGCAAGGGCGTCCCGTTGTAGTCGGCGAAGTCGCCGAGGCAGGCGGTCAGTGCCACCGTCGAAGTCGGGGCGGGCAGCGGGGCCACCGTCACCGTCACCACCGAGTCGCAGCCGAGCCAGTTCGTGAGCGTGAAATTTTGCGAAGCGCCCGTGGCCACCTGCGTTCCGTTGTACACGGCGAAGCTGCCGGGGCAGGCCGTCAGCGTCACGCTCGAAGCGGAAGTGGGCAGCGGCGCCACCGTCACCGTCACCACCGAGTCGCAGTTTTGGGAGCTGGGAAAAAGGAAGTCGGTCGTGCTTCCCGTCGCCAATTGCTGGCCGTTGTAAATGGCGAAGCCGCCAGGGCAGGCCATCAGCGCCACCGAGGAAGTCGGAGCGGGCAGCGGGTTCACCGTCACCGTCACCACCGAGTCGCAGCCGAGCCAGTTCGTGAGCGTGAAATTTTGCGAAGAGCCCGTGGCCACCTGCGTTCCGTTGTACGTGGCGGAGGTGCCGGGGCAGGCATCGAGAGTTTCCGATCCGGTGCTGGTGGCCAGCGGCGTGACGGTCACCGTCACCACCGAATCGCAGCCGAGGTAGTTGGTCAGGGTGAAATCTTGCGAAGTGCCCGTTGGCACTGGCGTTCCGTTGTAGTTGGCACTGCTGCCGGGGCAGGCGCTCAGTTGCACCGCAGATGTTGACGGTACGCAGTTGAGGAAGAGCAGCCAGTCGAACTGTTCCTCCACGTCGCAGCCCGTGAGGTCCAGATTGGTGGAAACCAGCACTGCCTGCCAGCCGGGCGGCAGGTTCAGCGTGTCGAGGAGGAGCGTGTAGTTGGTGGAGAGGATGTCCACGAAAATGTAGCCCGTGCCTGCGTTGCTCGTCACCGTGTCCAAGTTGGATGAGCCGTCGTTGAGGAAAATATTGATGCCGCCCACCAGCGTGTCCGGTGCATCGATGATGCCGTTTTGGTTCACGTCGAAATACACGTCGCCCAAAATGTCGCCGAAGCCGGGGAACAAGTCGAGCGTCAGCACGTCGCTGGTGGAGGTGCAGCCGAAGACGTCCGTCATCACCACGTAGTATTCGCCGCTCTGATTGAAAACCGGCTCCGCCAACGTGCCGTTCGGGGCGCTCATCGGGCCGCCGTTCCAGTACCACTGGAAGCTGGCGACGTTCGGCACATTGGGCAGGCACATCGTGTCGGGCTGGCAACGGCTGTGGCAGCCCTGTGGTATCAGGTCGATGTCGGGGGCGTTCTGAATCTCGATTTCGTTGCTCTGGCCGCTGCACCCGAACTGGTTGATGGCTTGCGCAAAATAAGTTCCTCCGGCAATAACCGTGATGCTCGTTCCGCTCTCCCCGGTGTTCCAGTTGTAGGTCAGCATCGGGTCCGGGCCGACCACGTTGAGCGTGGCGGAGGTGTTTTCACAAATAAAACCCGAAGGAACGCTGGCAATCGTCACCGTCGGCACGGGGTTCACCGTCACCGTGAACGGCCCCTCGGTGCTGGTGCAGCCCGTCGCATTGTCCGTCACCGTCACCGTGAAATTGTGCGTGCCCACCGGCAGCAGGTTGCCCTTGTCCTCCGTGAACTCGATTTCGTCACTCGTTTCGCCGTTCGACCAGGTGTAGCTGTTGGTCAGGCTGCCCTGCACCAGCAGCGTCACGTCGTCGCCCTCGCAGACGTTGTGGTTGTTCTCAAAAAACGCCACCGGCTGCCCGAACTCGTTGTACTCCACCGCCTTGATGATGCCGTTCGGCTCGCCGAACACCTCCACCACGGCGGGCGGCGGTGCGTAGGTACAGCCCGTCGCATCGGTCAACGTTACGCTGTAAACGCCTGACTCTGAGATTGTTATATTGTTGATTGGTGAATTGTTGGACCAAATCCAACTGATGCCGTCGGGCGGTGAGGTCAGCGTCGTGCTCTCGCCTTCGCAAAGCGGAGAGGGCGGCGCTGTGGTGATGTCGCCGGCCAGTGTGTTCGGTGTGATGGTCATGTTGTCGGTAAAAACATTCGTGCAGCCCTCGATGCTCAGGGCCGTCAGTTGCACGGCGTAGCTGCCGGGCAGGTCGAATTCGTGGTGGGAACTGATGAGTTCCGAGTTGTTCCCGTCGCCACTTGTCGGGTCGCCGAAGTTCCAGTACACACTGGCCACTTCGTTGCCGACCACTGCATCGAAGGGCAGGGAAGTGTTCTCGCACGTTGCCGAAGGCAACGAAAAACTGACCGCCGGTGGCACGAGTACCGTGACCGGCAGTGTCCTGGAAACCGTGCAGCCGCTGCTCCCGGTGATGGTCAGCGTCACGTTGTAGCTCCCGGACGTAGCGAAAATATGTGTCGGATTTTGAAGGGTTGAAGTGTTGGCCGCACCGCTGCCGGGGTCGCCGAAGTTCCATGCCCAGCCTGTGATGCTGGCCGGGGCGATGAACACCGAGCGGTCGGTAAATTGTGCGGGAGCACCTGGGCAGGCACTGGCCACCTCGAAATCGGCACCGAGGGGAATGAGCACGTCGTGGTAGATGCCAACGAAGCACGAGCCGCCCGGCGGGCTGATGGCGTTCACCTCCCCAATCAAAACCACGGTGTACCAACCCGCAGTTGGGTAGGCGTGGGGTGCCGGGTTGTCGGCGTTGCTCGTGCCGCCGTCGCCGAACAGCCAGGTGAACGTGCCGGGCACGAAGTTCGTGGAGATGTTGGTGAAACTGAGCGTGTTGCAGTTGGCGGTGGTGGCTGTGGTGAAGTTCACGGTGCCACCAGGGGTGCAGCCCGGCAGGGGCGGCCCGCCGCCTGCGCCGCCGAAGCACTGGCCACCCACGCAGGTGCCACCGATGGCGGCACAATCCACCAGCGTGAGGATGTTGGAGGCCGCTGTGCAGCCGTTGGCATCGGTTACAATCACCTGATAGTCACCGGGTTGCATGGTCAGATAGGCCGGGGAGTTTGCTCCCACGTTCACCCCGAAACGCTGCCACTGGTAACTGTAGGCTGGGCTGCCCTGGGTGGCATGTAGCGTGGCGCCCGGCCCGCCAGCGCACAGTGCAAAATAGGCGGGCGTCGAAATGGAGGCGTTGGGCAGCGGCAGCGAACTCACCTCAAAAATCGTGTCGCCCACGCAGCCGTTGGCGTCGTTGACCTCCACCTCGTAGTTGCCCACGCCGAGCATCGGCATGGCGGCGGTCGAGATTTGCGCCCCGCTGGCGTTGTTCCAGCCGTAACTGGCGAAGGGGACGGTCGTTTGCACGGTTCCCATTTCACCTGCACAAACCTGGGTGGGCGGCACGACAGGTTCCGGCAGCGGCAGCACCGTCACGTTGTAGTTTTGGGTCGCTCCGCAAACCGTCACGCCCACCGTGGCCGGGCCGTCGGTGTGCCACAGCACATCCACCGACTCCGTGCCAGTTCCGCTGACCACCGTTCCCGCCGTGGCGGGACTGATAACCCATTGATAATCAATATTTTCAAAAAATGGCGCACTGTACGTTTCAGTCGCCTCCCGGCAAACCTGCCCGTCGCCCGTGACGGTGAAACTGGGTATCGGAGTCACCGCCAGCGTGGCCGGAGGCGAGGTGCAGGCCAGCCCCGTCGTGGCGGTTTGCACCACCGAGAGCGAGTACGGCCCCGCTGCGTTCCACGTCACAGTGGCCGGATTCCCGAAAAAACTGGCGGGTGCGCCGCCCGTCACCGTCCAGGTGAAATCGGTGGTGGGCAGGCCGGTGGCCTCGTAACTGTACGCTGTGCCGGGGCAAATTTCGTCCTCGCCGATGATGGCCGTCGGGGCAGGCGGTGCGGCCACGAGTTTCACAAAAATATCGTAGTCATCGTTGCAAAAACCACTGGCACTGGCCGCCGTGGCCCGCACGGTGTACGCACCTGCGGGGAAGTTGAACGGAACGTTCGCCGTGCTGGTCGCCGCCCCGGACGACCAGATGACTACTCCCAGACTATTGATTACCTGCCAGTTGGAGAGCATCAACGCATCGGTGATGGTGTTGCGGCTCTGGTAGGTGCCGCTGGCGCTGGCGCAAACTTCGATGGGGCCGGTGGTGTAGAAGCCGGGGACGATGTTCACGTTCAGCGTGTCCTTCCCGGAGCAGCCGAGGTAGCAGTTGTCGAACTCGACGATGACCCGCTGCGGGTTGCCGAGGTTGGCGCTGCCGAACCAGTTGACGGTGATGCGCTCCGTACCCTGCCCATCGGTGATGGTGCCGCTGCCCAGCACCGTCCAGAGGATGCTCGTCCCGGCGTAGTCGGGGATGAAATACTGCTCGGTGCTGCCCTCGCAGACCTTGTCGGGGCCTTGGATTTGCACGTTGTCGCTCACGATGGGGATGGGCACGACGTTGGGCAGGGTGCAGACCGTTCCGGCGCAGCCGCTGACGCTGAGGGAGATGGTGCCCTCTGGCCCGGCCAGCCATTCGACGGTGATGAAATTGTCGGTCGGCGTGCCGCCGTCGAGGATGTTGTAACTGCCCGTGAGTGCCCAGGTGTACGTGCCGCAGTTGGCATCGGTGCTGTACGTGACGGTTTCGCCCTCGCAGATGGTGCCCGTGCAGTTGATTTCCGGCACGTCGGCGGCGATGACGTACACCTCGACGAAGGTCGTGTCCGAGCAGTAGCACTCGTTCCGAGCGATGAGCGAGACGATGTAGCTGCCCGGCACATTGTAGATTTGGCTCGGCTCGAACTGCGTGGAGGTGTTCAGGTTCCCAAAATCCCAAACGTAGCTCGTGGCGTTGAGGCTGCTGTTTTGAAAATAGATGGTTTGGCCTTGGCAGATGGCGATGGTGCCGTTGGGCTGTGGTGGCGGCAGCGAGCCGATTTGTGCTTCGGGTTCTTCGAGGATTTCGACACAGAGGGAGGTTTCGCCGGAGCAGGTGGAGGTGGAATCGGGGCAAGCCAGGATGACTGGGACGGTCGCTGTGCAACCGATTGCGTCCACTACGGTGACGGTGTAGCTGCCGCAGCAGAGGAAGTCAATGGTCGGGGTGGTGGCACCGTTGCTCCACTGGTAGGTGTAGGGAGGCTGTCCTCCCGCACCAGTCATTAGGATTTTCCCATCGCAGTTGAGGTCGTTGGAGGGGTGTGTGATGCTGGTGGGGTAGGCGGAGACCCAGCAATCTTGGGAACTGCCAACAACATTCAAGCTGCAGATGGCGGTCTGGCCATTGGCATCCGTAACGGTATACGTGTAGGTTCCTGGTAAAGTAGGGTTTAGGATAATAGGATTGCTGAAGATATTAGTTATGGCACCTGACGGGCCGCCAGTCATGGTATAAGACATAAAATAAGGAGGAGTGCCACCAAACATGTTCAAATAAACAACACCAGGCTGGTTCGGCGTGACCAGTGATATTTGCGTACAAAAAAGCTGAAACGGCCCATTTGGCGGCGAACTCCCTCCCCCCGCCACCACGCTCACCTGCCCCTGTCCCGGTGCCCCCCACTCCACCAGCACGGAGTTGCCATTCGGCGTGAAGCTCTCGGCACCCTGCACCGACCAGGTGACGGGGGTGGTGGGCGGTATGCCCGTCACCTCGTACACCGCCGTGCCGAAGGCGCAAATCTTCTCGCAAGCATACTGGCTGCTGCTGTCCTGCGGGCAGGCAGCGATGGTCGGCACAATGACGGGGTCAAGCGAGGTGGACAGGTTTATCTGGATGGACGCAGAAAATTGGATGAGGTTGCCGTTTGAACTGAATCCAAAACCGGAGGCTGTTAGCGTGACCGGAGGGTTGATGGGGAATGTTGGACAAAAATCAATGGGGTTGCCTCCGCTTGTGGTTGTACCCGCCCCACTGAGCCATGTTACCGTTTCGATAGTCATGGTCGAATCATTCAGCACGACCTCGTAAACGCCACACTCGCCGACGCAGAGCGTCGTTGGGCCAACGATGGTGGCACCTTGGCCAGGTTGCGCAAAAAGGGAATTTTGACCCAAAAACCAGAGAATTGCGAGGAGTAAATAATAAGGTGTACGTTTTTTCATCACGGGAAATGTTTTGAGTGTAATCGGTTGATGCCCCTGCACGGCAAGGGCGTGACTGCAACGAATTTTTTCCAACCAAAGGCTAAGATAGGATTTCAGACGGGATGACCTTCACAACTGGGAGGTTAAAACTACATCATTTGAAAAAACCAGCCATCCGTAAATGCCGATTTGGAAGATTTTTGACAAAAACAGGGAACGGTGGACGGGAGACGGGAGACGGTGGACGGCCTGCACCTTCGAGGTGGACGGGACGCTCAGGGATCTCAGTTTTCAATGAAATTCCGAAGGTCGGGGAAATCTTCCAGGTGCCGGGCGGCTTCTTCCTTTGTCACCTCCCGCCCGCTCAGGTAAGCAGCGACGGTGGCCTCCCGGTAGCCGTCCCGCACTAAGTTTTTTCGCCACTCCTCCGCCGATGCGAAGGTGAGGTAGAGGCCCGGCGTAAAAAGTAGCTCGTTTTCCGAAGGCCGAAACTCCAGCAGTCCGTCCGGGTAGAACCTGAATAGTGTTGCCAGTCCACCGTCCTCCGTCAACCGTCCACCGTCAACCGTCAACCGTCCACCGTCAACCATCAACCGTCCACCGTCAATCGTCAATCGTCCACCGTCAATCGTCAATCGTCCACCGTCCACCGTCACCCGGTAGGCCAGGCTGGTCATGGTTTTTTGAAAAAAACGGGCGTTGAAGGCATCCGTCGGGAGCTTCGGGCGGTACAGTTCAAACGGCAGCACAGCGGGATTTGCGAAGTAAATTTCAGCCCGGCGGTTTTCAGGCGCACTGCTGCTGTCGAGGGGAAAGTTGGTGCCTGTGAACAGCAGCACTGCGTTTTCAGCACCGATACCCTCCTGCCGGAGGAGGTCGGTGACGGTTTGCGAAGCGAAGGCGAAAAACGGCACGGGGTCGTCGCCGGAGGCAGCGTGCAGCGCCAGCGTGACCTCCGCTTGCGGGTATTTTTTCATCAACTGCGCCAGCAGCACAAACTGCTGCACCGCCTCTTCGCCGGGGGCACTGCCAACGGCTGGCAACGGGATGACGGGCAATTCAAACGAACGGATATTTTCAAAAAAACTGCCCGGCGGCTGCACGGCAGCTTCGGAAGCAGCGACGGGCCGGGCCGGTTTGAGGTGGAATGCGATGGGCGACGACTCGGCCAACTGATCCTCGCGGGGCGGGTTAAAAAGGGCCACGTAGAGGTCACGCCGACCGGGGCCGGTTTTTCTCGAAGAAGAAAAAAACGCCCGCCCGCCGGTCTGGTTGAAAGTGAAATGCTCATCGTCGGCAGCGGAGTTGAGCGGCAGGCCGAGGTTGACCGGCGGCGACCAGCGCCCCGACCAGTCGAGCCAAGTGGTGGTGAGCAGGTCGAGGCCGCCGCAACTCCGGGCGACATCGTTGGTGGCAAAGTAGAGCGTGCGCCCATCCCGTGCGAGGAACGGGGAGGTTTCGTCGTAGATGGAGTTGATGACGGGGCCGAGGTTTTCGGCTTCTGACCAGCCGCTGCCGGTGAAGGTGGACACGTACAAATCGAGGCCGCCGAAGCCGCCCGCCCGCTTGCTGGCGAAGAGCAGGATGCTGTCGTTGAAAAAAAACGGGGCACAGTCGCCCCCCCACCGGGGCGAGTCGGTGGGGCGCATCGGGCCGGTGAATTCCTCGAAAAACAGGGTGTGTTCCGTCGCATTTTCCCGGAACGTATCGACGAGGATGGTGCCGCTGCGCTGCGTTTTCCCCCGAAAAAAAAACAGGCGGGAGCCGCTTTCACCGAAGCCGAGCGCCACTTCGTTTTCCGTGCTGTTCACGAACTTGCTCAACGGCACGGGTGCCGACCAGTCGCCGTCTTTGATTTCGGTAAAAAAAATATCGCTGCCGTTGCCTTCGGTGCGGTTCGCCGAAAAATACAGCCGCTCGGAGCCGCTGGGGCTGGGCAGCGGGCGGAACTCGTCGCCCGGCGAGTTGACGGCATCGGTGAGCGGCACGACGGCGGCGGCAGACGATTCGAGCCGGCGCACCCGCAGGCCGGTAGCACAGCGCCGGATATCGTCCTTCACGACGGCCCGCAGGGGGTGGCTGGCGGGTGTGTTTTGTAAAAATTTCTTGTAAAAATCGGCGGCCTGTTCAAACTTCAATTGGGTGTGGCGGAGCTTGCCGAGGTAGAGAAAAGCAGTCGGTGGTGGTTCTTTTTTCGCATGGAAGGCATGGAAGAGGGAGGCTTCCGCACTGTCGAGCTGGCTGAGGTGGAAGTAGCAAATTCCAATGTTGGTGCGGGTTTCGCCGTCGCCGGATTGCTTTTTTTCGGATTGCAGGAAGACATTGAGCGCCTGCCGGTACTGCCCGATGGCCAGGAAGTCTTCGCCGTTTTTTTTCAAGGTGGCCGCGTCCTGAGCAGGGGCATTTTTTGCCAACAGAAAAAAAGCAGCGAGGGCAAGCAGTCTCAACTTCATGGAAGGTGCGGTACGGTTTCAGGAAACGGTTGACTTTGCAAAAGTGCAAAAAACTGCCGTCAAACTTCACGGTTGTCGGCGGACTCTCCTCTTAACATTTATTTATAACCTCGCACCACCGCCATTCCAGCCGTAGTTCGTTAATTTTGGGAGCCGTTTTTCGGAGGTGTTTTTGGGAAAAAATCACCGCCAAGCGGCCTGAATTTTCACAAAAAATCTTTCGCACATGAAAATCTCACACCTTGTTTTCCTGCTGGGCCTCGCCCTCTTCGCCGCTTGCAAAGACGACGACAGCTCCACGTTGGCCGACCTCCGCTACGACGGCGAAAACTTCACCGGCCCGCTCCTCGATGCAGGCGAACACGAACTGGCCGTGCGCTTCCCCGCCAGCAAAATGGCCGACTACGCCGGGAAAAAACTGACGGAAGTGCAGGTGTACGTCGGCCCGGTTCTGCCGCAGACCTGCCTCATCCGGGTGTACGGCGAAGGCAATGACTCCATCCCCGGCCCCAAACTGTACGACGGCAACGTGACCAGCACATTGGTAGGCGACGGCTGGAACACCTTCCAACTCACCCCCGCCACCGACCTCACCGGCGATGACCTGTGGATCGGGGTTTTCGTCGAACACGCCGTGCAGCAGCAGTCCATCGGCTGCGATGCCGGGCCTCGCAAGGAAAACGGCGACTGGCTCTTCAAAGGCGAAGACCTCCTCTGGAAAACGTACATCGAGCGCACCAACGAAAGCGTGAACTGGAACATCCGGGGCGTGGTGGAGTGATCCGATTTCGGATTTTCGATTTCGGATTTCGGATTTGAAGTCGCAGCTAAATCGGTGAAAATCAAATCATTGAACGCCGC
The DNA here is from genome assembly GCA_016234735.1 of Bacteroidota bacterium. Classification (GTDB taxonomy): domain Bacteria; phylum Bacteroidota; class Bacteroidia; order Chitinophagales; family Saprospiraceae; genus UBA6168. The sequence goes on along the minus strand of JACRAN010000119.1, from coordinate 14,737 downwards.
CCCGACCGCTGGTCGGGGCGGCGTTTTGGTTTATTTTTCTCCGTCAAAAACCGCTACCTTTCGCCGGGCATGCAATCCCGTTCACCGTCAACCGTCCTCCGTCAACCGTTAAATATGCTGTCACAGAAAAAAATCGTCATCATCGGCGGCACCACCGGCATCGGGTTGTCGGCGGCGCAGGCTTTCGTGCGGCAGGGCGCACAGGTTGTCGTGCTTGGCAAGGACAAGGAGACTTCCATCCGTGCGCTGGAGGTTTTGGGCAGGGGCGGCCACGTCCTCACCGACGACGCTACGGAGGAGGGCATGGCGGAGCAGGCCATCGCCAAGTGCCTCGAACGCTGGGGCGGTTTCGACGGGCTGTACCATGTGGCAGGCGGCAGCGGCAGGCGTTTCGGCGACGGCCCCCTCCACGAACTCACCCTCGAAGGCTGGGAGCACACCCTCCAACTCAACCTCACCTCGCTCATGCTCTCCAACCGGGCGGCGGTGCGCACGTTCCGGCAACTCGGTCGCGGCGGAGCCATCCTGAACATGGGTTCGGTGCTCTCATTTTCGCCAGCGCCGAAGTTCTTCTCCACCCACGCCTACGCAGCGTCGAAGGCTGCCATTGAGGGTTTCACCAAATCCATCGCCGCATTTTACGCCCCCGAAAACATCCGGGCGAACGTCATCGCCCCCGGCCTGACGGAGACGCCGATGGCGCTGCGGGCCGTTCAAAACGAGGAAATCATGCAGTACGTCCGCACCCGGCAACCGCTCGACGGCGGCCGGGCCGGGCAGCCGCAGGACCTCGACGGGCTGGCAACGCTGCTGCTTTCGGATGCGGGCAGTTTCATCACCGGGCAGGTCATTGCTGTTGACGGAGGATGGAGCACAGGTTAAAACCAAAAAAAAAATCCGTGTCTAATCCGTTCAATCCGTGTCCAATCACGCCATGACGAGACACGGATTCACACAGATTTTCAAAATGGACGAAATTTTAAGCATCGGCATCGACCTCGGCGGCACCAACATCAAAGCCGTGGTGGTGGACGGCAACGGCCACCGGCACCACCAGTCCAGCCGCTCCACCGGCCAGCACCACGACGCGGAGGACGAGTGGGCCTGGAAAAACGCGGTGCGGGATGCGTACTTGGATTTGAAAAAAGAGTTTGGCGAACAGGTGAAATCCGTCGGCCTGTCCGCTCCAGGCGTTGCCAATACTGACAATTCGGCCATTTCGTGTATGCCGGGCCGCTTGTTCGGGCTGGAGCATTTCAACTGGACTTCATTTCTGGGCGAAAAAACCTGGGTGGTCAACGATGCCCACGCAGCGCTGATGGCAGAGGCGAGTTTTGGCACCGCCAAAGATTTCCGAAGCGCCGTGCTGCTGACCTTGGGCACGGGCGTTGGGGGCGGCCTGCTCATCAACGGCGAACTGTACCAGGGCTACCACCAGATTGCCGGGCACATCGGCCACACCACCGTCAATGCCCTCGACGACCACCTCGACATCACCGGGATGCCGGGGGCCATCGAAGATGCGATGGGCAATGAGTCGGTGGTACGGCGCTCCCACGGTCGCTACCAATCCACCCACGAACTCGTCGAGGATTACAAGCGGGGCGAGCATTTCGCCACCTGGCTTTGGCTCAATTCCGTGCGGAAATTGGCTGTCAGCATCGCTTCGCTGTGCAACCTGCTGTCGCCGGAAGTGGTGGTGCTGGGCGGCGGCATTGCCAAGGCAGGCGACACGCTCTTCGGCCCGCTGCAATCGTTCCTGGACCTGTACGAGTGGCGGCCCGGTGGAAAAAAAGTGCCCGTCGTGCAGGCGAGGTTCGGCGAGTTTGCCGGGGCGACGGGGGCGGGGGCGTTTGCGATGCGGAAAACACCTTTAACCTGAACCACCTAAACATCCAGCAAATGCGTTTCCTCATTCTCTTTTCTTTTTTTTCAGGCTTGCCGATATTGTCAGCCCAGACAAACAAAGGCGATTGGCTACTCAACGGCGGATTGACGGTCAATTATTACGAGGTTGTTATTCCAAACCACGACAATTTTATTGGAGGCGATTTCCAACCTCAAATCGGGTATTTTTTTGCCAATGGGCTGGCTGCTGGAGCCACGTTTTCTTTGAAAACCAACTTTAAAAGAATTCCAAGCAAAGGTGTTCTGCCCTTTTTTCGAGGGTATTTTGGCAAAGGGAAAGTTCGTCCTTTTTTCCAGGTGGACGGCGGCAGGGTTTGGACAAAAATTATTACCACCTCCCATGAAACCACCCTGAATTTCAGGCTGGGCGCAGGCATCTTTCTTTCGGAAAATGTGGCAATTGAAGGAAGGCTCGACTATAATGTCGTCAATAAAACAGAGGCCGGTCCATATTCTTACGGCGAAAAAGAAGGCTTGACTTTGGGCTTTGGCATGAATTATTTTTTGACCCGGAACAGGGTGGCGAAGGATAGTTTTTCCTTGCTCGATGAATATTTGAAAAAAGGAAACAGCGCCATCGGAATGACAGGTTTTCTGGATTTTGAATTTTACGTGGCGACAAATATTTTTTGGGAAAAAATGCTGGCCGACCGCCTGCGCCTGAAAACAAACCTGAATGGCTTTTACTGGAATGGCGATAGCGAACCCGACGACCCGGACTACCTTTCTTACTACATTCTTTCCATCGAGGCGCAGCCTTTTGTTTCTCTTAAAAAAAGCACGTTTTTCTCGCCCGGCGGAGGGATTAACTTCAATTCGGTTTTTGCCGGAAAACCTTTTCACTCGCGGCATTCCTTTTCCATATTTGCAAAGCCTGTTCTGACCCAATTCTTCCGCCGCAGCCTGTTGGAATTGGGAGTAGAGTTTCGCCATTTTTTCGGAAATGAATATTGGGAAGAAAATTTTGAAGACTGGTCCGGTAATATTTTTCTGGGTGGCGAATATTTTATGTCACCCCGTCTGAGCTTAAGAGGAGAGCTTTGGGCAAATCTTTTTGGAAACCAAGTAGCCACCCAAGACCTCGATTTTCGAAATGAAGCAGGCTCAACTCACTTTCGGCTGGGCTTCCATTATTTTTTGAAAAAAAAATAGTATGAACGTCATCTCCAACTACCTCGAAAAATGCCGCAACATCGTCGCTGCTGTGGAAGCGCAAGAACCAGCCATCCGGCAGGCGGCGAAGTGGTTTGCCGACACCATCCTCGCCGGGCGCATGGTGCATGTGTTCGGGAGCGGGCACAGCCGCATCATGGTGGAGGAAATGTGGCCCCGCTACGGCAGCTTCCCCGGTTTCAACCCCATCGTGGAGTTGTCGCTGACGTTCCACAACCCGGTCGTGGGGGCGAACGGGCAGCGGCAGGCCATGTTTTTGGAAAATGTGCCGGGGCTGGCCGAACGCATCCTCCGCAATTTTGACCTGAGCGAACAGGACACAGCGCTCGTCGTCTCCTCCAGCGGTTGCAATGTGGTGCCCATCGAAATGGCGGAAGTTTTTCAGCAAAAAAAAGTGAAAGTGGTAGCGCTGGTCAGCCTGGCGCACCTCGAAGCCTCTGTCAGCAAGCGTCCGGACGGACTGAAACTCACCGACTTCGCCAACCTCGTGCTCGACACGGGCGCTCCCGTCGGCGACTCAATGGTGCATGTGCCGGGGCTGGACACGCCCGTTGCCCCCGGCTCGACGGTGGGCGGGGTACTGCTCATCAACTCGATGAAAGCGGAAACCGCAAGATTGCTCACCGCCGCCGGACAACCGCCCAAAGTGCTGACAGCCAGTGTGTTAGTCGGAAATGAACGGGCGACGGAACTGTTCGAGGGAGCCTATGACGAACATGCCCACCGGCTGGCGAAGCTGTTCGAGAAAGTCGGCCAGGGTTAGTACACAAACTTGTTGGGCATTCCCCGCCACTCCTCGAATGCCTTCAAGCCTTCTTCCCTCAACAGCGGGATGGCCGGGATTTTTCTCTCCTCCAGCGGCAGGTCAATTTCCTCGTAGATAAAATTATCGTCGAAATCGATGGCGGCGGCATCGGCGCGGGTGCAGGCGAAGAAAAACCGCCGGGGGCGTGCCCAGTAGATGGCACCGAGGCACATCGGGCACGGCTCGCAGGAGGTGTAGAGGATGCAGCCGTCCAACTGGAAGTGCCCCAACCGGCGGCAGGCTTCGCGGATGGCCACGATTTCCGCATGGGCGGTGGGGTCGAGCGTGGTTGCCACGCGGTTGTTGCCCTGGCCGATGATTTCGCCGTTTTTTACGATGACCGCCCCGAACGGGCCGCCCTCACCGTTGCGCATCCCCTCGAAGGCGAGGCGGATGGCCTGCTGCATGAAAAATTCATGGTTGGATGGTTTCATTGCTGAATTGCTGGATTGTTCCATTGCTGAGAGCCAAACCGTTTGAGTCAAAGTTAGGCATTTTGGAAGTAAGCGCTATTTTAGCGCCATACCCAAAAACAATTCAACAATACAACAATTCAGCAATCAAAACAATGGAACCATTTTTCACCAACGATGCCATCATTTTTGGTTTGCTGGCAGTCGTGCTGGCGCTGATTTTTTACACCGAAGGACTCAAAACGCCTTTTTGGACAAAATTTTACCGGGTCGTACCGGCGCTGCTGCTGTGCTACTTTTTGCCCGCCCTGCTCAACTGGCCGCTCGGCCTCATCGCCCCGGAATGGTACGACAACGACCTGCTGGAGGTGCTCCGCAATCTCGGCCACACCCCTCCGCCCCACCTCAATTTCGACGACATGAACGACTGGCTGGCTTCCAACCAAATCGGCGAGGACGTTTTCAAACCATTTCACCAGGAGGCGAAGGCGTACAGCGTGGCCACCAATTATTTCCTGCCAGCGAGCTTGCTGCTGTTCTGCATCAGCCTCGACCTGAAGGGCATCATCGGGCTGGGCCCCAAGGCCATCATCATGTTCCTGACGGGCACGTTGGGGGTCATTTTGGGCGGGCCGGTAGCGCTGTGGATGGCGTATAATTTGCTCCCCGACGGCTTCATCCCTGCCGAGCGGGGCGAGGTTTGGAAGGGGCTTTCGTGCATCGCCGGGAGCTGGATCGGCGGCGGGCCAAACCAGATGGCCATCAAGCAAATCAACAACGTGGACAACACGCTGTTCGGCACGATGGTCGTCGTGGATGTCATCGTGGCCAATGTGTGGATGGGCTTCCTGCTCTACGGAGCCAGCATCACCGAACGCATCGACCGTTGGCTGAAAGCCGACACGACCGGCATCGACGCGTTGAAAGACAAAATTGCCGCCTACCGGGCCAGCATTGAGCGGGTGCCCGGCACCCGTGACCTGATTTTGCTGATTGGGGTCACGTTCGGCGGGGTGGCCTTGTCGCACTGGCTGGCCAGCAATCTCATTGACCTGCTCAACGCCAACAAGGAGGCGATGGTCGCCTACCGCCTCGATGCACTCATCAAACCGTTCTTCTGGATTGTGTTTTTTGCCACATTTGTCGGCATCGCCCTGTCGTTTACGCCCGCCAAAAAGCTGGAAGGCGTGGGTGCCTCCCGCTGGGGCAGCATGTTCATCTACCTGCTCGTGGCTTCCATCGGGATGCAGATGAACCTGTTGAAAATTGCGGAAAACATGGGTCTGTTTGCCGTCGGGTTCATCTGGATGGCGGTGCATGGCGGCCTCATGTTGCTGGTGGCGAAGCTCATCCGGGCACCGTTTTTCTTCCTGGCAGTGGGGTCGCAGGCGAATATCGGCGGGGCGGCATCGGCACCCGTGGTGGCGAGTGCGTTCAGCCCTGCGTTGGCCCCGGTGGGCGTGTTGCTGGCGGTGCTGGGTTATGCCATTGGCACGTACGGCGGGTTGTTTTGCGGAACGCTGATGCGATTGGTGTCGGAGTAGTTTTGGGTTTTTTTGACAAAATCAATCCTCGTCTTCCTCTTCTTCGTCATCGTCCAACTCGGCAGGCCCCACCCCGGTATCGGCCAGGATGCCGAGTGCCATCATGGCTTTTTCGGAGGCGGTCTGCTCTGCGCTTTTCTTGTTGAAATCATCGGCAGTGGCCACTTTTTTACCATCCACCATCACGGCCACTTTGAAGCGGTCCCGTTTCTCGAACTTGTAGCGGGCCACCAATTTGTAGCTGATGGTTTGGCCGTTTTTCTGGCACCATTCGAGGAGTTGGCTCTTGTAGTTGTCGTCGAAGCTCTCCAACTCATGCACGTCCACGTAGTTTCGGAGTATTTTTTTGATGACAAACCGCCGGGTTTGCCCATAGCCCTTGTCGAGGTAAACCGCCCCCACCAGTGCTTCCACGGCATTGCCGAGCATGGAGCGGCTCAGGCGGGTCTGGCTGTAATCGTGGAGGAGCATGTCGAGGCCCATTTTGTCGCCGATTTTGTTCAGCGTGTTGCGCTTCACGATTTTCGAGCGCATTTTGGTCAGGAAACCCTCGTTGGCGTTGGGGTATTTTTTAAAGAGGTACTCCGCCACGATGGTGCCCAGCACCGCATCACCGAGGAACTCCAGCCGCTCGTTGTTCTGCATGGCGTAGGTCTTGTCGGAGGGGTTGGACTTGTGGGAAAAAGCAAGTTTGAAAATGACCAGGTTGGCTGGCGTAAAGCCGATCAGCGGCTTGAGCTTGCCGACAAATTCTTTTTCCGGGTGAAAAAAGCGATTGTTGAAACGTAAAAATAGCCGCAACACCAAAGGATTGTGTTTTGTCGGCGGCGGACCGGCTTGGATGTACCCGTGTTCAAAATAAAATTAGTTGAACATTGAGTACAAGAAACCCGCAAATCCGTTGGGCCGGAAATTAAAAAAGCAGATTGACCTCGCCATTGTGTTCTACAATGGCAGACCTTCTTGCTTTTTTGATTTAACCAACTGAAAAACAGACGTTTAGGCAGTGATTGTCACAAGGAAGAACTTTGCTGGAAGGGTGAGTTGCCGTGTTGAATGTTTGCGGGTGATGGGTTAAAATCGTTTTTCCAAAAGTGGGAAAACCCATAACTCGCAAATTTTAAAACAAGCTCGCTCACGTTGTTTTACCGAAAAAACCGGCGCAAAACTTCAAAAACTGTAAGAATTGCTTTTGAAGTTTTTCTGAGAAGCCGGTTCTTTTTTTTGCAAATCCTGTCCTTGAAAATCCCCATCCCGAAACCTTCGATCCGGGAAATCCTGCCTGAAATTTTCCAGTCGTCTGCATCAAAAAAACAAGTGCCAAGACGCTGAATCATAATTTGTTGCGGAGAGGGAGGGATTCGAACCCTCGGTACGGTTGCCCGTACAACGGTTTTCGAGACCGTCCCGATCGACCACTCTGGCACCTCTCCTTTGTTTAAGTTGGCAGTTTGACAGTGGGCAGTTGGCAGTCGGAGACTGCTACTACATCCCTGACTGTGAACTGCCCACTGTCAAACTGGCAAGGCGGGCAAAGATAACGGGGAATCGGTAAAAATTGCCTCCTCAAGCAGTCACTTCAAAAGTTTTTTGAAAGTTTCCTACCTTTCGCATCCCGGCAACGCCATTTTCCGAAACGGAGAAGCCGCCCGAAGGTTTCCCCGACCGAAAGTTGCGCAAAACCGGATTTCCAATAAAACAGCAACAACACATGCAACGAAGAAATTTTCTGAAAAAAAGCCTGCTCACCTCGGCGGCAGTGGCCACTGGTTCAACGGCGGCGCTGGCAGGCACCCCTGCCGAACCTTCCAAAAGACAATTCAAGTTGAAATACGCCCCGCACATCGGCATGTTCGAGCAGTCGGCAGGCAAAGACCCCTCCGACCAGCTCACGTTCATGGCCGAGATGGGCTTCCGGGCCTTCGAGGACAACGGCATGATGGGCCGCCCCGTGGCCGAACAGGAGCGCATGGCCGCCACGATGTCCCAACATGGCATCCAGATGGGCGTGTTCGTGGTGGGTTTCGACAACTGGCCGCTGTCCACTTCGCTCACATCCGGCGACCAGGGCTGGCGGGACAAGTTCCTGAACGCCTGCCGGTCGGCAGTCGAGGTGGCCAAGCGGGTACACGCCAAATGGATGACCGTCGTGCCCGGCAACTTCGACCGCCGCCTGCCCATGGGCATCCAGACCGCCAACGTGGTCGAGTCGCTGCGCCGGGCCGCCGAAATTTTTGAGCCGCACGGCCTCGTGATGGTGCTCGAACCCCTGAGCGACACGCCTGATTTGTTCATGCGCTACTCCGACCAGACCTACCTGCTCTGCAAGGCCGTGAACAGCCCCTCCTGCAAAATCCTGTTCGATATGTGGCACATGCAGCGCAACGAGGGCCGCATGACCGTCAACATGGACTTGTGTTGGGAGGAAATCGCCTACTTCCAAATCGGCGACGAGCCGGGCCGCAACGAACCGACCACCGGCGAGGTAAACTACAAAAACCTGTTCAAGCACATCCACCAGAAGGGCTACACCGGCATCCTCGGCATGGAACACGGGAATTGGAACGAAGGAAAGGAAGGGGAAATGGCGGTGATTCGGGCGTACGAGGAGGTGGATGCTTTTTGAAGGATTGAAGGAAAGGAGGATTGGAGGGCCGGAACCTCCATTTTCCATTCGAAAGTTTCTTACCTACTATGCAAAACTACCTCACCCATCTGCTTGCAGATATCGAAGCTGCCATCCTTCGGCGCTGGCAACACTGCCCGCCGCACTACTACCAAATGGGCTTGCCCGAACGCTGGCTCGAACCGCCCGCCGGTTGGGACGGGCCGCCTCCCGGCTATGCTCGGAACAACGATGATCTCGATGATTTTTTCTCCGAACTGGAATCCGAAGATGTGCTGTCGAACCCCCTGCCGCCCGAAGAAACCCCGTCGCCCATCCTCGAAGCCGAGCTAAGGCCCGATGCCACCCTGCCGCCCGGCCCGGAATTTGTGGCGACCATCGATGAAGTCGAAAATTACCTGCATGGCAAGCCGGAACTTTTCATGTTCTACCATTTCGACTTCGAGCCGGAAAAGTTCCCGCCGCCCGGTGCGCTCACGGACGAGGAACTCGACAGGCTCACCCTCGCCCTTTGCCGCCTGTGGGCTTCGTTCAATTTCACCCCCGTTTTTCCGCAAACTGCGCCCGGACGAGTGGTTTACCCTTTGCTGTTGGAGCGGATGGGCAAGCCCGCCTTCGTTTTTGAACATGGGCACACTGGGGTGGAGTTTTGCGATTACGAACCGGAGGAGTGCCCGTTTGGGACTTGGTGCGATTGCAAGAAATATCTGGAGGAGGGGAGGTTTGATATGTGAACCGGGGAGTGCGGGCAGAGCCGGTACTTGGCAATTTTTGAAAAGCGCCATTTGGTGTCTATCTTTGTAAAAAATCCGCCTGCATGGAAAAACAGCTTTTGTTAAAAAACATCTTCATCGAGCTGAACCAGTTGCCAGAAGCCTACCTACAGCACTGGTACGAACTCATCCACACCTTCCGGGAGAAACTGCCTGTGCAAGAAGGCGCTTCGACCCCGTCAAAGGAATTCGACTGGGATTCCTTCGTCAAGGAGGCGATGAAAAACCGCCGCCAAGACAACCGCCAACGGATGAAGCGCATGGAAACCCTGCTGAACGATTGACTAATCTCCAACCCAACCGCCCATGCCTCCCAAAATCTTGGTGGATACCGACATCCTGTCCTACTACCTGAAAGGCTACCCCGACGTGGTACAAGAACTCGACGACCATGAAAAGCAGCACGATGCAGTGTTCATTTCCCGCATCACCGTCGTTGAAATCCTCGGCGGGCTGAAAGCCAAAAACGCCACATCACAGGAAGCCCGTTTCCGTGAGTTCATCAATGCCCGCACCATCCTGGAAATAGACGAAGCCACCGGGGAAATCGCTTCCGACATCTTTGCCCACCTATACCAGACCGGACGGCACAGCGGCAACTACGATATCTTCATCGCCGCCACTGCCTTGCAGCACCAGATGACGCTTTGCACGAACAATTTGAAGGATTATAGTCATATACCGGGATTGGGGGTGGTGAATTGGAGGAAAGTGTGAAGCTGTCATCGCCAACTGTATTTCCCCGCAGCAGTTTTTTCCGAAACAGAAGGCATTTTTGGAGGGGTGGTGGTGGGACAGCGGAAAGAAATGGAGGCGTTTGCGCATTGGGGAAATGCGGTTACTTCAAGGTATTAACTTTTCCCACCTCTCCAACCTCTCCAAATATTCATTCGCAGGCAGCTGGTTATTAATCTGCATCAAGCCTTCCATCTTTTCGGCGGCAAGTGTAGGACTAATGTATTGGTATTGGAGAAAGCAGGCAAACAACGAATGATTTGAAATTATCTCATAGTTTTACCTCCACAAAGGATAGTTGCTCCCGGAACTTGAGAAGCCACCCACAAGCTTTTTTCAAAACGAAAACCCGTCGCATGATTCACCTGGAAGCCATCACCAAAGGAACTTACCTCAACGGCATCCTGCCCAACCAGCCCGTTGAAGTCATAGATACCCAATGGCACGGCAGCGACGTCATGGAAATCACCTTCCGGGACGCCCTGGGAAATCCCCACAATGAAATCCTCTACCGCGACAACGAAGCCCAGTTGGAAATCGCCCAAGCCTCCGCTCCCTGGAGTTTCAATGCAAATCCTGAACTTTTCAAGCTCGTCTCTGAAGCCTACCGCATTCGTTTAGCCTACATTTTTGACCCGATGATGGCGGTTCACACTTCCATGATTGAGCCGCTGCCGCACCAAATCATGGCGGTGTACGAAGCCATGCTGCCCCGCCAGCCGCTTCGATACCTGCTGGCAGACGACCCCGGCGCCGGCAAAACCATCATGGCGGGGCTGCTCATCAAAGAATTGGCGCTGAGAGGCGACGTCAAACGCTGCTTAGTCATCTCCCCCGGTGTGCTGGCGGAGCAGTGGCAGGACGAGCTTTTCCAAAAATTTCAACTCAATTTTGAAATACTCACCAACGACAAAATCAGCGCCTCCCGCTCCGGCAACTGGTTCAACGAAGAAAACATGGTCATCGCCCGCCTCGATAAATTGAGTCGTGACGAAGACTTGAAGGAGACGCTGGCAAACGCGGAAGATTGGGATTTGGTCATCGTGGACGAGGCGCACAAAATGTCGGCGTCGCTCTTTGGCAAGGAGGTAAAATACACCAAACGCTACCGGCTCGGTCAGGCGGTGTCTCGCAAAACCCGCCATTTTCTGCTGATGACCGCCACGCCGCACAACGGCAAAGAGGAAGACTTTCAGCTTTTCCTCGCCCTGCTCGACCCCGACCGCTTCGAGGGGCGCTCCCGCGACGGCGTTCAAACGGTGGACGTCTCCGACCTCATGCGGCGCTTGCTCAAGGAGCAGTTGGTCAAATTCGACGGCAAGCCTTTGTTCCCGGAGCGCATCGCCGAAACAGTGCCTTATCCTTTGAGTCCTGCGGAAAATGAGCTTTACCAGGCAGTGACGGAATACGTTCGGGAGCAATTCAACCTGGCTGACCGCCTCGAATCCGGCAGGCGGCGGGGAAGCGTGGGCTTTGCGCTGACCATCCTCCAGCGGCGGCTCGCTTCCTCGCCGGAAGCAATTTTCCAGTCGCTCCGGCGCAGGCGGGAACGCTTGCAAAGCCGCATCGAAGAGGAACGTATGTCCAGCCGTCCAAAGCCGACGCAAGCGGAATGGTGGGAGGGCGAAGACCTGGACAATCTCGAAGAATTCATCCAGGACGCCGCCGCCGAGGAGCAAGAGGAACTCGAAAACGACGTGACCGACCGGGCAACCGCTTCCCAAACCATCCAGGAATTGCAGGCTGAAATCAACACCTTGCAACGTTTGGAAAACCTCGCACGCCAACTCAAGCGAAGCGGCGCAGACCGCAAATGGGAAGAGTTGTCCAACATCCTTGCCGCCAGCGAGTGGATGTTCGACGCCAACGGGCATCGGCGAAAACTGGTCGTTTTCACCGAGCATCGGGATACGCTGAATTATTTGGCGACCCGCATCCGAACCTTGCTCGGCAACCAGCAAGCGGTCGTCACCATCCAGGGCGGCATGGCGAGGGAAGACCGCCGCCGGGCGCAGGAATTGTTCACCCAGGACGTCGGCGTTTCCGTGCTCGTCGCCACCGACGCCGCCGGGGAAGGCATCAACCTGCAACGGGCGCACCTCATGGTCAACTACGACTTGCCCTGGAATCCCAACCGCCTCGAACAGCGCTTCGGGCGCATCCACCGCATCGGGCAGACCGAAGTTTGCCGCCTTTGGAATCTCGTCGCTCACCAAACTCGGGAAGGAGAAGTCTGGCATCGCCTTTTTGAAAAACTCGAAAACGAGCGCCTTTCCCTCGGCGGGCAAGTCTTTGACGTGCTCGGCGAAATGACTTTCGAGAATCGAAGCCTGCGGGAAATCCTCATCGAAGCCATCCGCTACGGCGACGAACCGGAGCGCCGGGAGTTTCTGAACCGGGTGCTCGACGAGGCGCTCGACCACGAAAAAATCGAAAAGCTCTTGCAGGAGCGGGCGCTCCACGCCATCACGCTGACCAAAGCCAACATCCGGGAAATCCGGGAGGAAATGGAACGGGCGGAAGCTCGGAAACTGCAACCGCACTACGTCGAGGAGTTTTTCCTTGCAGCCTTTGCCAAGCTGGGCGGCACTTTCAGCAAAAAAGAGCAGGAGCGCTACCAGGTGCATTTTGTCCCCGCCGAAATCCGCAACCGGGAGCGGCTCGCCGGCAACCGGGAAACCGTCCTTCGCAGCTACGAACGCATCACGTTTTTCAAAGAAAAAGTCGCCCTGCACGGCAAGCCGCTCGCCGCTTTCGTCTGCCCCGGACACCCGCTGCTCGACGCTACCATTGACCTTTTGCTGGAAAACAACCTCAGTCTGCTGAAACAAGGCGCTATCCTCGTGGACGACCAGGCGCCCGACAGCAAACCCCGCCTGCTTTTTTACCTCGAAAACAGCGTCCAGGACGCCCGCCAGACCGACGCCTCCCGACCTGGGTCGGGACGCCGCACAATTTCCAAAGAAGTGCATTTCCTCGAAATGGACGCCGATGGAAACGTCTGGCAGGCTGGCTACGCACCTTTTCTCGATTACCGCCCGGTAACGGAAGTGGAGCGCCAGGAGTTGGAGCTAACCGTGCGAGGCATGACCTGGCTCAAGGAAAACGTCGAGGACAAAATCAAGTCCCACGCCATCGCCACCCTTGCCAAAGAGCATCTCGAACGGGTGAAAAAGAACCGCCGCTACTTCGTGGAAAAGACCAGCCATGCAGTCAACGAGCGCCTGACCAACGAAATCCGCCACTGGGACTTTCGGGCGAGGGAGCTTCGCCTCCAGGAAGAAGCCGGCAAGCCCAATGCCCGCCTCAACAGCAACCAAGCCCGCCTGCGAGCCGACGAAATGCAAGCCCGCCTCCAAAAACGAACCGCCGAGTTGGAGGAAGAATTATCAATCTCCTCCAAACCGCCCGTCGTCATCGGAGGGGCGCTCGTCATTCCAGCCTCCATGCTGGCGGGCGAAGACCCGGAACACTGGAAAACGCAGGGCTTCGCTTCGCCCGAAGAAAAAAAGGCAGTCGAACTCGCTGCCATGAAAGCCGTCATGCTGCTCGAACTGCAACTCGGCAACTCGCCCTGCGACCGCAGCGCCGAAAAAACCGGCTTCGACATCGAAAGCCTCGATTCCCGCACCGGCAGCCTCCGCTTCCTCGAAGTGAAAGGTCGCCGCAAGGACGCAACCACCATCACCATCACCAAAAACGAAATCCTTTGCAGCCTCAACCTGCCGCAGCAGTTCTACCTCGCCGTCGCCTTCGTCGAAGGCAACTCGGTGGAAGTGCATTACGTGCAGGGCGCTTTCCAAACAGAGCCGGATTTCGCCGTCACCTCCTGGAATCTCGAACTCAAAGACCTTTTGAAAAAGACCGTTTTGACTAAAACCGTCCAAATAGGAAATTAGCAATTTCTTCATTTGAATTCTTCAGCCAGTGGCTGAAGAATTCGAAAACAAACCATCATGGAAAAACCGACCCTCACTTTCGAATCACTCTGGCAAGCCGCACGGGGCGTTATTCAGTCAGTCAGGGCGCAGGCGCACCGGGCTATCAACTCCGCCATGCTGTCGGCGTATTGGGAGTTGGGGCGGCTCATCGTCGAGGAAGAGCAGCACGGAAAGGAGCGGGCTGACTACGGCGAAGCACTTGTCGAAAGTTTGGCGACCCGGCTGACCGAGGAGTTCGGCAAAGGATTTACCAGGGACAATCTCTGGCTCATGCGGCAATTTTACCTCACTTTCCCAATTCCCGACGCGCTGCGTCGGGAATTGACCTGGACACACTATCGCCTCCTCATGCGGGTGCAAAACGAGCAGGCGAGGCAGTTTTATGAAGAAGAAAGCATCCGGGCAGGTTGGAGTACCCGTGCGCTCGAAAGGCAAATCCACAGTTTCTACTACGAGCGTTTGCTGGCAAGCCGCAGCGACCGGGCGGGCGTAGCTGCCGAGGCAGAAGAAAAAACCAGCCCCCTAGCCGCTTCGCCCCGTGATTTCATCAAAGACCCCTACGTGCTGGAATTTCTCGAACTGCAAGCCGCCCCGGCGCTGTACGAGCAAGACCTCGAACAGGCGCTGATTGACAACCTGCAACAATTCCTGCTCGAACTCGGCAGGGGCTTCTCCTTCGTCGCCCGGCAGCAGTACATCAACCTCGACGGCGACGAGTTTCGCATTGACCTCGTTTTTTACAACTACCTGCTCAAATGCTTTGTGCTCTTCGACCTGAAAATCGGCAAGCTGGAACACAAGGACATCGGGCAGATGGAC
>JACRAN010000124.1 GCA_016234735.1 Bacteroidota bacterium | reverse complement strand
CGGCAACGGGTTGTAGATGATATGGGCCTTCGGATTGTTCACCAGGGCCAGTATTTCCTTCGCAAATTCCAGCACGGTGATTTCCTGCGGGTTGCCGATGTTCATCGGCTTGTCGTAACCGCTCAGGAGCAGCCGGTAGATGCCGTCCACGAGGTCGTCCACGTAGCAGAAGCTGCGGGTCTGCGAGCCGTCGCCGAACACCGTGAGGCCCTCGCCCCGGATAGCCTGCGAAAAAAACGCAGGGAGTACCCGCCCGTCTTCCACCCTCATGCGGGGGCCGTAGGTGTTGAAAATGCGCACGATGCGGGTATCAACACTATGAAAAGTATGGTAGCCCATCGTTATGGCTTCAAGGAATCGCTTCGCCTCGTCATAAACCCCACGGGGGCCGACCGGATTCACGTTGCCCCAGTATTCCTCCACCTGCGGGTGAACGAGCGGGTCGCCGTACACCTCCGACGTGGAAGCCACCAGTATCCGTGCGCCTTTCGCTTTGGCCAGGCCCAACAGATTGTGGGTGCCCAAAGCGCCGACTTTCAGCGTCTGGATGGGCATTTGCAAGTAGTCGATCGGGCTGGCAGGCGATGCGAAGTGCAGGATGTAGTGGATATCGCCGGGCACGTGGACGAACTTGGTCACGTCGTGGTGATAAAACTCGAAATCGGCCCTCGGAAACAAGTGCTGGATGTTGTCGAGGCTGCCGGTGAGCAGGTTGTCCATGCCGATGACGTGGTAGCCTTCGGCCAAAAAACGGTCGCTCAGGTGCGAACCAATGAAACCGGCAGCACCGGTAATGAGAACTCTCTTTTTCAAAATGGCAATGTTTTTTTGAAGAATTTCGGGTGTGGAGTTGAAAAGTATCTCACCTCCGGGCACCGTTCGGGTCAATATTTCGAGAACGGGGGCGGGATTTCGACGGGGCAAATATAGTGCGAATTTTCACCCCCTGAAGAATTTGAAAAAAAGGGCCGCCCCTGAAGGCGGCCCACCATTTTATAACTATGTAATGAAAAAAACTATGGAGATTGCCATCATTCCGATTTTACAATTTTGACGATGTACTCAGGTGTGTTCTCAGATTTGACCCGGATCCAGTAAACGCCAAGCGGGTAGCCGCTCAAATCCAGTCCAATTTTTTCTGACAAAACGGGGACTTCCTCTACGGAGAGAACCTGCCCGTAGGCACTCCAAACCTGGATTTCGGTGAAGCCGGTGGCCGGTTTCAGGAACTCGACCGTCACGCTCCCGGCAGTTGGGTTCGGGTACACCTGCACCTGCCGCACCCCCTTCGGTTGATAGAAAACACTGGCTTTCCCGGAGTAGCCTTCCGCTTCCTGTTGGCCGCTCTGTTTGAATTTGATGCGGTAAATATTTTCACCCAAACGAGGCTTCTGGTCATCGAAATGGTACTTGCCGTTCCCGTCAACTTCATTGCCGGACAGGATGGCGAGGTTTTCAAAATCCACCCCGTTTTCCGAGCGTTGCACGAAGAAAATGGTGGCTGAAACGTCACCGCTCGTCACTTTCCATTCGAGGTTCACGGCCTCACCGGCCATCTCCGCAATCAAATCGTCAAAGATGATTATCAGCGGATTGCCGCAAACTGTCACTTCCACCGTCGTATGCACCGTGGAAGCGCACCCAAACCTCGTCACCGTCAGCGATACATCGTGGATGCCCGGCACTGACCACGATACTGCGTTCACTACCCTCGTCGTGGCGGTGGAAGGCGTAGCATCCGGTCCGAATTCCCAGTAGTACGTGGCCCCGCCACCTGCGATGGCTGCCTCGAAACGGCCACCTTCATCGACGCAGAGCGAGCCTGGTTGGTCGATGATTTGGGTCAACGGGCTTGCGGTGACAGTCTTTGCAACGGTGTTGGTTTCACCGGGGTAGTCCGGGCAGCCCTGCCTGCGGGAGCAGCGGACGTAGTAGGTGGACTGGTTGATGGGCCCGGGGTCGTAGTTCGGGCTGTTCGAGTTCGGGATGGGCGACCAGTTGGGGTCGCCCGGACCGTTAAACACGGGCACCACACTCTTCAGCCAAAGGTATTCCAGCACACCGAAACCGCCCGTAGGCGCAGCGAGGCCCACAATTTCTGCCGGATTGGCACCAATGCCGCAAAGCGCTTCGTCGTAGCCGATGAGGCCGCCGTCCGTTACGTTGTCACATTCTTTGAAAATACCGGCGTCGATGGTCAGGTTGTCCACCGTGAACGGGAAGACCTGGAACGTTGCCGTCCTGCCGGTGGCCGGGTTCGGGTCGCTGTCGATGTTGTCGTTGGTACCCTGATCCTGGGGCGAATAGAGGTAGCCGTTCGGCAAATTTCCCAACGGAAATTCGACCTGATAAAAACCAGCCATCACGTCCGTGAACAGATATTTGCCTACGGCATTGGTCGTTGTAGTTGCCAGCAAAGTGTTCGCTGGCATGGCGTACAGCCTGACCGTCTTGTTTGAAATTCCCTGCTCGAATTGGTCCTGGATGCCATCGTGGTCGGCATCCTGCCAGACGAAATCGCCGATGTTAATTTTTTCATCCAGTACAATCAAGCCCACGTCCCAGCGGCTGTCGTAGCTGCCTATCGGCAGCGTAATGAACTGCGTGAAACTGTCAACCGGGTTGATGTCGCTGTCCAGGAGGTCATTCCCCACGTTTTGCAACGTGAAAACATGGATGGCCGGAAGGTCAACTTTCACCCGGTACGAACCTGCGCTGAGGCCGTCGAAAGCGTAAGCCCCCGTGCTGTCGGAAGTCGTCACCAGATGGATTTGCGTGCCCGATGCGGTGGCCCCAATCAGGTGCAGGCCCACGCCACCCAGGCCCGGTTCGCCCGATTCCTGGATGCCGTTTTGGTTGAGGTCGTTCCAAACGTAGTTGCCGATTTTTGATGGGTTGGTCAATGTCACTTGCGAAACAACCGTGCAATCGTGGTCATCGGTCACGGT
>JACRAN010000115.1 GCA_016234735.1 Bacteroidota bacterium | reverse complement strand
TCTTCACTTTCACCAACACTGGCAACGAACCTCTCATCATCAGCAACGCAAAAGGCAGCTGTGGATGCACGGTTCCAAGCTACCCAAAAGAAGCTATCAAACCTGGTGCATCCGCTAAAATTGAGGTTCGCTACGACACGAACCGCGTTGGCCCCTTCACAAAAACAGTGACTTTGACCACCAACGAAGCTACGCCTACCCACACGTTGACCATCAAAGGCAAAGTCAACCCGAAATCGTCGGAAGACGGTGTGCCTGCCGGCAACAATGGTTTCGGCGGATAATTCCTCTGAAATTGATTCGGCCCGAAAGCCCTGGGATGGACAAGTCTCAGGGCTTTTCTATTTTTACCGCCGAACCAAAACAAAAACATGTTTTTACAAAAAGCGCAGGAAGGACGGAACAATTGGTGGATGTACTTGGTCACGCTGGTCCTGATTTTTTTTGGAACAATACTGGGGCAATTGCCACTTTATTTCATCCTGCTTTTCAAAGCGTCCGGCCTGGGGGTTTCGCAGGACGATATAGCCGAAATGGCCGAAAGCCTTGATTTTCAGGCCATCGGCATCGGCCAAAATTTCGGGTTGGCGTTGGTGCTGCTGGCTTTTGTTGGCGGGCTGCTGGGGCTGTGGTTCGGCTTGGTTTTTATCCACAAACGACAATTCCGCAGCCTGATTACCCCGTTTCAAAACATCAATTGGCGGAAGATTTTCTTTGCATTTGGGCTTTGGGTGGTGTTGACGTTGATGATGGAACTCATTTTTTACGCTGGCCATCCTGATAATTACTCAATTGACTTCGAGCCTCAAAGATTCTTCGGGTTAATGGTCGTAACGCTGATTTTGTTCCCGCTCCAAACTTCATTTGAAGAGCTTGTTTTCAGGGGCTACCTGATGCAAGGCATCAGCCTGGTTTCCCGTTTCCGCTGGGTTCCCTTGGTCATTACCAGTGCGGCTTTCGGACTCATGCACCTGATGAACGAAGAAGTGACCGCCTTCGGAATTGGCACGACAATGACATATTACATCGGCACGGGTATGTTCCTCGGCATCATAACCTTGATGGACGACAGCCTCGAACTGGCTCTGGGAATTCACGCTGCCACCAATATTTACAGTGCATTGTTCGTTACATTTGACGAATCGTCCATCAAAACTGCGGCGGTTTTTCACATGAAATCCGTCAACATGGCGGAAATGCTGATAGCATTTTTTGTGGCGGCGGCGATTTTCACGTTCCTTGTGGCAAAGAAAAATGGCTGGAAAGACTGGAGCCGATGTTTCGGTCCGGTGCAAAGGCCGCCAATCGATGCCGTTTAACGTTGTAGGCTTGATGGTTGGTTTTCAACCGCTTTCGTATTTTTTTTAACCAGAAATATTCACGCAACTTCTTCAACCATGAAACAACTGACTTTGATTTTTAGCCTGCTTGCACTCGCCGTTTTCTCGCCGGGTTGCAAAGATGACGACTCAGAATTCGGTGACTGCTGGCGCACCCCCAACAAAAGCCAGTTAAAATTGACGGTAATCGAAGGGCCGACAATTGCCTTGCCATCCAAAGTTTCCATCTTTTTTAAAGTGACGGATGCCAACAACAATCCTGTGGGGTACCTCACGGAGGAAAACTTTGTGATTTATGAAAAAGGCATCAACGACAGTTGCCCACGGATCATATCGGAGTTCGAGGCCAAACGCAAGATTTCCGGCAGGGAACAGGTGTTCAACCACACGACCTTGCTCGTGCTCGACCTGAGCGGCAGTGTGTTGCAGCAGTCGCTCACGCAGTTGCAGTCGGCGGCCATCGCCTTCGTGAAGGAAATCGTGCCCGCTGTGCCCGACCCCTCCATTGCCATGGGCATCTACTGGTTCGATGGGGCCGATGAGTTGCACGAACTGGAGCCGGTGACGCACGACATCGATGATTTGGAAGATGCCATCAATTCCATCACGCCCAACATCAGCACGGACAACTCAACGGACTTGTACGGTGCAGTGATAAAATCTGCGGCCATTGCCGACAGTATTTTGGCGAGCTACCAAAACCAGGACATTACCTCGGCGGCCTCCGTCGTGTTTTTCACAGACGGTGAAGACCGGGCGAACCGCTACCTGAAAGCCGATGCTTACGCTGCGGTCACCAATTCGCCGCAGGATATTTCGTGGTTCACGCTCGGTGTCGGCAACGAAATCAACACCATCGACCTGCAAAAAATCGGCAGGAACGGTTTCTTCCAGGCGGAGACCATTTCGCAGTTGACCACAGTTTTCAAACAAATTGCAGAGGTGGTCAACAACGAAGCCAACAGCTACTATTTCTTCGAATATTGCAGCCCGATACGCAGCGGCACCAACAACGGGCTGGTCATCGAAGCCTACGAAGGCAACGAGGTCGGCTTCATGCAGGCCGTGTTCGATGCCACCGGCTTCACGGGCGGGTGCCAGTTGTAGAGGTGAGAAGTGAGACCGTGAGAGGTGAGATTCTATCCTGACAGTTTTTGAAAATACTTTTCCGAAAAAAACGGGAAGTTGCACAGGCAGCCTCCCGTTTTTTTTGTCAAAATTTGTTGGGGAAAATATTTCCCGTCATTCCTTACCTTGCCCGACTTATTTCACAAAACGAAAAACACATGAAATCATCTGTTCGGGTTCAGTTGTCGGTGATGATGTTCCTCAATTTTTTCATTTGGGGGGCGTGGTTCGTGACGATGGGGACGTATTTGGGCACAGACTTGAAAGCCTCCGGCACCGAAATCGGCATCGCCTACGGCACACAGTCCTGGGGTGCCATCATCGCCCCGTTCATCATCGGCCTCATTGCCGACCGTTTTTTTGCGGCGCAAAAAATACTTGGGGTGCTGCACCTGCTCGGTGCTGTGCTGATGTGGTACATTTCCTCAGCGCCCTCCTTCGGCCAATTTTTTCCGGCCCTGCTGGTGTACATGATTTTGTACATGCCTTCAATAGCGCTGGTCAACTCCATTTCCTTTAAACAAATGGCCAACCCGGAAAAAGAATTTCCGAGCATCCGTGTGCTGGGCACCATCGGTTGGATTGTGGCGGGTATGATTATCGGGTGGTTGGCGTGGGAGAAAACCGGTTCACTGGAATTGACTTTTAAAATGACCGCCATTGCATCGGTTGTCCTGGGTATCCTCAGTTTCACATTGCCCAACACACCGCCGCCGAAAGCAGGCCAGAAAGTGAGCATCGGCGACGTGTTGGGCGTTGATGCGCTTGGGATGTTGAAAAACAGGTCGTACCTCGTTTTTTTCATCGCCTCCATTGCCATCTGCATCCCGTTGGCATTTTACTACTCCTTCGCCAACCCGTTTTTGAACGAACTCGGTGTTGAATCTGCCGCCTCGAAACAATCCTGGGGGCAGGTTTCGGAGATAGTTTTCATGTTGATTATGCCTGTGCTGTTCCTCCGCTGGGGGGTCAAGCGAATGCTGCTGGTGGGTATGTCTGCCTGGATTTTGCGGTACATCCTGTTCGCCTACGGCGACAATGGCGCTCAATACTGGATGCTGTTCGTGGGCATCCTGCTGCACGGCATCTGCTACGACTTTTTCTTTGTGACCGGGCAGATTTACACGGAAAAATTTGCCGGTGAAAAATTCAAAAGTGCCGCCCAGGGCCTGATTACGCTGGCCACTTACGGCGTGGGCATGTTGATTGGCTACTCCATTTCCGGGGTGGTGGCCGACGCCAACCTCACCGGCGAAAACATGCACAACTGGCTGAACATCTGGCTGGTGCCTGCCGCCATCGCCGGTGCGGTGCTGCTGATTTTTGCGCTGATGTTCCGGGAGAAAAAACCAGCCTGACAACTTTTTTTGAGATAAAATAGCAACGGAGGGCAGTTTCAAAACCTGAAACTGCCCTCCGTTTTTTGGGATTTCATATCAAAGCAGCAACATGACGAAAGTATTTCTCAAACCCAAAAAGGACGAAGCCGTTCGTCGTTTCCACCCTTGGGTTTTTTCGGGGGCCATCCAGAAAATCGAGGGCCAACCTGCCGACGGCGACACGGTGGAAGTGTGCAGCCACAAGGGCGAGTACCTGGCGACCGGCCATTTCCAGGGGAACAGCAGCATCACCGTGCGCCTTTTTTCCTTTGAAAAAACAGAGACCGGCCTCGATTTCTGGGTGGGTTGCCTGCGCAAGGCGTTCAGCTACCGGGCATCCCTCGGCCTCCTCGACAACCCGCAAACGACCTGCTACCGACTCGTACATGCCGAAGGCGACGGGCTGCCCGGCCTCATCATCGATGTGTACGGAAAAACGGCGGTGATGCAGTGCCATTCCATCGGGATGCACCGCCAGCGGGCGCTGATTGCGGAGGCGCTGCTTGAGGTGAGCAGCGGTCAAATCCTCTCCGTTTTTGACAAAAGCAAGGAAACATTGCCCCCCGACTACGCTCTCACCGTGCAAAACGGCTACCGCGCCGGGGAGCCACAGCCGCAGGTGGTGCAGGAAAACGGGCACTCGTTTTTCGTGGATTGGGAGGTGGGCCAGAAAACCGGGTTCTTTCTCGACCAGCGGGAAAACCGCCAACTGCTCACCAAATACGTGCGGGGCAAATCGGTGTTGAACACGTTTTGCTACTCCGGCGGCTTCTCGGTGTATGCGCTCGCTGCCGGTG
>JACRAN010000113.1 GCA_016234735.1 Bacteroidota bacterium | reverse complement strand
GTAAGGGCCGCCTTCCAAAATGGCGTCGGCACCTATCGGGCTGATGCAGTCCTGGTCAAGGGAAACCTGTACGTTGTCGTTGCAGACCAACGTCTGCGTCGCGTTCGGGAACTCGTTCACCGTCACGTTGAAACAGCACGACGACGTGTTGCCTGCCAAATCCGTGATGGAGAAGCAGTTTTGCGTCGTGCCTATCGGGAACTGGCTGCCGGAAGGCAGACCGGACGTTTGAACCGCTGGCGGCGGAAGAACCGGAGCCGTGTAGTTGATCTGGATGTTCGGGACGGCACTGTTGCCTGAACCAGCCTGGAACAGCGGGCCGAACTGACCGAAAGAAACTTCACCGGCAATCAACGAGAAACCACCATTAACCATAGCAGGTTGTGGTGCGAAAGTGTAGTTGAACACCGGGCACCAGTTCGGGCCAAAGATGTGGAAACCCCTGGTTGCACCAGGAGCCAGCACAACTTGCGTCGTCATAACTGCCTGAGCCAAAGCACCGGTACCCGTTGCAAAGTACGGTGGTATCGGGTTGAGGATGGCGTTGCCGAGGCTGGTCCATGCACCTGCGTTGGTTTGGTTACCAACGTAAGTAGGAGCTTGCCACATGTTGAGTGTGCGTGGAGGCGTTACGTTGCCGAAGGCCGGGTTACCCACGCGGACACCAAATCCGGTGATGGTACGTGTGGTACCTGTGGTGTTAGTAATGTTGAAGAAAAGACCGCCCGGTTGAAGGTTGCCAGACAGCGTAAAGGCCAAGCCACTACCGTGGTTAGAAAACGATGCCGGGATCTGCACCGGAGCTGCCGGCGGGAAGAACGGACAGTTGTCAGAAACCGTCGGAGCCGGCCAGGTTACAATCAGGCTACATTCACCAGGCAGCAATGTCTGGGAAATGCTGGCCGGGCAAGTGATGACCGGCGGCTCTGTGTCCTGAATGTTGATGGTGCTGGTAGTGCCAGAAACCTGGCAACCGTTGGCATCAAACAATACCCACGTAACGGTATGGATACCAGCAGCAAGCGGAGCAGTCGTAAATGTACCACCCGCTGTTACGGCTGCGAAAGGGCCGCCGTCGATACTGATCTGGTACGAGCCACCTGCCGCGCAACCCGGCACTGCCGGAATGTTGAGCGTCACAGCAGCCGGGCCGCAGTTCGGGCCGACGTTCGTAACCACGTTAGCCGGCTGGGGCATGGCACAAGGAATTGGCTCCTGTGTAACCGTAGCAGTCCAGCCGAAAAAAGTCACAGATGCGTCGGAAAGGAACCGGAGGGTCAGGTTTCCACCTGCACCGGTACTGAACACCTGACGGCCAGCGAGGTCCGTGCCCCAGAAACCACCACCCTGGAAACCACCGATGGTAGTTCCATGAGGCGTTCCTGGAATGGCCGTGTTGGGCGACATGTTACAGGTAGCAACCGAGATTAACGGTGCACTTGTGTTCGCCCCGTTATAGATGTACATGGCATCCCAGGCTGCTTCCGTTTGAAAAGTAAGGAAATTCACGCGGATGCGGTTGCCTGCCGTAGCAGGAGCAAACGTCACTACGGAGTTAGCTCCGGAGCTGTTGGAATAGTTGCCCCCTGCGCCACCGTTGTCGAAGAAGTTGACGGGGTTGTTCCCGGCATTTCCGACGGTCTGGGTCACAGGGCCGTTGTTGTATGGCATGTTAAAGTTCAACTGGGCAAAAAGCGGTGCCGCAGTGATCCATGCCAGAAAGACCATACCTAAGTATGTCAAAATTCTTTTTTTCATGAGATCTAAATTTGTGTTAGTGTTAAAGAATGATTGGATTCCATTGTCATCAAGAATTCACATCTTGCCATTCCGGAATTGAAGATTCATTTCTCAGAACCGCAACCTGTGTTCATCAGGACAACAGGGCAATGGCCTCCTGCTTGAGTTGCTCCTGAACCGCAGGAGTCACGTAGTAGAACTCCATGCTCTCCAGGAACATCCACAAGCCAACTGCGATAGCGTTAGCGGTGTTGGCACCTGCTTTAAGGCTTTCCTGAATCCTTCCGAAGTACCTGTACTTGACAAGTAAAGCGTTGAAAACAGGGTCGCCTTGTTGCAATGTTGTCATCTGGTCCTTCAAGGCCAGCAATGCATCATCCAACCTGGTTTGCGCCACGTTAGTGCTTACAAAGGTTCCTTGCGGAATAGCATAGACTCCAGAACTGGAAGTCGGCGGGTTGCTTACGCCGGGAACGGTTGCAACCGTCGTAAGACTGGCCTGAGCCTGGACACTGACAACCCCCAAAACCAGGAGGAGGGCAGCGGCCCAAAAAGCCTTCAAGCCATTCACGAAAATCACTTTTTTCATAAGATTAAAGTTTTAAGTTAAAAAATTATTTTAAGAACTAATTGCCTGATTAAGAAAGCCTTACGTCAAAAAAAAACAGGCATTAGCCGCGCTTGAAGCGCAGACTAATGCCTTGCCTACAGTTAAAAAAAGTATGGTGTGTAAGATTCGTTTTCTTCACGAGATTATAACTTGCCCTGGATTATAATTTGCCAATAGCGAATGCGAAAGCACACGTTGAAGCAATTGTGTAATGGTCAAAGAAAATACTAAAGTCTTAAGTGCCTGCGTGTTTTTGTGCTTGCTTTTTGGTCCCGGCCGATGCCGGGGACGGTTGTTCAAGCGTTCAGATACCGCAACGAACAGATGTCAGACCTTTAACGCTTGGCTTCGAAAACTAAAATCAGAAAAAATCGCTATCCGGAAAGTTGCCGCCGGAACCTGGCGGAGTGTTGGAAAAGATGTCTTTAAGAAAAACCTTAGATCGGTCAGAGGGAAAATGGAAATGGAATCGGTTCCTGGAAAGAGTGTAAGCTGTATTCATAAAATGTTCACGGATTTGGATTATAATCTGATTCTACGCTATCTGAAAAACCTTTCGATTTTCACATTCTTAAAAAGGTGATGCAAATTTAGTTCCACGCTCGTCATTAAGACATACCCAAAGAACAGTATTTAATAAAGTGAAAATTTGCATCTGTTTTCGCTCTTCATTAAAGGGCCGCTTGAAAAGCAGTTACAAAGGTACTGAAAGCGTAGTGGAAACACAAAGTATTTTTGAAAAAAATTCTTTTTGGGGTTTCAGGCCCATTTGAACTGCCCCTGAATTGCCGCACTTACCGCAGGGCAGATTGCTCAATCCGCCTTCAAACACGGGCGGATTGAGAAATCCGCCCTGCCCGGCTTGCTTTCATTCGGGCTTTGGCATTACCCATTCCATTTTTCGAAAGGGGCCGAAAGTGACTTTCGACAAATCCGCTTCGGGGTTGACGGTAAAAGCTGATGGGTGCCCGTTCCAGCGCACCCTGATTTTGGCACGAACGATGGGGTCGGCCATCCCTCCTTCCCTGCCTTGCCGTGCCAACATCCTGGCAACCGCTGCGGCTGCAAGTGGGTCGTGTGCAGCGGTATTGATCTGCATGGGATTGATGAATTTGTTGATTTCCACGGAAAATTGGCCGCCTCCGGGGCCATCCTGAATGGTGTAGGCAAATTCATCGACAAAGCGGGACTGGCTTTTCATGCGCCAGGAAAAGCGATTGGCAACAAACGTCCAATCCACCGGGTTTGGCAGGAACCACCAACGGAAGGGGAACAACAACTGGAAGATAAAAAACCCGACCAGAAATTTGGACACCCAGGGAGAAGCCGCAAGCAGGCGGGAATTTTTTTTGCTCTTCCCCGCCCTGCGGGTTACTAATTTTTTCAAAAAAGGAATTTCCGACGTGTCGAAAAAAAGAACCGTGGCAAAAATCATCGTAAAAGGAAAAATGCCGATGTCCGAAAAAATCTGGGAATTGGACCCGTGAAAAAACAAGAGGGGAATCAAAGACCATTTGCGGGTGGGTTTGTACCACAACAAAAAAGGAATGGCGAGGTCGAAAATCAGACCTGCGTAGGTCAGGAAAGGAACCTGGAAATCGTGTTTCAAAACAACCGCCATCGGGTGGTCAGCGGGGAACTCTGCTATCATGGATTTCATCGGCTCCATTCGGAAGAGCCAGTCGGGGTTGATCTTTGCCAAACCACCATAAAAATAGACAATGGCAAACTGTAGTTGAAAAATAAAAACCTGCCAACGGGGAATTTGAAATACTTCCTTTTTTCCGGCACCCAAAAGACTTCGCAGCGAAAAAAAACGGTCGGCATGGGTGAAACCTAACAGGAAGGAAAGCAGTATAAAAAGATAGATGTGGTTGTTGAAAATGCTTTTTTCGAGCAAGAAAAAATAGGAATAGAACGCACCGAACAGGAAACAGGCAGGACGAAACAAAAGCCCAAGCGTTATCAGCACCGCACAAACCAGCATGATACCGAGCATGATTTTCAACACCGGCTCAGGCAGGGGTTGAAGAAAGTCAACATAAGTAAGGTGTACTTGTGGCAGAATGAAGGCATTTTTCACCAGGTCAATCTGAAAATAGTGCGCCATTTCGTACACCATGAACAAGCCGAAAATCAGCCGGAACAGGCCCAGGATGTATCCGTCCACAGGCGTTTGAAGGTATTTTTGAAACTTTTCTTTGAGTGCCATGAAAACTAGCTAAAAGGGCTGAGGCTTACTCCCAATCGCTCACCTTTGGTGGTAATTCCCCAACAAACCTGCCATAACTACGTATCAGAAATTACTACTTTTGACGCTTCAATTTTAAAAATGACCGAACTATGCCCATGACAAATCGATTTTTCCAACCCGCAAAACCTTGCGGGTTGTTGCTCGCCGGGCTTGTAATCCTACTGTCCGGCATCTTCTCCTGTAAAAAAGATGCGGGAAACACCAACGGTGTTCCTTCGCCAGGGGAAGAAACCCTGACGGCTTCCGAACCACTGCTGAAACTGCTTTCGGCAAAGGAAACCGGCATCGATTTTCAAAACAACATCGCCGAGACTTTTGAAAACAACATCACCACCAACATCAATATTTCCAATGGAGGGGGCGTTGCGATAGCCGACATCAATAACGACGGCCTGCCCGATGTTTACTTCATTTCCAGCACCGGCAAAAATAAACTTTTCCAAAATATGGGCGGCATGAAATTCAAGGACATTACCGATGCCGCCGGTGTGGGGTCTGAAGGTGGCTTTGAAATCAATGGTACCGTAGTTGACATCAACGCCGATGGCTACCTTGATTTCTATGTTTGCCGCGCCGGGCCTATTGAGAACGACGAACGCCGGAACCGCCTCTTCGTCAATAATGGCGACCTGACTTTTACGGAACGGGCGAAGGAGTACGGCCTTGACGACATTTCCGCTTCCACCGGTGCCAACTTCTTCGACTACGACGGCGACGGCGACCTGGACCTCTACCTGCTCAACTACCCGGCCGATTTCAGTTTTACCAACAAAATCGATGTGAGGCCAACGGCTGACAAAAAGACCGTGGAGCCAAACCTCGCCCCAAAAAGCCCGCATGACACAGACCGCCTTTACCGCAACGACGGCCCGCTACAAAATGGGAAGGGCGGGTTCAAAGATGTGTCAAAGGAAGCGGGCATCTGGAACTTTGCCTACGGGCTGAGTGTGTCCGTGGAAGACTTCAACGGGGACGGGTGGCCCGACGTTTATGTGGGCAACGATTTCCTACAGCCCGACTTTCTCTACATCAACAATGGCAACGGAACCTTTACCGACCAACTCAGGCAGTACTTTCGCCACATCTCCCAACACACGATGGGCACAGAACTGGCCGATTTTGACAACGACGGGCTTTTTGACTTGTTCGCTGTGGATATGTTGAGCCACAGCCACTATCGGAACAAGACCCTTCCGGCCACCAACCCGCAAAGCAAATACACCAGTTTGATAAACTACGGCTACTTCGAGCCGGTGGTAAGAAACGTACTGCAACGCAACAACGGCAACGGCACTTTCAGCGACATCGGTTGCCTTGCCAGCGTTTTCAATACTGACTGGAGCTGGAGCGGCCTGTTTGCCGACCTCGATAACGACGGCCTGAAAGACCTCTCCGTGACCAACGGCTACCGACGGGAGTTGACCGACATTGATTTCATCAACTTTGAGTTTTCAGAAATCAAGAACAAGAATACCCCCATCAACGTCCAGTTCAAAGACATCAATGATTTTCTCAAACTCATACCGACCTACAAAATCCGCAACTTCTTTTTTCAGAACAAAGGAGACTGGAAATTTGAGAATATGAGCGGCAAGTGGATGACCGTACCGGCCTCCTGGTCGAATGGCGCCGCCTACGCCGACCTCGACGCAGACGGCGACCTCGACTACGTGGTGAACAACATCGACGACGATGCTTTTGTCTATGAAAACCTCGCACGGCAACAAACGGGCAACAATTTCCTTCAATTCAAACTCGCAGGCAGCCCGCAAAACCCGATGGGCGTTGGTGCTTCTGTCTCGCTTTTTTACGAAGGGCAGCAACAATACGCCAAAATGAACCCGACGCAGGGCATTTTTTCCTCGGTGGAACACCTGCTGCACTTTGGCCTGGGCAAGGTGCAAAAAGTAGAAAAAGTGCTCATCCGATGGCCCGATGGCATGGCCCAAACGCTCACCGATGTGCCTGTCAACCAGCACATTACGCTGCGATATTCCGACGCAAAGGAAAAAGGTACTCCCCGGCAGGGTGCTGCCACCCTCGGTTCCCCTACCCTGTTCAAAGACCAAACCGCTGCCTCCGGGCTGGATTTCCTGCACGAGGAAAATGAGTACATCGACTTTGAGTCGTACTTTCTTCTGCCCTGGAAAATAAGCGAGCAAGGCCCCCTGATGGCTGCTGCCGATGTCAACGGCGATGGCCTGACCGATGTTTTCATTGGCAACTCCTTCGAGAAACCTGCCCGGCTTTATCTCCAAAATCCAAACGGGAAATTCAGCGCCACTTCCAATGCTGCCTGGGAAGCGACCAAGCAATACGAAGACCATGGCGCACATTTTTTCGATGCCGACATCGATGGCGACCCCGACCTCTTCGTGATTAGTGGCGGCGCAGAAGCCGTTGCCCCACCAAACAGCCCTTCCCCCTGGCAATGCAGGCTGTACATCAACATGGGGAAGGGCAACTTTGTCCATGCCCCCAATGCCATTCCCGACATGCAGGACGTGGGTTTGCGGGCCTGCTCTTTTGATTTTGATGCCGATGGCGACAACGACCTTTTCATCGGTGGCCGCATCGCGCCGGGCAAGTACCCGACCATACCGCAGAGCCACATCCTCCGCAACGACCGCAACCGTTTCGCCGAAGTCACCAACGAGGTAGGCCCCGAATTCGGGCAGGTGGGCATGGTCACCGACCTCGCCTGGGCAAACATCGACAGCGACCCTGCCCCGGAGCTGATTGTAACGGGGGAATGGATGCCCCTGACCGTTTTCAAACTCACCGGCGGCAAGCTCCAGAAAATGGACGCGGCAGCCCTGGGTTTTGACAAATCAAACGGCCTGTGGAACCGCCTCGCCATCGCCGACCTCGACAAGGACGGCGACCTCGACCTGGTGACTGGCAACTTCGGCCTGAATTCCCGGTTTACCGCTTCGGCGGAGGCACCGATGCTCTGCTATGCCAACGATTTTGACAAAAACGGCAGCATCGACCCGGTCATGGCGGTTTATGAAAAGGACAAAATCTATCCTTTGGTGCAAAGAGACGTGCTGATTAAGCAAATGCCATTTCTTAAAAAGCGGTTCATCTACGCAAAGGACTTCGCCAAAGCCACCATTCCCGACATTTTCCCCAAAAAAGACCTCGATGCAGGGCTTACGTTGAGAGCATTCACGCTCGAAACCTGCTGGTGGGAAAACCAGGGCGGCAAATTCGTCCGCCGGTCGTTGCCCACGCAGGCACAGGTCTCCCCGGTGTTTGGCATCCTCGTCGGCGATTTCAACGGCGACGGGAACCCCGACTTGCTGATGGCCGGCAACAAATACGGCATGGAGGTTGAAACCAACCGTTGCGATGCCGGGAACGGCACTCTGCTGGCAGGCGATGGCAAGGGCAATTTCACCTGGGCAAACAACCTGCAATCGGGCTTTTGGGCCATGAAAGAAGTGCGGGACCTGGCACTGTTGCAAGCTCCCAATGGCAAGGTAAAAGTCGTGGTTTCCAACAATCACGACAAGGTTCAGGTGTATGGCAACTGACCTGCTTACATGGCGATATATTTATTTACCAATAGCTGCTTTGTGTCTGTAAAAACAAAGCCAGATTATTAAATAAAATGCGCCATTTTTCATCACCAGCAAAACTATTAAATCAGACAACTATAATTCTTAAAATTGATTAAAAAATGAAACGAGTTCTAATTATCCTGACCGCATTTTATTTCATTTTAAATGCCTGCTCCAAAACCAATAATGCCGGAACAAACGATGTGCAGGCGCTTGTCAAAGACACTGTTAAGATAGCCGCCATTGACACGCTCACAAACCATATAGACAAGGAATGGAAGCCGGGGACCAACTTCCATAAAGTCATGCTCAACGACCGCGATTCCGTCGAATATATTGAGCTAAACGGCGAGGCGCAACGCATATCTTCTAAGTTATACACGGACACCACTGCCACTTGGACTACCTTCCACCAAGTCAACAACGAGTTGGTTTTGGTGCGGTTCAGGCAGTTCAATATGGCCCGCCAAACCGTCAAGGAAGCCATTAGCTACCTGGAAAAAGGCAACATATTTTATTCGAAAGAAAGGTTTAGGATACTGAAAGAAGGCGACCAATTAGGTTCGTTCAGGGAAGAACCTTTTGTCGAAAATGCCCGGCCAACAGTGGAACTGCTCGCCGAATACAAGCCCTACTGGGAAATTACCCAAAAAGCTGTCAAAGAAGATATTGAGAAAAGGAAGTAATGAATGGCAGTTTAACTCAACGGAGGATTTCCTGGCGGCCAGAAAATCCTCCATTGAGTTTATCGTTGGAAAAACCAGCTTGCCAAACGAACATCCATGGCGAACAGCATCAAACAACCGCCTGCCTCCGGCAAAAAAAAATCCCGGCCATTGCAAACATGGTGGATGAATGAGACGATTGTCGCCGCTATTTTACTCTCAGTGGCATTCCTGCTGTATGCCAACTCCCTGAAAAATGGATTTGTTTTAGACGACGAGGCCGTCATTACAAAGAATAACTATGTACGGCAAGGTATAGCTGGCATTCCAGCTATTTTTTCACACGATAGTTTTGCTGGTTACGAGCGGATAGGCGAACAAATGACCCTCGTATATGGCGGACGATACAGGCCACTATCCCTGGTGTTTTTTGCTTTTTTTTATCAGTTTTTCGGCCCTAACGAATTTGTATTTCATGGCTTTTCCATATTGCTGTATGCCTTCTGCGGATTAATATTATACAGGCTATTGGCTTATTTGTTGAATAAAAGCCAGAATGGGAAAATAATAGCGTTTGGTGCAGCCTTGTTGTTTATTGCGCACCCGGTACATACAGAGGTAGTGGCGAATATAAAAGGTTGTGATGAACAATTGGCCATGCTGCTGGGACTGGCTGCTGTGTACAGCATTTTCAGGTACCATGATTCAGCCCGGAATAAGTGGGCTGTACTGGCGGGCAGCCTGTTTTTGGCAGCTTGCCTGGCAAAAGAAAATGCTGTGATGCTGGCCATCACCACTCCCCTGGCGATTTGGGGTTTCAGGAAAACTGCCGTCATTCCCGCTTTGCGTACCTCCTGGCCGCTTTGGTTTTCATTGGTATTGTTCCTGTTGTTGCGCGGCATGGCGATAGGCTGGCACATTGAAGGGCAGGCCATGCACGACCCCCTCAACAACCCGTTTTTGGAGTGGAGTGGGCAAAATTGGGTCGCTTGTACGCAGGGTGCCAAGGCCGCCACGATATTGTTCACACTGGGCCAATACGTCCGGCTCATGGTTTTTCCACACCCATTGACCCACGATTATTACCCGTTTCAAATTGAATTACAGGACTTCGGCAGCCCCGCAGTATGGTTGAGCCTCTGTTTATGGCTGGCAATGGCAGGCTACGGGGCCTGGGGCCTCCAACGTCGGCAGATCGCCGGTTTCGGCATCTTGTTTTTCATGCTGACGCTCGGCATCACTTCCAATGTCGTTTTCCCCGTAGGTACTTTCATGGCAGAGCGTTTCCTCTTTTTGCCCTCGGCAGGATTTTGCCTCGCTGTAGCCGCCTGCACCGTGCATTTTTTTACCAAAAACCAGCCTCGTCTCGTGCTTCCCGTGTTCCTCGGCCTGACGGTACCGCTCGCCATCGTCACGGTGTTGCGCAACCCGGCCTGGGCAGACAACGAAACGCTGTTCCGCACCGACATTGCCCACTCGCCCAACAGCGCAAAGTTGCACAACAGCCTCGGCACCGCCCTGCTGGAGGAAGCCCAGCAAACCCAGGACCCTGCCGAACAGCGAAAATTATTAGACGAAGCCTTTGCCCACCTGAAAGCGGCCAAAGACCTCCACAAAACTTATTTCGACGCTTACCTCGCCTACGGTGCCTGCGCCTTTTACTTGCAGGAATTCGGGCAATCGGTCATGGCATACCGCACTGCCGGCCAAATCTCCCCGCAAGATGTAAAAGCCCGAACAGGCCTGTTGTACGCGCTGCGGGGCCAGGGTGATGACTTGAGCAAAAAGGGCGATGCGGCCACTGCAATTCCCATCCTCACCGAAGCCTGGGAAATACAGCCGGATACTGCCACTGCCACGCGTATCGCTGAGGATTACTTCACCTTGAAGCAATTCGATTCGTCGTTGGAATGGTTGGAAAAAGCCGCTGCGTTGGCACCGGACGACCCCAGGCTTCAAAAGGCATTGGCAAAGGTTCGACAAGATTGATTTTCAACACTTTAGATGCACTTTCCACAAAAAAGCCCCGGCCAGCCGAAGCCGGTCGAAGCTTTTTTGTGATAAAAAATATCGGATTGAAGTTGGGCAGGTTGTCCCCCAACCCACTCACTCCAATCCGCTAACTTAAATCCTCACCATCCTGCGGGTGGCAGTGTGGGCAGGGGTTTCTAATTGGTAGAACAGGATTCCCGAAGTGCCCAACTCTTTTTCGCTCAGGATGATTTCGTTGAAACCCTTGGCGTAGTCGCCGGAAATCACTTTCAACACATTCCCCGACAAGTCGTACACGGTCAGTGTGGCCTTACCGGCCTCTGGCAAACGGAACCCGATGGCCGTCGTTTCCCGGAAGGGGTTCGGGTTGTTTTGCAGCAACTCGAAGTCGGCAGCCACCTCGGAGGGGTTGTTGAATTGCAGGTTCACGTCGAGCAAACCAACGTTTTGCCCTCCCGTCTGGTAGGCTTCCGCCGGGATTGCGGAGCTTGAAATCTGGAGCATTTCGCTCAATGCCGCTTTGGTGTTTGCCTTGAAAATAAGTGTGAAAAGAACCGTGTTGTTGTCGTGTAGTGTGTTTTTTGAATTGTCCCAGCTGGTCGTGATGATACCTTCTTCGAGCATTGTCAAGCCAAAATTTGCTTCCGATAAACCTGCCAATTCGCCTGCTTCGATGTCTTCCAGGCTCAACGCTCCGGGGTCGAAGCGCAAGGCAAACTGGTAGCCCGTGAGGTTGACAAAATTGCTGGCTTTGAACGCTACCCGATAGGTTTGGCCAGGTTCGAGGGACTGTTCGTCCACTACAAAATTGAGTTCGCCATCAAAGCTGCGGTTGTCCGCCGTTCCATTGAAGTTGGTCACTGCCGAGCCGTTCACGTCGCCGACTTTCACCGCCACAAAGTCCACGCCCGACTGGTCGGCAGCGAGGTTGTTGATGTTGAAATATTCCGGGAACGGCGGGGTGAACGGGTTCACCGGGTTTGCGAACACGAAGTCTTTGTCCACAAACCGCCAGGAGGTGTTGTTGGTGAAATTCGGAATAATCTGGAGCACTAATTTCCGCAGTTCCACCACGTCGGCAGTCGTCACCGTGCCCGATTTGTTGACATCGGCAGCGATGATTTTCAGCGGCGTGTCCAACGGCTGCACGTTCAGGATGTGCCGGGTCATCAGCACGAGGTCGTAGGTCGTCACGCCGTTGAGCGGCTCCATGTTGTAGCCCGGCGTGAAGGTGTAGTCGTATCCCAAATCCAGGTCCGAGAACATGAAGTTCCCGTTCTGCGTGGTGGTGTAAGGTGCTGTCAGCGGGCCGTTGCCGCTCACGTTGATGGCCACGTTCCCCATGCCTCCGCCGCTTGCGTCGGCAACGCCACCGGATACGTCAGCCGTGAGTGGTGAGGGGCAAACCACCATGTTGTCCTGGATGATGACGTAGGTTTCGCAGTAGTCGGCGTTGCCTGCCAGGTCCGTTGCCCACATGGTCACGATGTTGGTGCCCACGTCATCGCAAGTGAAGAACGACGGGATGATTTCCAGTATCAGGTTCTGCGCAGCGGTACAGTTGTCGAAACTTCCCGAGTTGAACATCTGGGGAGTCAACTGAATCATGCCGCCGTTGCCCGCAGGGTCGTTCATCAGCTCCACGGCGAGGCCGTTGACGCAAACCGGCGTCGGTTTCTTGCCGTCCACCACCGTGATGTTGAAGTAGCAGGTGGAGAAATTACCGCAGTAATCTTCGACTTTCACCGAAACGGCATGGGTGCCGAACGGGTAGTTGCCGCTGAGGTTCGGGCTGGTACCGGCCTGGTCAATCGTGCCGTTGGAGTTGAAGTCGATGGTCGTCGTCCAATTCAGGATGGTACTGCAATCGGTGGCACTGAGGGGCGGTACGGCCACTGCACCATAGCCGCAGTTGGCATCGAGGCTCTCCACCGTCACGTCGCCGGGGCAAACAATCACGGGGGCGTCGTTGTCATGCACTTTGATAACCTGCACATGCTCCCAGTAGCCGGGGCTGCCGGGCAGGTTGGGGTTGTAGATGCACCAGTCGATGACAATCCATTTCCTCAGAATTTTGAAACAAGCCGGTGGGTTCGTTGGCAACAGTTGATCAATGTGCGCCACGGCCACCAGGTCGCAGCCATCTTCCGTGATTTCAGGATAATCGTAGCCCGGCGGCAGGTCGACCGGCTCTATGCTTGCGCCACACTCATCGGTCGTGAAATCGTATGGCCAGGTAATGTCGTATTCATTGAACGGGTAGGAATTTACCACGGTAATCGTCTGCGTACAGGAAGCCGTCCTGCCGGAAGCGTCCGTTGCGGTGTAGATGCGCCAGATGTAGCCGACGCCGCAGTTGCTGATGTTGTCGGTCTCTGTGTGCGCCCAGGTAACACCGGGGCAGTTGTCGCTGTAAGTCGGCGGCGTCACGGGCGGTACGGGGTCGGAGCATTCGATGGTTTTGTCCGGCGGGCAGATAATCGTCGGATCGATTTTGTCCTGCACCTCCACTTCCACCATGCACGTGTTGAAGTTACCGGCATAGTCATAAACCCGCATCGCTACCATGATGGTCTCGCCAATATCGCAGCAATAAAAAGTCGTGTAAACATCGAACGGCGTACCGTCAACATCGCAGTCCGAGGGCATCCGGCTCACATGAAAATATTTGATGGCGCAGTTGTCGGTACTTCCGTCGTCAAAAACGGTGGCCGACACGATGGCCGTGCCGTCGTTCGTCAGCGACACCGCCGTGTGCTCGTCGCAAACCGCCACCGGCGGCGTCACGTCATTGACCGTGAGGGTCGTCGTGCAACTGCTCACATTGCCGCAGGCATCCGTTGCCACGTAGGTGATGGTGTGTACACCTACCGGCACATCGAGCAACGGGCCGCCGTTGCCGTTCACGATGCCAAACGGTGTCAGCACTTTCACCGTGAACCCTGAGCAGGCATCGGTTACGTTTGCCGGAGGCAAAATCAGCGAAGCGGAGCAACCGCCCTGGGCACTGCCTTGCACGATGGGGGCAGGGCAAACGATTACCGGCGGTACCGTGTCGTGGATTTTGATGACCTGGATGCAGGACCAGGGGTTGCCGCTGCCGGGCGTGGTGGGCAGGCACCAGTCGTAAATCGTCCAGGTGCGCAGTATTTTCTTGCCGCCTCCGCAGATGGTGAACACCTCGTCGTTGTACGAAGCAGCGATTTCGCAAAAATTGTTGGCACCTGGTATCACCGGGTAAACGATGCCGCCAACGGTGATGGTGGGGTAGCCGGTTGCCGTCGGGTTGGTGTTCGGGTTGCCGACACCGCACTGCATTTCAACGTTTGCCGGGCAAACGGGCGTGAAGTTCGTCAGCGACACCCGTTGAACGGTAACGTACTGCGAACAGGTGCTGCTATTTCCTTTCGAGTCGGTGGCCACCCAGGTACGGAATATGAATGCCACGTAGCCTGAGGTACAGTTGCCGTGGTCGATGATGTCCGTGTAGCTGAAGTTCAGCACGGTCGAGCAGTCGTCCACATTGGGGGTCGGTGCGTTGCCACCGTCGATGGTGGGCTTGTAATTGGCAAGGCAGGTCAACACAATGTCGTTGCAGCCGGTAATTTCCGGGCCCAGCTTGTCCTCCACTTTGAGCGTGCCCCAGCAGGAGTTGCCGGAGTTCGTCTCTTCCACCGAGTAGATGAACGTCATGCCGATGTGGCTGGCGTTCACGACCGGGCTGGTGGGCAATGGCAGTCCCTGCAAGGTCATCAGGGTCACCACCATCGGCAACTGACAGGCCGTCGGGTCTTCCAGTACCATATCCACTGTCACTTCCAGCTCGCAGCCAGCGCTGGGTCCGGGCAGCGAAACGTTCAGTGCGTCGTTGCAAACCAGGGCGCACTGGGCCGAAGCACGGTTGCTCCAGCCTGCGAGCAGCAGCAGGCACATCAAACCGAACGCCCGTAAAAAGCGCCCCGCTCCATGTTGCCCGCTTGTAGTTCCACCCCAACTTTTGTCTGGGATGTGCTTGGGTTGTTTAGTAAACTCGAATTTTCTCATGGGATACTAAAATTGTGAATGATAGATTGATTGTGAATGGTCGATAGTTGATTGTTCAGTGCTTCCTTTTTGTCGCTTGCTCTTTTTAAACATTTGATTATCAGTATTTTAGTTTCTAATTTTCTGCATTTCAACCGAACCCGGGCGAAGGGGGTGCTACGCAGGTTGGTAGCTGTCTCCCCTCCGCCAGGTCCAAGGTTGTTGGTACCTTTCAAAAGTTCATGGGACGTTTTCTCATAGTATCAGACCTTTTGATGGTTACCGGATTTGCAACAGCCCGGTTAAAAAATGTGTGTGTGTGTAAAATGGTCAAAGTGAATGTCGAACTGGCTATAGAATCGCAGATTCACTACCGGACGTGTCGATATGAACATGGGTATTTTTTCCAATGGAGAATGAAAAATGGACAATAGAGAATTGTACTCGCCACGGTCATTCTCAATTCTCAATTTTCAATTCTCAATTATACTTTCATCAGTCTGATTGCTGTGCTCCGGGCACTGCCGTCGTCCATTTCGAGGAACAAAATGCCGGTGGCGTAATGAAGCCCGGTCAAGTCGAGCGGGAGTTCGTGGTGGCCTTCGGCGTAGGCCCCGTTCCAGGTTTTCAGCAGCCTGCCGTAGGCGTCGTGGAGGCGGAAGCTGACTTGTGCAGCTTCGGGCAGATAGAATTGGAGAGTTGTTTTGTCGTGGAAGGGGTTGGGCGAATTCTGGAAAAGCATGGGCGCATCGGCCACCGTTTTTTCAAATTCAAGCTGTACGCCCCAGGTTTCAAAGCCTCCGTTTTTGGAAGAAAAATCACCGGCGTAAGCCTCGGCTGCCGTGCGCAACGAATTGATGGCCAGCACTTCCGAGAGCCGTCCATTTATTTTTGACGAAAACTTCAAGGCGAAAACCGCCCCGTCTTCCGTCAACCGCTGGCTGCCTGCGTTCGCCCAACTCACCGTCAGGGCGCTGGTGCCGATGGCCGTTGGCAGGCCGAAGTTGCTGGCCTTGAGCAAGCCCGGCGTTTCGGCATCCACCGCCACGAATTCGAGGGCGTTTTCGTCAAAATCGAGTGTGAACTGGAAACCGGCCACGTCGCGTTCCGGGTGCGCCACGAAGGGGATGGCATACACGTGACCGGCAACCAGTTCGATGTCTTTGGTGCTGAAAATCAGGGCATTATCGAAATCGCTGCGCTCATCGCCCTCGCCCTCGCCGAAGGTGGAAGGGTTGGCGCTGTTGTTCACATCGCCGATTTTTATCCCGACAAAATCCCGGTCCCACTGGTTCGTCTCGATGTTGTCCATCGAAATATTTTCGGGGAAGGCCGGTGAAAACGGAACGGCGGGGTTCGGGAACTCGTAGTCCGCAGGTACGAAGCGCCACGACGGGTTGCCGTTGGGAAACTCAGTGGCGATGTTCAAAATCAGCTTCTGCATGTCCACCAGGTCGAGTGTCGTCACAGTGCCGGAGCGGTTCACGTCTGCAGCGATGATGGTGTACGGCGAGTCAAAATAATCGATGCCCAGGATGTGGCGGCGCACCAGCACGATGTCGTAGGTCGTCACGCCGTTCAGCGGTTTGGTGTTGTAGCTTGGCGTGAGTGTGTAGTCTTGCCCCAAAGGCAGGCTCGGAAAGTCATAAGTCCCATCCACGTCTGTGTGTACGGCGATGCTGATGCCACCGCTGAGGCCGACGAGTTTTTGGGAGAGCGGGTCGCCGTTTTCCCTCGCTAACTTCCCGGCGATGGTAGCCGTCGTCTGCGTCGAGCAGATGTTGAAATTGTCCTGCACCACCACGGTGGTCTGGCAGAAGGCGCTGTTGCCGGCCTCATCGGTCACCGTGAGCATCACGGTTTTGCTCCCGAGGCTCTGGCAGTCGAAGGTGTTCGGGCTGACCTGAAGCACTAAGTTTTGCACCGGTGTACAATTGTCGCTGCTGCCGTAGTTGATCATCGCCGGTGTCACCGTCACCGACCCGAACTGCTGGATGGTCACGCTCACGCCATTGTTGCAAATCGGGTTCGGTGCCTGGGCATCCACCACCGTTACCTGCATGGTGCAGGAGGAAGTGTTGCCGCAGCCGTCAGCCGCCGTGTACGTCACGGTGTGGGTGCCCTTCGGAAACACGCCACTGGCGGCACCGATGCTGTTGTTGGCAAACGGGGAGCTGTTGGTGATGGCCACCTGGTCGCTGCAATCCTCCACAATCGGCACCGGCATCAGCACAAAAGTCTGGCAGGCATTCACTTCGATGTCTGCGGTAAAATTTTCCGGGCAAATCAGCACGGGGGCCACGCTGTCCCGCACTTCGATGACCTGCGTTTTTTCCCAAAAACCCACGCCGTCCGGGTCGTTCGGCTGGTAAGCGCACCAGTCGATGACGGCCCAGTTGCGGATGACCTTGAAGCAGGCAGGCTGCGCCGTGTAGAAGTAGTAATCGGTGTGCGTAATCTGCAACTGCTCGCAATCCTTGCCCGTCACCACCGGCTCACCGGTTGCGGAAAGGTCGGTATCGGGTTCACATTCGTACGTCAGAATATCGTCGGGGAAAGTCACGGTAATCGGCGTATTGTCGGCCACCGTCAACATCTGTTGGCAGGAAGCCGAGTTGCCGCTCTGGTCGGTAGCCGTCCAGGTGCGCAACACGGTGCCGTTTCCGCAGGAGTTCAGGTTGATTTGGTTCGAGTAGTTGGTGGCGGTCACCGTGCAGTTGTCGGTAGCGAAGGGCAGGCCGGTCATTGCGGGGTTGTTGTAGTTCTGGCCGCAACTGATGGTCTCCGGGGCGGGGCAGAGGATTTCAGGTTTGATTAAATCTTTGACAATTGCCGTGCTGGTGCAGGTGCTGCTCAGGCCGCCAGCGTCCACCACCCGCAGCGTCACAGGTATCGACTGGCCGATGTTGGCACATTCGAAAGAAACATAAGTGTCGAAAGGCTGTGCGCCCCAACTGACTTCGTAGTGCTCGATGCCGCAGTTGTCATAGCTGCCGTTGTCAAATGTTTCCGCAAAAATGAGCGTCGTGCCGTCGTCGAGCAGGTTCGCCTGCACCGAGTTTTCGCAGAGCGCCACCGGCTTTTTTTCGTCTTTCACCTTCACGGTGATCTGGCAGTTGGAACTGTTGGCACAGCCGTCCTTCGCCGTGTAGGTGACGGTGTAGCTGCCCACCGGCACGTTGTTGAACGGGCCATTTCCATTGCCAAACTGCCAGCTTGGCGTCACCGTTGCGCCGGAGCAACCGTCCGTAGCCGTTGCCTGCGGCAAATAAACCTGTGCGGTGCAGGAGTTCGGGTAGGTGGTGAAACTCACGCCCGGCGGGCACGTGATGGCAGGCGGGGTGGTGTCAATGACCCGGATGATTTGGGAGAACACCCTGAAATCTTCGGTGCAGAGGTCGAACACCGACCAGGTGCGGATGATTTTGCGGGCACCGCCGCAAATGGGCACCTGCTGGTCGCTGAACGAGACCACCAGCTCGCAGCTCGTTTCGTTGTTGAGCAACATGCTGTCAATCATCGGCTGGCCGGTGATGCCGAGGTCGGTGGGGTCGTTCACATTGCACTGAAGGGCGGGCAGCACGACACCGTCCCGGTGTTTCGGGAACTCCACGAGGTCAAGTGTGGCACGTTTCAGAAAAATGTGCTGCACACAGGTTGAACTGTTGCCGCTCTCGTCCGTCGCCGTCCAGTACCGCTCCACGTACGCTGTGACGGGCACGTTTTCGATGGAATCATAACAGGGCAGGTCGGTAAAAATGTCGGTGAAATCCACTTCAATGTCCGCCGAATCGCTCACGTTGTCGCTCACGTCGGGCCAGCCCAGGCTGTCGAGTGGCTGGTTGCACCACACGAAGAGCGAGTCCTCCCCGCAGTCCATGTCGGGTGGAAGGTTGTCAATCAAAGTAACCTGAACGTCGCAGGAATTTCCGCTGGCAGGATGCAGCAGCGTGGCGGTGAGCGGCTGGCCGAGCAACGAGGCTCCGAGCGGCTGGCCGTACTGGTTGCCCAGCGTGTCCTCCACGGTGATGGTGAAATTGTTGGAGCAACCAACGGAGGATTGGAGCAGCATCGGGGGGTAAATGGTGGCGGTGCCATTGGCGTCAAGGGCCACCGTGATGCTGTTATTGCAAACTAAGGCACACTGGCAAAAAACGGTTTGCCCACACAGGAAAAACAGTGCTGTTAATAGTACCGTCCTAATCATGAACATGAACCTTCCTGAATGCCGGGGGGCTATGGGGGATTCGCATGTCAGCCTGTGCGGAGCAAAACCGTTACCTTTTACCATGAGATTATAAATGTTAATAGTGGATACGCGCTTTGGGCAGTTTGCCCCTGCGGGCTTTCGGTTGGCCACTGGCAGTCCGGGTTTTTTGGGCAGGGACGTACCAATACCAGCCGACATCACTGCCGGAAAATCTCAAAAATGCCTTCTGTTTTCGCCATCGCATAGCATGGACGGGCGAACCGGAAGACGGTCCAAAATGGTGTGTAAGGTTTTGCTGAAAAAAGAATGTAAGTATCGTTCCGCCTCGTTTGGCAGCACGGGGCACAAAAAATGCCCGCTATGACGGACTTCGTCGGGTCCGCCAGTTAAAATCTTTTCTTTGAAATGTGTTGGTTGAGAAAGGCCAGGATTCCTGGAAAAAGAAGTGGAAAGATTAGAAGCTTAGTAAGCTCGGTTTCCGGACTTTTCTCATAGTATGCAAGTGCTTTTCAAGTGTTGTGCAGGAAATTAAGGTCGCATTGAATTCTGTTTTCTTTAATTTAAAAAATTGTGCCAATTGTACGTTGCCAGGGCAAGTTGAGGCGTTTTTTTTAAAAAAACTTTATCTCAACTAATCCCGCTCTTTGTCAAAAAGACAACACAAGCAATTGAAAATCAGGCAACTAACCCCGAAATCGCCGACTCAGTGCCCTTCCAGCCCCAGCAACTGCTCCAACCGGGCCGGCAGGTGCGCTGCAATCCAGGCCCGGTAATCACCGCCGTAGCCCGACCGTTCGTGCAGCCTCGCCGTTTTCTGAAAAATGACAGCGGCCTGCTCCGGTGACGGCGGTTTCAGTTGCGCAATTTGCGCAATCAGGGCGGCAACATTCTCCGAAATCTTGTTCTCCTGCCCCCGGAACTGACCACTTACCCTGCCCTCCGGGTCGGTCAGGTAATGCTCGGCGATGGCCTCGGCGATGGTTTTGCCATGCTCCATGCTTTCCTTGATGTTGCCCCGCCCGGTCACCGCATTGCCAACGGCAAACACATGGTCAAACCCCTTCAGGCGGCAGCACTGATCGCTCTCCACCTCAAATGTCTGGCCCTTCATCGGGATGCCCGGCACCGGCTCCGGCACACTGCCGATGGAAGAAATGACGAGTGGCGACCGAAATTCCCCCTCCGTGCCAGGAACCTCGATGAGCCGCCCGCCATCGTATCTTGTTTCTCTTAAAACCAGCCCGGCCAGCCTGCCGTTTTCCACGATTTTGTCCACCGGCACCCGGCAGGGCAGCATGTTGAACAGGAACTTGGACTGGGCGTTGAGCAGCACTTTTTCCCGCACGGTTTCGGCCTTGGCGAGTTTTTCCGGCGTGTCGGTTTCGCCGGGGAAGAGCGGCATGTCCTTCACCCGGCGGCGGTACACGAGCGTACAACCCTTGAGGCCGAGGCCGGCGAGGGTGAGGCCATGCGTTTCCAGCACCTTCCCGATGCCCCGCTCCAGGTCGAACATGTTGGTTGCAATGCCCCGTTCGGCGAGTGCTTTTTGCACGGTTTCCATCATCAGCGCCTTGGCGACGTCGATGGAGGCCAGCCCGCCGCCCACCACGAGCGCACCGTCCGCCACTTCATTTTTCTCCCCCGAAAAACCCGGTTCGTGGTAGTGGTTGTACCAGTTGATGAAGGGGTTTTGGTAGTACAGGCCCTTGCCGACGTAACCGTCAATGCCCTCTATTCCGAGCGGTCGGTCGCGCCAGGCACCCGTCGCCAGGAAGACGGCAGAGAAGCCCCAGTTGTTCGCAACATCCTGAAAATCAAGCTCTTGCCCCAGCCGCACCATCGGTACGAAGGTGACGAGCGGGTTGCTCAATTTTTCGCTGATGTTGGCTTCCTCCTTGTCCCGTAGCTTGGCGTGCCACTTGGGCAGGCCGTCTTCGATTTTGCCGTAGGGCAGTGCATTTTGTTCAAACACGATGGAGCGGATGCCTCGTTGAGCGAGTTGGTGGGCAGCTTCGGCACCGGAAACTGCGCCCCCGAAAATGGCGACGATGTGCGGGTTCATGCGATGTGGTTTTCGTTTGAAATCGATTGATGGCGTAAGTTAGAAAACCGGGCGCAAAAGGTGAAGCATTTTGTTTTTGAATGGATGGCAGAGGGTTTCCGAAGGGCGTAAAATTGCGGCGGGTTGTCGTAAATTGCGGGCTGAAATTCAACGCCAGCATCTTACATGAAAAAAAATTGATTTGGAAAGCATTTGCCACTTTTGAAGAAGTGGAGGCCCACAGCGAAACGCTGTTCGCCAGCCTGACACCGGGGCAACGGCTGGAACGCTTTTTTGCCATGCTCGCCACGCGCCACGAACTCGGCATCAAACC
Organism: Bacteroidota bacterium; assembly: GCA_016234735.1. Classification (GTDB taxonomy): domain Bacteria; phylum Bacteroidota; class Bacteroidia; order Chitinophagales; family Saprospiraceae; genus UBA6168. The sequence goes on along the minus strand of JACRAN010000113.1, from coordinate 41,230 downwards.
AAAACCCATTGACCCGAAATCTTTCGTTCTGAGAAAAAATGTGGTGAACCTGAATGAGATATTGATTATCAATTGATTATTGAAACCTGAGTTGCTTTGAGAAAGTGATTTGAATTTAAAATACTGAAATTCATCCCGATAGCTATCGGGCAATCTCACTTTCTCATCCTCTCACTTCTCACATCTATAAAATGAAACAACCAATTTTACTCCTCCTCTTCGCCCTGGTCATTGCTGCCTGCCAGCAAGATAAAAAACAAGCCAGCGCCAACCAGTACAACATCATCCCACAGCCTGTGAGCCTGACGGCGAAAACCGGGCAGTTCAAAATCACCGGCGACACGAAAATCCTGCTCGCCTCCGCCGACGAGGGGTTGAAAACCGCTGCCGCCCACCTCGCCTCGCTGCTGATAAAAGCGACCGGGACGACCGTTGCCCCGGTGGAAGGCTCGGCGCAAAAAGACGCCATCCTGTTCAGCCTCGACCCGTCCATCGCCAACGACGAGGGCTACACACTGAGCGTCACACCCTACGAAGTGACGGTGAAATCCAAGACCGGGGCAGGCGCTTTTTACGCCATTCAGACGCTCCGCCAATTGATGCCCGTGGAAGCGGAAGCAGGCAAAACCGCCTCATTGTCAATTCCTTGCGTCGAAATCACCGATGCGCCCAGGTACGGCTACCGGGGGATGCACCTCGACGTGGGCAGGCATTTTTTCGGGGTGGATGACGTGAAAAAATACATCGACCTGCTGGCACTGCACAAGTTCAACCGCTTCCACTGGCACCTGACGGAAGACCAGGGCTGGCGGCTCGAAATCAAAAAATACCCGAAGCTGCAAACCGTCGCTGCCTGCCGCAACGAAACGCTGATCGGCCACTACAACGACACCCCGCAGAAGTACGACGGCAAAAAATACTGCGGCTACTACACGCAGGAGGAGGCCCGTGAAATCGTGCGCTACGCCGCCGAGCGCTTCGTCACCGTCATCCCGGAAATCGAAATGCCGGGGCACGGATTGGCCGCCATCGCCGCTTACCCCGAACTGGGCTGCACCGGCCAGCCCGCCGAGGTAGGCACCAAATGGGGCATTTACGACAATGTTTTTTGCCCGAACGAGGTAACTTTTAAATTTCTGGAAGACGTGATGACGGAGGTGATGGACATTTTCCCATCCAAATACATCCACATCGGCGGCGACGAGTGCCCGAAAACGGCGTGGGAAAACAGCGGTTTTTGCCAGGGTTTAATCAAAAAAAACAGCCTCAAGGACGAGCACGGCTTGCAGAGTTATTTCATCCAGCGGATGGAAAAATTCCTGAACTCGAAGGGCCGCAGCATCATCGGCTGGGACGAAATTCTGGAAGGCGGCCTCGCCCCCAACGCTACCGTGATGAGTTGGCGGGGCACGGAGGGCGGCATTGCGGCAGCAAAACAGCGCCACGACGTGATTATGACACCCACCGATTTTTGCTACCTCGATTACTACCAGTCGCAAGACCCCGCCGAACCGCTGGCCATCGGCGGCTACCTGCCCCTCGACAAAGTGTACGGCTACGAACCGACCCCTGCCGAACTGACGCCGGAGGAAGCTGGTCACATCCTCGGCGTGCAGGCCAACGTCTGGACGGAGTACATGGCCGATTTTGCCAAGGTGGAGTACATGGCCTACCCCCGTGCCTGTGCGCTGGCGGAGGTCGCCTGGTCGGCGAAGGAGGCGAGAAATTACGACAACTTCACAGGCCGCCTGGCGCACCACCTCAAGCGCTTGCAGGCGCTAGCCGTGAACGTCGCCACGAATCTGTACGACGTGAAAGCGACGATTTCGGCGGGCGACGGCAAGGGAATCCTGGTTGGCCTCTCGCCGAAAATGGAGGGCATCGAAATCCGTTACACGACCGACGGCAGCGAACCGACGACTGCCAGCGCCCTGTACGAAAAGTCGATTTTAATGGAAAAAAGCGGGACGCTGAAAGCCGTCCCTTTTCAAAACGGGAAACCTGTGGGGCGGGGTGCCGAGGCTCCGTTCAAGCTGCACAAAGCCGCCGGGAAAACCATCAGCCTGACCAATTTTCCGGCGGAAAAATACAGCGGGGCGGGGCCAGGCAGCGTCATCAACGGCGTGGCCGGCCCGACGGAACGCTACGGCGGCTCCGAGTGGCTGGGCTTCGAGGGCAAGGATTTCATCGCCATCATCGACCTCGGCGCCGAGACGGATTTGAACACGCTGACCATGCGTTTTTTCAATGGTCCCGGCCAGTGGGTGTACCCGCCGAAGGAGTTGGAAGTAGCTACGTCATCCGATGGCAGCCAGTTCCAATCGTTGGGAAAAATGGCCTCCATCGCTGCGGGCGAAAGCAAGCTTGTGGAGGTGCAGTTTCCACTCACACAGGTCAAGACCCGCTACCTGAAAGTTTTTGCGGCCCGCTACGGCCTCATTCCCGAAGGGGCACAGGGGGCGGGGAACGAGGCGTGGTTGTTCGTGGACGAGATTGTGGTGGAGTGAGGGTTGGCGGTTGGCGGTTGGCAGTTGGCAGTTGGCAGTTGGCAGTTGGCAGTTGGCAGTTGGCAGTTAATATTTTGAAAATCAATTGGTTGCAACCAACCAGCAATCACATTTTTTTTATCAAACTCAAACCGGATGACGGCGTGGCGTTTGCTCTTTTTACTGTTTGCGTGCGGCCTCACTGCCGAGGGCAGTGGCCAAACGGCAGCCCCCGACACATTGGTGCCGCAGGTAAAATTCCTCTCCCTTCAACCCGCTCCGACGTTTCACCGGCAGCGTTTTTGGGCGACGGCGGGCACAGGCACGGCGGTGTACGGCGGCCTCTCGGTCGCCCTCTGGAATGCCTGGTACAAGGACTACCCGCTCACTGGTTTCCACACGTTCAACGACTGGGGCGAATGGAACGACATGGACAAAGCCGGCCACCTGTTTTCTGCCTGGACCGGGTGCCACTACGCCTTCCGGGGTGCCCGCTGGACCGGGATGGGCCGCCGCAGCGCCATGTGGACGGCGGCAGGGGTAGGCATGGGCATCATGGCCACCATGGAGGTGATGGACGGCTTCTCGGAGCAGTACGGGTTTTCGTGGGGCGATATCGGGTTCAACACGCTGGGGGTCGCCCTTTTCGTTTCGCAGGAGGTGCTGTGGCAGGAGCAGCGAATCCAGATGAAAATATCGTGTGTGCGGCCAGGCTACCCCGAAGAGCCGTTGTACTCTGTCGATGGCAGCCGTTCAACGACCCTCGACAAGCGGGCAGCGGGGCTGTACGGGACCAATTTTTTTAACCTACTCATCAAGGATTACAATGCTATCACGGAGTGGTGTTCGGTCAACGTGCATTCGTTTTTGAAAAACAGGGAGTCCTCCAAATTCCCGGCCTGGCTCAACGTGGCCGTGGGCTACGGCGCAGGCAATATCTACGGGGGTTTTGAAAACAAATGGACAGCGGCGGACGGCACCGTTTTTGAGCCTGACCCTGACCGATACCCCCGGTACCGACAGTTTTACCTTTCGCCCGATGTGGACTGGTCGAAGATCCCCACCCGGCACAAGTGGCTGAAATTCACGCTCGGCCTGTTCAATTTCCTGAAATTCCCGGCACCGGCTTTTGAAATGAACACACTCGGGAAAGCCAAATTCCATTACCTGCACTGGTAGATCTTTCGGGCAACTTTTTTAGCAAGATTTTGAACAAAAATTACATCAATGACTTTACGGTTGGCGACCTTTGTTTTTTGAAAATAAATGAAATTGCTACCTTCTTGCGCAGACGCAATTTTTTTTGAAACCAATTCAGAGTTTTGCATTTATTTTGCACCCCTATTAACCAAAAACGAAATTTGTAGACCATGCAAGAACAAAATTTAAGCACGACAGCCCGCTATTCCGATGCCGATCTGGAGGAATTCAGGGAGCTTGTCGAAAAAAAATTGGAGACCGCGACAGCAGAACTTGGTTATCTTCAGGAGCAGATTCTCGAAATTACTGAGAACAGCGGTGACGACCACGGCGGCGACTGGATGGACGACAGCAGCACCAACAACGATATCGAGTTTTTGAACAACATGGCCATCCGGCAGCGCAAATACATCCAGGACATGGAAAATGCGCTCATCCGTATCCGCAACAAAACCTACGGTATCTGCTTGGTCACGGGCCAGCTTATCAGCAAAGCCCGCCTGCTGGCGGTACCCACCGCCACCAAAAGCGTGGAAGCCAAAACCGCCGAGGCGCTGGAAGCGCCCAAAAAGATTGAAAAGAAAATACCCGTACCGGAGGTGATTGAAAAGAAAGAAAAAGTGGTGTCTTCCACGCCGAAGATCATCACGAAAGTTATCCGCAAACCCAAGTCGCCCACCAAACCTGTCAAAATCGAAGAAGACGACGACCTCGACTTCGATTTCGACAAGGAATACGCCTACGATGGCGGCGCCGCCGAGGAGGAGTCCGCTTCCGATGACTACGACAAAGGCGGTACGGAAGAGCAGCCTGATGTATTCGACGATGGCGGCAGCTACAGTGACGACAGCGGCGGCGGCGGCAGGGACGATGACTATTAGCCATTTACGATTTACGAATGACGATTTACGAGTGCTGGAATTCTCAAAGAATTTACAACCAATTTTTTCCGAACCAACCAATCGTAAATCGTCATTCGTAAATCGTAAATCCGTCAAACCTTTCCCATCAGTAATTTGACCCAAAACAACGGGTTGAAAGCTTTTTTCCTCACATCCATATCGGAGTACATTTGCGCTATCAGGTAGATAAGTCTCCGGTCGCGTGACACCCAGTTGGCCATCAGGTTGACAAGCCACGGGCGGGCCATCATCTGCTGGAGGCGGTAGCTCATTTCCATTTCCTTGCGCAGCACCCTGGCTACCCGCACGTCGTAGGCTTCCATCGTTTTTGGGGAGAAATCGTTGGTTTCCAGACACTTCTGCGCCTGCTCGGCAGCGATGAACCCGCTGTAAACCGCATTGCCGATGCCCTCCCCGCTCAGGGGGTCGATGAGGTGCCCGGCATCTCCCACCAGCATGAAGTGGTCGCCGGAAATATGCCGTTTTTTCGAGCCGAGCGGCAGGCCGTAGCCGGTGAATTTGCCCATTTGCTCCGCATTTTTAAACCGCTCCCGCAAGTCGGCGTGCGATTCGAGAAGCCCCTGCAAACCTTTGGTCAGGTTGTAGCGCCGCTTGCTGATGAAATCGCTCCGCATACCCAGCCCCACGTTGGCATGGCCGCCCGGCAGCGGGAAAATCCACAGGTAGCCGGGGTTGATTTCCTTCAAAAAATGCAGTTCGATGAAGCCGTCGGGGTGCATCCCGGTCACGTTGCGGTAGTAGGCCCGTACCGCCCCGGCATGGTGTTTTTCGTCTTTTTCCAGCCCGGCGTGGTGGCGGGAGAAGGCCGAGTTCGCACCATTGGCCACCACGAGCAGCGGGGCCTCCACCTGGAAACTGCCGTCGGCATTGGAAACCCGGTAGCCATCGGGCGTTTTTTCATATTTTTCAATGGAAATACCTTCGTGAAAATCAATGCTGTCGCAACGTTTCACCTCCTCCACGAGGCGCAGGTCGAAGTCCGTTCTTTTTGAAACATAACCCTGCTTGGGGTCGATGTTGGGGTCGTAGCCGATGCGGAACGGCACCTCGATTTCTTTTTTGTTGGGGGCCACGAACCGGATGCCCCACACGCTCGTCTGCTCGGTGTCAGCCGCCTCGAACCGCTCCATGATGGCCGGGTCGATGCGGCGCAGCACCAGCGCCACCTTGCCGCTGATGGCATCCCCGCAGACTTTGTCGCGGGGGAACACCGCCTTGTCCACCAACACGCAGGGGATGCCGAGGTGATGGAGTTTCAGGGCCGTGGCGGCCCCGCCGGGGCCAGCCCCAACGATGCAGACTGCGGTTTTTTTCATGTTTGTTCTTCCATTTTTTGCGCAGCGAAGATAAAAAAACGGGGAAGCGGCACAGCCACTTCCCCGTTTTCATTGCAAATCAAAAGTTTTTACTCCGGCTCGAAGCCCAGCACGATGTTGAACCTCGCCAAATCCGAGATTTTCCCGCTCGTGCCGGTTTTGTCGAAACCAATCCCGTAGTCGAAACCCAACACCCCGAACATCGGCAGGAACACCCGCAGGCCCGCCCCGACGGAGCGTTTCAGGTCGAACGGATTGTAGTCACGGGCCGACCGCCAGGCATTGCTGGCCTGGGCGAATGTATGTACGTAGATGGTAGAACTTGGGTTCAGCGACAGCGGGTAGCGCAGTTCCAGTGTCACTTTCTGGTAGAGTGGCGTGGCGTTGATGTCGCTGGGGTTGCCCTTCCACTGGTTGTTTTCGTATTCGCCCGGCTGGTAGCCCCTGCTGGAGATGATTTCCGTGCCGGTGAAATAGCCGAACTGTTGGTTGTTCAGGCCGTCGCCGCCCAACTGGAAGCGCTCGAAAGGCGCAATGCCGATGTCCTTGTTGTAGGTGCAGAGGAAGCCGAATTTCGCCTCGGCTTTGATGACCAATTTGCCCACCAGCGTCTGGTACCACTCGGCGTTGATTTTCCACTTGTGGTATTCCAGATATTTGAAACGCTCGGACGGGGGCAGGTCGCTGTAATCTTTGTTGCTGAACAACGAATATGGCGGCGTGAGTTGCACGGAAAGCTGCACCCGTGAGCCTTCGTCGGGGAAAATCGGGTTGTTGATGGTAGTGCGGGCGAAGGTCTGCGTGATGCTGAAATTGCGGAAATTGCCCTCCGACACCGTCTCGCCATCGTCGGTGCGGAACAGGCCCCGGCTGCTGAACACGTAGTTTTTCAACGAAATCACCTGGAGGTTGAGGGCGGTGGACGAAATGAAGTTGTCGTCCGGCACTTTCAGGCGGGTGCCGAGGCTCACGGTCACGCCGCCGTTGGTGAGTTTTCCATAAAATTCACTGCTGCGGTTGTAGCCGTTCGACAGCACCGACATGAACCCGGCCACGGTGAGCGAGTTGGGTTTTTTGCCACCGAGCCAGGGTTCGGTGAAGGAAATATTGTACGATTGGTAAAAGCGCCCGTTGGTCTGCGCCCGCAGCGAGAGGCGTTGGCCGTCGCCCTGCGGCAGCGGGCTCCAGGTTTCCCGGTGGAAAATATTGCGGGCGGAAAAGTTGTTGAACGACACGCCCAACGTGCCGATGACACCCCGTCCCCGGCCGCCCCAGCCTGCCGAAAGTTCCAACTGGTCGGACGGTTTTTCCTCCAGCGTGTACTCGATGTCCACCGTGCCGCGCTGCGGGTTCACGGGGGTGTTGATGCCGAGGTTTTCCGGGTTGAAATAGCCGAGGTTGATGATTTGGCGCTGCGAGCGGATGATGTCGGAGCGGCTGAATTTTTCGCCCGGCACGGTGAACAGTTCCCGCCGCACAACGTGCTCGTGGGTGCGGTCGTTGCCCTTGATGATGACCTTGTCGATGGTGGCCTGCGGGCCTTCAAAAATGCGCAGTTGCAGGTCGATGGAGTCGGAGGCCACTGCCACTTCGATGGGGTCCACGTTGAAAAACAGGTAGCCATTGTCCATGTAGAGCGAACTCACGTCGCGCCCGTCCTGGCTGAACCGGAGGCGTGTTTCGAGCAGTTCGGAGTTGTAAACATCGCCTTTTTTGATGCCGAGGATGTTGTCCAAATCCTTCGTGGTGTAAATGGAATTGCCCTTCCAGACGATGTTGCGGAAGTAGTAGCGGTTGCCCTCGTTGAGGGTGATGTGGATGAGCAGGTCACCTTTTTTGCCTTTCTTCCCGGCCTCCCGCCAGATGCTGTCGCTCACGATGCGGGCATCCCGGAAACCGTTTTTGTTGTAATGCTCGATGATTTTTTTCTTGTCGCCCTCGTACTCCGTGCGGATGAGTTTGGAGCCGGCGAAGATGCGTTTTTTGCGGCGGGTTTCTTTCATCAGACCGCGCAGTTTGCGGTCTTTGATGTTGGTGTTCCCTTTGAAAGTGATGTCCCCGATTTTGATTTTGGTGCCCCGGTCCACGTTGAAGACAAGCTGCACGGAGTTGACCCTGGAACTGTCGGGCACTTCCTCCACCTTCACTTCCACATCGTAGAAGCCTTTGTCGATGAAGTATTTTTTGATTCCAAAAGCCGCACTGGCCTTGACGGATTCGGTGACGATGCCGCCTTTGATGAGGTACTTGTTCACCTCTTCGTTGAGGTCGTCGTGGGAGCCTTTTTTCACGCCCTTGTAGGAGTGGGTGGTGAGGCGGGGCCGCTCCACCACGGCGATTTCGAGGAAAATCACATCGCCGATGGTTTTTTCCTTGTAAATCTGCACATCGGTGAACAGGCTGAGTTTCCACAATGCTTTCAGCGCCCTCGGAATCTCGCCGCCGGGGATGCGGATGCGGTCGCCGACCCGGAAACCGGCAATGGAAATGATGGCACCGGGGTCGCTGAAAGTAGCGCCCGTCACCTTCACACCTCCGATTTCGTAGTCAAGGGCTTTGGTGTAGTCAATGACCGGGGGGAGGGTGTCCGTGCCGCTTTGGGCGGACAGTTGGCCAGTAAAAATGAAAACACTTGCCAGGAGAAGTATAAACCCAAAAATTCTTTTCATGCAAAATCCAGTTTTTTCAAAAGGATTGCAAAGAAACGCAGCTTTGCCAAAACTCTTGCAGATGTGGTGGAAAAATGTCCGGTGTGATTCAAAGGTGTGCCCGAAACGGCTGGGGGTTGTATGATTTCGGATTGGGGATTTCGGATTTCGGATTTGTTCAGGTCATGCCTAAACCGCCAACTGCTCGCTCGTTTTCCCAAACCGCCGCTCCCGGTGCTGGAAGTCGATGATGGCCTGGTACAGGTGTTCCCTTCGGAAATCCGGCCAGAGCGTGGGGGTGAAGTGCAGCTCGGCGTAGGCGATTTGCCACAGCAAAAAATTGCTGACCCTCGACTCGCCGCTCGTGCGGATGAGCAATTCCGGGTCGGGCATTCCGCTGGTGGCCAGGGCATTGGAAAACGCCGCCTCGTCGATGTCTTCCGGTCGGAGTTCACCAGCCTGTGCCTGCCGGGCCAGTTTGCGGGCCGCTTCGAGGATTTCCCACCTGGCGCTGTAATTCAGCGCCAGCACCAGCGTCATACGGGTGTTGTTTTTCGTGCCCTCGATGGCCTGCTTCAACGTTTTGTAGCTTTTTTCGGGCAACCGGCTGATGTCCCCGATGGCTTGCAGGCGCACCCCGTTTTCGTTCAGCGTCTTGATTTCTTTTTTGATGGTCTCCACGAGCAGCGTCATCAGGGCGGCCACTTCGGTCTGGGGGCGGTTCCAGTTTTCGGTGGAAAAAGCGTAGAGCGTGAGGTACTGCACGCCCAGTTCGGTGCAGGCTTCCGTTGTTTCCCGCACGGCCTTCACCCCGTTGCGGTGCCCGAACACACGGGGCATCCCGTGTTCCTTGGCCCAGCGCCCGTTGCCGTCCATGATGACGGCGATGTGGCGGGGCAGTTTTTCCAGATTGATTTTCGACTTCAAATCCATGCTCGGAAGGTGCCTGCTGACTTCGGCGAGCGCAAAATTAAGAAAAGCCGCCACTTGCGCTCCCGCTTTATTTTCGCTGCACAGGCCGAACAAATGTTTTTTATTCTAATTTTGCGATATACTTCTCACTCAAACCCCGCAGCACCCATGTACGATTACGATGTCATCATCAGCTTCATCACAGCGTTCACGCTGACCTACTTCGTCATCCCGCCCATCATCCGGGTGGCCATTAAAAAAAGACTGTACGACGAGCCGGACGAGCGCCGCAGCCATGCGGTCAGAACGCCCCGGCTGGGCGGCGTGGCGATTTTTGCCGGCTCCATTTTTTCCATCATGCTCTGGACGCCCTTCGCCCAGTACGGCGGCGACCTCCAGTACGTGCTCTGCGCCTTCATCCTCATTTTTCTGGTGGGGGTCAAAGACGACATCGCCTCCATTTCGCCCACCAAAAAGCTGATGGTGGAAATACTGGCAGCGTTCATCCTTTTTTTCAAGGCCGGGGTGAAAATCTCGAGCCTGTACGGCATCATGGGCATCGAAAGCATCGGCCTGTTCTGGAGCGCCGTGCTCACGATTTTCACCATCATCGTCATCATCAACGCCCTCAACCTCATCGACGGCATCAACGGGCTGTCCGGCAGCCTGACCATCCTCATCACCGGCACCCTCGGCGTGTGGTTTTTGCTGATAAAACGCTACGACTACGCCATCATGGCCCTCTCTGCCGCCGGTGCCACTGCGGCCTTTTTGAAATACAACTACTCCCCCGCCCAGATTTTCATGGGCGACACCGGGGCGCTGCTGCTGGGGCTGATCTGCTCCATCCTCACCATCAATTTCATCGAGTTCAACAGCGGACTGGAAGACCTGCACCCCTTCAAAATCAACGCAGCACCCGGTGTGGCCATCGGCATTTTGATACTCCCGCTGTTCGACACGCTGCGGGTTTTCGGCACCCGCATCCTGCGGGGCAGGCACCCCCTGCAACCCGACCGCACCCACATCCACCACCTGCTGCTCGACTCCGGCCTGAGCCACACGCAGGCCACGGCAGTGCTCGTCGCCGTGAACGTTTTTTTCATCATGCTCGTGTTCCTGCTCCAACGCCACACCAGCAACGCCCTGCTCATCATCCTGCTGCTGCTGAGTATCGCCTCACTCATGGTCGGCGGGCTGTATTACTCGCTGCACCGGCGCATGAAGTTGACGTAAGTTATTTTTTTCTGAACCAAAAAAGCCGGAGCACCAAAAAGATGCTCCGGCTTTTTTGGTTGAAAACCACCGGCACCATTGAGCCGAGCCTTGTTTTGAGAAAGTGATTTGAATTTAAAACGCTGAAATTCAATCTCACTTTCTCACCTCTCAATTTCTCACCCGCTCGCTCGCTCACCTCCCCACCACAAACCGCTTCACCACCACCGCCTCGCCCACGATGACCCGGAGCAAATAAACGCCGGGCGCAATGCCTGCCAGGTCGAGTTCCGTTGTTTTGGCGGAAGTACCGGACTGCTCCGGCAGTGCCGGGCGGCCCGTGAGGTCGAAAACCTGGTAGCGGACGGCGGCGGGCTGCGACAGGTCGAAGCGCAGGAAAAGCCGCCCGGACGTGGGGTTCGGGGCCAACGTGATGTTGCGCTCCAACTCCTTCTCCACGGTGGCATCTTCGCCCAACACTTCCACTGTCACTTCGGTCACGCAGCCTGCCTGGTCGGTCACTTGCAGCACGTACTCCCCATCCAGCAGGTCGGAGATGTCCTCCTGGTCGGAAAAAAATGCACCGTTGTAAAACCACTGGTACGAGTACCCCCCGGCACCGCCGCCGGCGGTCACGGAGATGGCACCGTCCGGTTGCCCGGCAATGGTATGCGTCACATCGTCAACGTTGATGGTCAGGGCAGTGGCGGGTTCAGTAATGAGCGCCATTTCGGTGGTCGTGCAGCCCGCCGCATCGGTGACGAGCACGCTGTACGTGCCCGCTGCGAGGTTGACGGCAGTCTGCGTGGTCTGGCTGGCCGGGTCGTCCCACTGGTAGCTGTACGGTGGAGTGCCGCCGGTCGGGAGGGCTGTGGCAGAGCCGGTCGCCTCACCGTGGCAGACCGCTGGCATCTGGGCGATGATAGCCGAAAGGTTGCTCACCACCGTCACGGTGGCAGTGGCCGTCGAAGTGTTTCCGGCAGCGTCCTGCACGGTCAGAGTCACAGTGTTTTCGCCCACATCGGCACAGGTAAAATCGCTGACATCCAGCGTCATCGAGGCGATGCCGCAGTTGTCGGTGCTGCCGCCGTCCACCATCGCCGGGGTAATCGTCGCCGAGCCGGTGGCATCGAGCGTGACGGTCAGGTTGGCGGCCAGCGCAACCGGGGCCTCGTTGTCGGGCAGCACTTCGATTTCAAAACCCATCGAAGCCGTGCAGTCGTTTTCGTCGCTGATGGACACTTCGTAAGTGCCCGCTGCGAGGTTGCCGATGGTCGGGGTTGTGGCACCGTTCGACCACGAGAAAGCGTAGCCGGGCGTACCGCCGGAACCGTCCACTGAAATTGAGCCGGTGTTCGTACCGGGGCAATCGACGTTGGTTTGGGTCAAAAATTCAACCGCCAACTCCGTTGGTTGGGTGATTTCAGTTTCATCCACCGCCGTGCAGCTGTTGGCATCTGTGACGCTCACCGAGTAAACACCAGCCGTGAGGCTGCCCACCGAAGTGCCCGTTGCGCCGTTCGACCACTCGACCGTGAGCGGGTCGGAGAAGCCGGAAACCGTCAATTGCGCAGCACCATCATTGCTACCGAAGCAGGTAACATTTTCACCGGAAATCGAGGTGCTAATACCAACACAACCAAACTGTGCAACGGTTGCGCAGCCTGTGAACGTGCAGCCGTTGGCATCCGTCACGGAGGCGCAGTACTGTCCGGGGGCGAGGCCGTTGATGGTGGAGGTGGTGGCCCCGTTGCTCCACTCGAAACTGTAAGGTGCCACGCCGCCCGACATGGCCGCCGTGGCCGTGCCGTCATTGGCCCCGACGGCAGATTCGCCCGCCGCCGTGACATTGCCCGTGAGGGCAGGAGGTTCGGAAATATTGACCTGCACGGAAGCCGTGCAGCCGTTGGCATCCGTCACGGAGACGGTGTAGCTGCCAGCGGCAAGGTCGGTTTGCGAAGCACCGGAAGCACCGTTCGACCAGTCGAAATCGTAACCTGCCGTACCGCCGGTCACGTCAACAGACGCTGTGCCGGTTGCTTCGCCGTGGCAGGCAACGTTCGTTTGCTGAACGGTGAGGTTCAGCGCCGCCGGGGCTGTCAGTGTGACGTTGCCAGTGGCTTCGCAGCCGTTGTCGTCGGTGGCGCTGACGGTGTAGCTGCCTGCGGCAAGGCCGGTAGCGGTGGCTGTGGTCTGGCCATTTGACCAAAGGAACGTGTACGGTCCGGTGCCGCCTGCGACTGTTGCCGTCGCTGTTCCGTCGGAGCTGCCGTTGCAACTTGGGTTCGTGGAAGCCATGCTCACACCAAAACCAACACAATTGAAACTGGTGACCGTGACGGTCTGCGCCGAAGTGCAGCCGTTGGCATCGGTGACGACGACGGTGTAGTTCCCGGCGGTGAGGCCGGTGATGGTTTGGGTGGTTTCTCCGTTGCTCCAGGCGTAGGTGTAGCCGGGCACTCCACCGGACGGGTTGGCAGTCGCAGTGCCATCCCCTGCCCCAACAGAGGTTTCGCCAGTGGCAGAAGCATTGGCGTTGAGGATGGGCGGCTGTGTGATGTCCACGCTGGCTGTGGCCGTGCAGTCATCTTCGTCCGTGAGGGTCAGGGTGTAAGTGCCTGCGGAGAGGTTGTTGATTTGGGCAGTGTTCCCGCCATTTGACCATGAAAAACTGTACGGCCCAGTGCCGCCGCTGCCAACTGCGGTCGCACTTCCATCATTGCCACCGTTGCAGGTTACATTTTGAAACGGTGAAATGGTGGCGTTGAGCACAGGCGTCTGCGTGACGATGGTGTTGTCAGTGCCAGTGCAGCCGTTGCCGGTGTTCGTTACCAAAATCGTGTACGTACCTGCCTCGTTCACGGTCGGGTTGGGGGTGTCTCCGCCCGACTGGATGCCTGGGCCGTTCCACAGGTAGGTGAAATTCGGCCCCTGCGAGGAGCCGGAGCCGTCCAGCACCACGGATGTATTGTTGCAGTTGAGCGCCATGCCGGGGCCTGCATCTGCGGCAGGCGGCGTGGTGTTGGAAGTCACGGTGACGCTCGAAGATGCCGTGCAGCCGTTGGTGGCATTGGTGACGGTGAGGGTATAAACGGCAGCCACATTGACCACCGGCATCGTCGTGGTGGCACCACTGACGATGTTCCCGTTGACGGTCGTCCAGAGGTAGGTGAAATTGGGGCCTTGCGACGAAGCCGAACCATTGAGCGTAACGCTGGTGGTGGTACAGGTCAGCGGCGGCGCACTGCCGGCATTGGCAAGCGGGGGTGTGACGTTCTCAGTGACACCCGCACAATCGGTAGCGGTGCAGCCATTCGTGGTGTTGGTCACTTTCAGACAGTAGGTGCCGGGTTCATCCACTGTTGGCATGGGCGTGGTGGCTCCGCTGACAATGTTGCCGTCGGCGGTGGTCCAGAGGTAGGTGAAATTCGGCCCGCTGGAAGAGGACGACCCGTTCAGTTGGATGGAGGTATTGGCACATGTCAGCACACCGTCCGTCCCGGCATTGGAAACCGGGGGCGTGACGTTTTCAGTGACACCCGCACAGTCGGTAGCGGTGCAGCCATTGGTGGTATTTGTAACCTTGAGGCAATAAGTGCCCGGCTCGTCCACGGTTGGCATGAGCGTGGTGGCCCCGCTGACGATATGGCCGTCAGTGGTCGTCCAGAGGTAGGTAAAATTCGGCCCGCTGGAGGAGGACGACCCGTTCAACAGAAGCGATGTGATGGTGCAGGTAAGCCCCATGTCCGCCCCGGCGTTGGAGGTGGGGGCCGTCAGGTTGTTGGTGACGGTGGTGGCGTCGGAGGCAGTGCAACCGTTATTGAGGTTCGTCACGGTCAGGGTGTAGGTACCGGCGGCAGCTACCACGGGCATCAGGGTGGTGGCCCCGCTCAAAATCACACCATTGACCGTTGTCCAGTTGTAAGTAAAATTCCCGCCGGTAGAGGAACCGGTGCCGTTCAAGGTGGGCGTGGGAGTGGTGCAGGTGATTTGGGCGGTCGGGCCGGCCTCGGCGGTGGGCGGGGTGGTGTTGGATAAAATCGTCACGGAAGTAGTGGCCACACACGAATTGGCATCGGTCACCGAGACGGTGTGCGTTCCGGCAGGCAGGCTGGCCGTCGGGCCCGAAGCTCCGGTTGACCAGGAGTAGGTCAAGGTGCCGGTGCCGCCGCTGCCCTGGGCGGTAGCCGAACCGAGGGGGACGGCGCAGGTCACGTTGGTTTGGTTGACAATCGTCACCGTAAGTTGTGGTGGCTGGGTAATGGTGATGGAGCCGGTGCCACTGCCCCCCGCTCCGTTCGTTACGGAGACGGTGTAGGTGCCTGTCGTCAGGTTGATAATCATTGGACCTGAACCGCCATTCGACCAGTTGTAAGTGTACGGCCCGCCGCCGCCGCCGGAGCCGCTGGCCGTAGCGGTGCCGTTGTTTCCGCCGAAACAACTGACATTGGTGCCGCTGACGTTGACCGTGATGGGGCCGGGGCCGCCGCTGAACGAGCCGACCGCCGTGGTGGTTACGATGGCATCACCACTGTTGTTGCCATTGCCGTTGGCGAGGTTGCCCGCTGCGTACATGGTGATGTTGCCGGAGCCGGAGGCAGGTGACGTCCAGAATGCCGTGAAGGTGGCCATATCCCCGGTGTAAGGCTGTGCCGGGGAGTGCTCGAACCAGTATTTCCCTCCGGCAAACTCCACGTCGGAGCCAGGGCCTGGGTTGTCAAGTATACCGGAATTGGAGTTGGAAGCATCCTGGACAACTAATTGAAAACCAGCCAATTGCGGCACACCATTCGTCCGGGTAACCGTCACGGTAATAGGATACAGAGTGCTTGGGGTAATGGTGGAAGGCATACCGGCAATCGAAATATTGCCCGTGCCCGTGCCACCGGAATGGCAGCCCCCCTGCGAACTGGCACAGGTGTTCATGGTAGGAGGCGCACCTGTGTGGCCATTCGGTGGGTTGCCGGAGTACGACAGAAAAAAATAGCCTGCCACTGCCGTAAAAAACAATACGTAAACTGAGTTGAGTTTCTTCTTCATACTGGGTGATTTGATGAACGATTTTGCGTGGATGCTTAACTGGAAATTCGGGCGAGGTCTGTCATTTTGATTGGAATGGCCCAAAAATCGAAAATTTTAGTTGTAGTTACATCTTTTTATTTGAAGAAGTGCAAGTTGGCGACATTTCACCCGGAAGCCAAAGGACTTGGCTGAGAGTTCTGGATAGCGCTTAAAATTTTCTAAAAAACCGCATCGTTCAAGGTGGCAAATCTGCCAGGCATTTACTTTTGCCGTCTTTTTCAAAAAAAACCGGCCCACGATACCGGAATATTTTATGAATAAATTATGCTGTTGCCTGTTGGCGTTGTTGATTGGGGCTGTTTCCCTCTCTTCGCAAACAATACCTGATTCTGTTTATCAAATCAGCCGCAAAACCGACGTGCCGGTGCTGGTAGCCAGTGCTGGCCTCAATGCGGTGAGTTTTTTGTCCATCCGCAACTTAGGTTCCCGGAGCGAGGCAGACCTGGCCGGGCTTTCCATGGAGCATCTGATTGGATTGGATAAAAAAGCCATCGACAACCATTCCGCCTTTGCCGCTGATGCCAGCAACTGGACGGCGGGCGGCTCCATGCTACTGCCCCTCACGCTCATGGCCGATAAAAACATCCGGGACGAGGCTGCAAAAATTTCCGTCCTGCTTTCCGAGACGGTACTGATTACCAACGGCCTGACCCTCGCCACCAAACGCATCGTACTGCGTGACCGGCCCTACGTTTTCAACCCTGGGGTGTCATTGGAGGAAAAACTTTCCGTCGAATCCCGGCTTTCGTTTTTCTCAGGTCACACCTCCATGTCGGCGGCGATGTCGTTTTTCACCGCCAAAGTCTGGTCGGACTACCACCCGGACAGCAAGTGGAAACCTGTGGTCTGGACGGCCGCGGCAACCGTGCCCGCCATCACCGGCTATCTTCGTTTCAAGGCAGGGAAGCACTATTTCACCGATGTGGCTGCCGGGTACGCCGTGGGGGCACTGGTGGGTTACTTCGTGCCGCATTTCCACAAAGTGGACCGAAGCGCCCGGCGCAAGTTCAGGGTCTCGTCAACGATGGTGAACGGGGCGCCAGTGTTTGTTTTTCGTTGCCGGTTGTGACGGCTATCGAACGCCGTGCGTGAAATTTGACCATAAAATATTCCAGGCGTTTTATATTTGGCCCGCCCGTACATTTATCAAACATCATGGCCAATACCAACCTTAAAGTCCGGCTCATTCTTTACAACAAAGGCAGTATCCTGTTGCTCCGCCAAAAGAAAAACCTCGGCGGCAACTTCACGCTGGTCGGCGGCACGATTGAGAGCACAGAATACGCCCTAGAAGCGCTCATCCGGGAGGCCGGGGAAGAGGCGGGCCTGATGTTGAAACCCAAAGACCTCCAACTCGTACACGTGCTGCACAAGTGCACCAACAACAACGGGCACCGCATCACGCTTTACTTCAAGGCCAGCAAATGGGACGGCAAAATCACCACTGGCGAACCCAACAAATTCAAAGGTGTCGCCTGGTTTTCGCTGGAAAGCCTGCCGCCGAACCTCTCCGAAACCGTCCGGCACGTATTGAAGGAATATCGGGAAGGGCGCATGTACTCGGAGTTCAGGAATTGACCGAAAATAAAAAAGCCGCCGGAAAGTATCCGGCGGCTTTTTTTATTTGAAACCGAAGGGAATTAGTTGCTCCCCCCTTTGTCGTTGACCAATTTCACTTTGGCATCCGTGGAAGTGCTGGTGGTGGAAGTTTTTTCGCCTTTCTTGGCACAGCAACCGGCTTTTTTCTCCGAAGAAGAAACTTTCGTGGCCGAGGCGTTCTTCGTGCAAGCGGCCTTTTCGGACGGGGACACGTTCATGAATTTGCCGGATTTGGTGCAGTACTCAACGCTGGTGAAAGAAACTTTGCCGGTAGTCGGGGAAACTTCTTTGCGGGTCCAGGAAACTTCGCCGGTGTTGGAAACCTGTTTCACGATGCTGGCATCTTCGGAAGCAGCTTTTTCTGCATCGGCAGAAGTGGAAACCATGCAGGAAACTTTGTCAGCGGAAGCACCTTTGGCGGCACAACAGGATTTCTTTTGGGCATCTGCCGTGAAGGCGAGCAAGCCCATGAACGCAAACAGGAAAAATAATTTTTTCATTGTGGAATGTATTTTACTGGATGAAATGATTGAAATCAGGTTTTGAATCTGACATTGTCCTCGAAAGACAATGCCAAAAATAAAAGCATCGGCCTTCCCGCACAATTTGATTTTTCCCTTTAGCAATTCTTTAACCTTTTGTTAAAGCAAATTCCGAGGGCAGCGAGGCGAAGTTATGCTTTTCCGGCAAAACAATTTTTTCCTATCTTTGGCAGGTTAAACCGGCGAAAAAAACTGCACCTTCGCTGACTTCTTTCCCCGATAAAATTTTCATCGCATGAAAAAACTCTTACCCGTTTTTGCCTCGCTTTTGCTGTTTCTGCCAGCCTGCAAAGTCACCAAATACACGCCTGAAAAGCTGCCCATCCGCCAGTTGGTGTTCGGCGACGGCGGCGGTTTCGCTGGCATCGAAACCTCCTACACCTTGCTGGAAAACGGCCAGATTTTCAGACAGGTGGGAGTGGAAGGCAGTTTTGAAGAACTGAAATCCATCAAGCCGAAAGCGGCCAAAGCGCTCTTCGAAAAAGTGAACTCCCTGCAACTCTTCAAGCTCGACATCGACAAGCCGGGCAACCTGTACTACTTCCTGCGGCAAGTCACCGACAATTTGGACAGCCGGGTAACATGGGGCGCAGGCGACTACTTCCCGCCACAGGGCTTGGTGGCGGTTTACAAGGAATTGAAAACCATCGTGAAAGACCGGCAAAGTGCAAATTCCAAAACCTCGAAAACCCCGAAAACCACTGCCGACCCCAAGAAAACCGAAGAGGAAAATTCCAAGTGGTAGATAAAGTTTCGAGTTATTGAGTTTTGAGTTATTGAGTTTCAGACCACTCGCCAACTCAAAACCCATCCTTCAAAACTCCCCCACTCGCCAACTAAAATCCTGCCTGACAACTTCGCAGCCAACCGGCACCCGGTTGTCCGTTATTTTTTAATCAACTCTAAATCAACGCATTATGCACCGATTTTACCTGATTGCGCTCACCATCCTACTGGCTGCCCCGGCATTCGGGCAGATGAAACCCCACCGCCCAAAAAATGAAAGCGCCACACCGTTGAAGCGGGAGAACCTGGCTCCGGTGCTGCCGCTTGCCCCTGAAATCCCGGCTGCGTCGCCGCAGTTTTTTGGGCAGCAAAACTTCCAGCCCATCGCCAGCCTGCCTAAGCCGGTGAGCGGCCAGCCCTCGCTCCGGGCGCGCATTTCGCCGGAAACCGGAACGCCCTACCTCATCGAAGGCAAGCTCCCGGCGGACGCCGCCAAGTCCCTTGATGGGCAGTTGCAGGACTACCTCGCTGCCGTGCAATCCGTGCTGAAATTGGATGACCCGGCGGGGGAATTCGTCGTTTCAGAAATCGAAAACGACGAACTCGGCTGCTCGCACATCCGCCTGCAACAGCAGTGGCAGGGTGTGCCGGTGCATGGTGCGGAGGCCGTTTTGCATAAAAAAGACGGCGAATTTTACCTGTTCAACGGGCGGTTTTTCCCCTCGCCGAAACTGGCGGACGTGGTGCCGACCGTTTCGCCGGAGGCGGCAGGTCAAATCGCCCTCACGCACGTGGGCGGTTTTGAAACCGTCAAAAACCTGACCCCGGCGGAGTTGAAATTGGTCAGCAACGCACCCCAGACGCAGGCCGAGCCGGTCATTTTTTACCCCGAAAAAAACAAACCGCACCTCGCCTGGCACGTGACGGTAGTGCCGAACATCACTGCCCGGTACAGCTATTTCGTGGATGCGAAAACCGGCGAAATCCTCAACCACCACAGCGAACTTTGCCAGATTGCAGGGCACGTTCATATTTCGGATTGCGGATTGCGGATTGCGGAAGAGCCTGCTTTTTCCGAAATCCGAAATCCGAAATCCGAAATGCCACCGCCGCCCCCCGACGGTCCCGCCACCGCCACCGCCAACGACCTGTTCGGGCAATCGAGGCTCATCAACACGTACCAAGTGGGGAGCAATTATTTCCTGATTGACGCTTCGCAAACGATGTTCAACAACGCCCAGTCAACCTTTCCTGACGAGCCGGTGGGCACCATCTGGACCATCGACGCACAGAATACCTCTCCTGAAAACACCGACTTCGGGGCCGTCCACGTCACTTCCGGCAACAACGTCTGGAACAACCCGAAGGCCGTGAGCGCCCATTACCACGCCGAGAAGGCGTTCGATTATTTTAAAAACACCTTCAACCGCAACAGCATCAACGGGCAGGGCGGCAACATCGTGTCGCTCATCAACGTGGTGGAGAGCGACAACAGCCAAATGGACAATGCCTTCTGGAACGGGGCGGCCATGTTCTACGGCAACGGCAACCAGGGGTTCACGGCCCCGCTCCAAAAGGCGCTCGATGTGTCCGGGCACGAGATGTCGCATGGCGTGATCCAGGAAACTGCCAACCTCGAATACCTCGGCGAGAGCGGTGCGCTGAACGAGAGTTTCGCCGACGTTTTCGGGGCGATGATAGACCGGGACGACTGGCAAATGGGCGAAGACGTGACCAATTCCGCTTTTTTTCCGACCGGTGCCCTGCGCGACCTCAGCAACCCGCACAACGGAGGCGGCAGCCTCAACGACAACGGCTGGCAGCCTGCCCACTACTCCGAGCGCTACCTCGGCAGCGAGGACAACGGCGGCGTACACATCAACAGCGGCATTGCGAACAAAGCGTTTTTTCTCTTCGCAAACAACGGGAGCGTGGGCAAGAACAAAGCCGAGCAGGTTTACTACCGTGCCCTCACCCTGTACCTGACGAAGTCCTCCAATTTCGTGGACTGCCGCAACGCCGTCATCCAGGCCGCTACCGACCTGCACGGGGCCAACTCCGCCGAGGTGAACGCTGCCAAAGCCGCCTTCGATGCCGTGGGAATCGGTGCCGGCAGTGGCTCGAACAACCAGACGGACATCGACACCAACCCCGGCGACGAGTACATCCTGCTGTCGGACTCCGACTACTCGGCGCTCTACATTTTCACGCCGGACGGGGTGGAAATCTCCAACCCGCTGACTTCCATTGCGCCGTTGAGCCGCCCCAGCGTCACCGACAACGGCAGCCTGCTCGTGTACATCGACGACAGCAACAGGATGAGGGCCATCACCATCAACTGGAGCAGCGGCACCACCAACAACCAGGTCATCCACCCCGATGCCATCTGGACGAACGTGGCCATCTCGAAAGACGGCAGCCGCCTCGCCGCCCTCACCACCGACAACGACAACCGCATCTGGATTTATGACTTCGGCATCCAAACCTGGCAGGACTTTGAACTGTTCAACCCGACCACTGCACAGGGCGGCCCGGCCAGCGACAACGTGGTGTACGCCGACGTGCTCGAATGGGACTTCACCGGCCAGTGGGTGATGTACGATGCCCTCAGCAAAATCAACACCACCGGGCAGGACATCGAATACTGGGACATCGGCTTCATTTACGTCTGGGGCGGCAACGATTTTGGGGACGGCTACATCGAAAAACTGTTCAGCAGCCTGCCGGAAAACGTGAGCGTGGGCGACCCGACTTTTTCCAAAAACTCCGACTACATCATCGCTTTCGACTACTTCGACGAGTTCAATGACGAATACTACCTGCTCGGTGCCAACATCGAAACGGGCGATGTGGGCACCATTTTCCAGAGCAACGACCTCACCTGGCCCAGCTACTCCACCGACGACAGCCGCCTCGTTTTTGATGCGGACGACACGAACGGGATGCCTGTGCTGGCGTTTGCTTCGGTCGAAAACGACAAAATCACCCCGACCGGCAACGCTTCGGTTTACCTCAATGCAGGCCGTTGGGGGGTGTGGTTCGCCAACGGCGACCGGGTGCTCGGTGCGCAGGATTTGATTTCGGAAAACAACATCCGGCTCTACCCGAACCCCGTGGGCAGCGGGCAGTTGAGCCTCGATTTCTCCACCAAAAAAGCCGGGGATGTACAGGTGCAGGTCTTCGACCTCGTGGGCAGGCTGGTTTTGAGCGAAAAAATCAGCGCCGGGGCAGGTGAAAACCACCACCGCTTCCCCACCGACGGGCTGAACGGCGGGCAGTATTTCCTCCGCATCAGCATGGCAGAGGGGCAGGCGGCATTGAAGTTTGTGAAGAAATAATTTACGATTTACGAATGACGATTTACGATTCCGCAGACTCCCCAATCGTAAATCGTCACTCGTAAATCGTAAATCAAACCGCTTTCATCCCGACGTAGAGCGACCCGATGCAAACGAGCAGGCTGGCTACCATGTAGGCGGTGGCCTTCCACCACTGCCCGGCGAGGAGCATCTGGAAAGTCTCGTTGGTGAAGGTGGAAAATGTGCTGAACCCGCCGCAAAAACCGGCCATCAGGAAAACACTGGCCGGGCCGCCGAGCCGGCCCTTCATGCTCAGGCTGACGAGCGCCCCCAGCACGAGGCAGGCCAGCACGTTGGCCAGAAAAGTGGCCCAGGGGAACGACAGCCGGTAGGCCGTCAGCCAGTGCCCGATGCCGAACCGGCAGATGCTGCCGAGGCCGCCGCCGAGAAAAACGAAGAGGTAGTTTTGCATTTTTTCAAGGAAACCTGCCTGACGGCAGACAGGAAGTACAAAGGAAAAAGGAAAAGTCTTTCCAACTCACATAATTTAAAAAAAACATGACCCGACGCCCGCAACCCAACGAATTTGGCCCGTACTTCAACACCTACATCAGCAAGGTGGAAACCGGCGACATCGTGCAACTGCTGACGGAACGCCAGCACAGCACCCTCGGTTTTTTGAAAAAAATCCCCGAAGCGAAGTGGGACTACCGCTACGCCGAGGGCAAGTGGAGCATCAAGGAAGTGCTGCTGCACGTCATCGACGGCGAGCGGGTGTTTGCCTACCGGGCACTGCGCATCGCACGGGGCGACAAAACGCCATTGGCGAGCTTCGATGAAAACCTGCTGGCCGCCAACTGCCACGCCGACAGCCGCACCCCCGACTCGCTCATGGCCGAGTACGAGGCGGTGAGCAACGCCACCATTCACCTGTTCCGGCACCTGACCGACGACGACCTCGGCCAAATCGGCACAGCGAGTGGCCAACCCGCTTCGCCACTGGCGCTCGGCTACATCATCGCCGGGCACGAAAAACACCACCTGGGCATCATCAGGGAGCGCTACCTGTGAGAGGAGATGTTAGACAAGAGACTTTAGATGTTAGACCGTCATTTCTTGCTGACTTTCAACGCTTTACGAAAGTTGTCATTCTAAAGTCTCTTGTCTAAAATCTAAAATCTGCAACCATTCCATGGAAAAAATCATTACCCGGCTCCAGCAACTCGTGGCGGAGGTGTCACGACAACTCGACCAGTTTTCTGCCGAGGAAACGGCACTTCGCCCCGCCCCCGGCAAGTGGTCGAAGCGGGAAATCCTCGGCCACCTGTGCGACTCGGCCCTGCACAACTGGCAGCGCTTCAACCTGGCGCAGCAGCAAGCCGAACCGTTGCAAATTGTTGGTTATCAGCAAGATGTGCTGGTGCGCCAGAACAACTGGCAGGGCCAGCCGACGGGGCAGGTGGTGGCGCTTTGGGCCAGCCTGAACACGCAAATTGTGGCCGTCTTGAAAAATTTACCGAAGGAAAAACTGCCCCAGCCCATCGTGCTGCCGGACGGTACGGCGGCCACGTTGCAGTTCCTCATCGAAGATTACCTGGCGCATCTGGAGCATCATCTGGCGCAAATTTTCCCTGAAAAAACAGCCGCTCCCACCCTGCCCGACCGCTGGCAAATCAGCCCGGAACAGGCGCTGGAATTGCTCGCCCGGCATCCCGACGGCAGGCCGTTCATCACGCTGTTGGAGCGGGGAAACATGTTCGTGGAGGTGTACCGCCCCGACAAAACCGACCGCCAAACGCCGCACAGCCAGGACGAAATCTATGTGGTCATCAGCGGCACGGGCACGTTTTTCAACGACGGCGAACGGCGGCCCTTCGCCCCCGGCGGCCTGATTTTCGTGCCAGCGGGCATCGAGCACCGCTTCGAGGACTTCACGGAGGACTTCGCCACCTGGGTCATTTTTTATTGACGATTTTCGATTTACGACGGACGATTGGGGGCGTGAATTGCTACTTTTGTCCCAATCTCAAATCACTAATCACCAATCACAAACTCAACATGTTTGGAGACCTTTTTGGAAATGTGCAGCAGCAACAGGAGGAAATGAAGAAAAAGCTGGCCACCATCACGGTGGTAGCCGAAGCTGGCGATGGTGCCGTGAAAGTGACGGCCAACGCCAACCGGGAAATCCTCGACATCAGCATCGACCGGGCGAAACTCGACTGGAACGACGTGGAGCAGGTGCAGGACCTCGTGCTGGCCGCCGTGAACAGCGCCCTCGAAAAAGCGATGGTGAAGGAGCAGGCCGAAGCCCAAAAATTGATCCAGCAGATGATGCCGCCAGGCATGGGCGGGCTGTTTGGGAAATGATTCTCGATGTCGGATTTCGGATGTCAGATTTCGGTGACTGCCGTTTGCCGTCTGCCAACTGCCAACTGGTACACTACTTCAGTCAGGAACAGCCCCTCTGGCGGTACGCTCCAGCTTTTTTTCAGTAAAATCTGACGGTCGAGGGCTTCCCGTACTTCGTCAAGTTCGACTTTTCCCAACCCGACATTCAGGCACATGCCGACTATCAGGCGCACCATGCCCCGCAGGAAGCGGTCGGCAGAGATGTGGAATACCATGCTTTTGGCGGCTTCGTCCAGCACCCACTCGGAGCGGGTCAGGGCGCAACTCATCGTTTTTGCATCGGTGTGGCTTTTGCAGAAGGGCTGAAATTCTTCGTAGCGGAGCAGGAGGGCGGCCGCTTGCTGCGTTTTTTCAACATCCAATTTTTCAAAAAAAGGGAAATGCCACGCCGTGCCGGACTGGAAAGGATTTTTCTCCAGAACGATGCGGTACTCGTAGCTGCGCCGCACGGCATCGAAACGGGCGTGGGCATCGGGGGCCACCTCGAAAACGGAGCGGATGGCCACGTCGGGAGGCAGCAGTTTGTTGATGCGGCGCAGAAATTCCTTCGGAAATTTTCCCTCAAAATCGAAGTGCATGAAATATTGGCTGGCGTGTACGCCGGTGTCGGTGCGGCCACAGCCGGTCACTTCGATGGCCGTGCCGAGGATGGTCGAGAACGCCTGCTCGATGGTTTGCTGCACGGAAGGCGAGTACGGCTGTTTTTGCCAGCCGTTGTACTTGGTGCCGAGGTAGGCGAGTTCGGAAAAATAGCGCATGGCGAAAGGTAGCCGTTTTACGCTGCTTTCAACAGGCCGAATTTGGAGCGCTCGAATTTTTCGATGACGTATGCCTCTGTCACTTTGAACTCCCGGATGTCCTTCTGCGAGGGCAACTCGAACATGGCATCTTTCATCACAATCTCGCAAATGGAACGCAGGCCCCTGGCACCCAACCGCAGATCGAGCGCCTTCTGGGCGATGAAATAAATGGCCTCCGGCGAGAAACTCAGGCGGATGCCTTCAAGGGCAAACAGTTTGGTGTACTGCTTGAGCAGGGCGTTCCTCGGCTCGGTCAGGATACGGCGCAGCGTGTCGAGGTCGAGCGGTTCGAGGTAGGTGGCCACCGGCAGGCGGCCCACCAGTTCGGGGATGAGGCCGAACCGCTTCAAGTCCATGTGGTTGACGTACCGGATGAGGTTGTCGCGGTCAATGAGGCTATTGACTTCGTCGGCTTTGTAGCCAATCACGTGGGTGTTCATGCGGCGGGCGATGTGCTTTTCGATGCCGTCGAAGGCACCGCCGCAAATGAAAAGTATGTTTTGGGTGTTGACTTTCACCAATTTTTGCTCCGGGTGCTTGCGCCCGCCCTGCGGTGGCACGTTCACGTCGGTGCCTTCCAGCATTTTCAACATGCCCTGCTGCACGCCCTCTCCCGACACGTCGCGGGTGATGGAGGGGTTGTCGCTTTTGCGGGCAATTTTGTCAATCTCGTCGATGTACACGATGCCCCGCTCGGCAGCGGCCACGTTGAAATCGCAAACCTGGAGCAGGCGGGAGAGGATGCTCTCCACGTCTTCGCCCACGTAACCTGCCTCGGTAAAAACCGTGGCATCGACAATGGCGAAGGGTACGTTGAGCAATTTGGCGATGGTTTTGGCCAACAGGGTTTTGCCCGTTCCGGTTTCGCCGACGAAAAGCACGTTGGATTTTTCAATCTCCACATCGTCCTGGTTGGCCTGGCGCAGTCGTTTGTAATGGTTGTAAACGGCGACAGAAAGCGTTTTTTTCGCCTCGTCCTGCCCGATGACGTACAGGTCGAGGTGTTTTTTGATGGCCATCGGGGTCAGGTTGTCCGGCAGGTTGAATTCGGAAGATGGCGGGGGCGGAGCCTGCTGTTTTTTGTTGCCGTACAGTTCTTCCTCGATGATGTCAACAGCCTGCTCCACGCACACCTCGCAGATGTGGCCTTCCACGCCTGCGATGAGGATGAGTGCCTCGGATTTGTCTTTCCCACAAAAAGAACAACGGTAGTTTTGCTTGCTTCGCCGCATTTTTTAAAAAAAAAATTCGAAGGTTAAAATACTTCAAAGTTCAAGGGCCGAACGGACAGGCCCTAAACTTTGAGGGCAAAAATCATGCTTTCTTCAACTTCGGACGCGCCAGCACTTCATCGATGAGGCCGTATTCTTTTGCTTCAATGGCCGTCATCCAGTTGTCACGGTCGCAGTCTTTTTCGATGATTTCGTAAGTCTGGCCAGTGTGTATCACCAGGATTTCGTACAAATCTTTCTGCATCGCCTTGATGAGGCGGTAGGTGATTTCCATTTCCGTCACCTGTCCCTGCATCCCGCCCAGCGGCTGATGGATCATCACCCTGGCGTGTTGGAGGCAGGTGCGCTTGCCGTTCGTGCCGGCGGCCAGCAACACAGCGGCCATCGAAGCGGCCAGGCCGGTGCAGATGGTGCCGATGTCCGGCGAGATGTACTGCATGGTGTCGTAGATGCCGAGTCCAGCCGTCACGGAGCCGCCGGGGCTGTTCACGTACATCTGCACGTCCCGCTTGTTGTCGGTGGAGTCGAGGAAGAGCAGTTGCGCCTGCACCACGTTGGCCACGTAATCGTTGATGGGCACACCGAGGAAGATAATCCGGTCCATCATCAGGCGGGAGAAAACGTCCAGCCCGACGACGTTCATCGGCCTCTCCTCAATGACGTTGGGGGTGAACCCGACCACATCCGGGAGGGTCCGGGCGGTTTTTTCTGCGTACTGCTCCAGGTGCATGGTGCTCATGCCGAGGTGCTTGGTCGCATACTTCAGGAATTCGTCTTTGTGAAACATGAGTGTATTTTTATTTTGCGTGTTGGCGTGTTGGCATGTTGGAGTTTTAGCGTGCAGCGTATTTTTTAAAAAACCAATTTGCTCAGACGCTAACCAACATGCAATTAAACGCCTTTTTGTTAATGTAGTTGAAACAGCGCTGAAAGTTATTCCTCCTCGTCCGACGCAACGGGGCCTTTGCGCAGTTTGGCCCGCTCTTCCTCCTCGTCCATTACCGCTTCGTGTTTTTCCTTAAAATCGGCCTCGGAGATAGGCACCTCCATCAACATGATTTCCGATTTCAGCTGGCGGAACAGCTTGTCGGTGAGCACATCGCTGGCGAGGCCGTTCACGCTTTCCGGATCTTCCAGCATCCGCTTCACGACAGGTTCCAGCATCTTCGGGTCGTAGTAGCCGCCGAAGTACCCGGCCACCCGGTTGTACGCCACATCCTTGATTTCCTCTTCGCTCACCTCAAAGTTGTATTGCTTGTAGAGCTTGTTTTTTATCAACGTCCACCGCATGTCGTCGGCGAAGTTGTCGTAGTCGTTGATGAGTTTGTCGGCATCTTTTTCCTGGCTGGCTTTCAGCCACCGCTTGATGAAATCGTTGGGCAGGGGCATGGCATCGCGGTTCAGCTTTGTCAGCCGTTTGCGCAGGTCGCGGTACAGCAGCGAGTCCACCTGGCCCTGGTGGTCGGTCGCCAGGTTCTCGGCGATTTTGTCCCTGAACTCGGCTTCGCTGGTCACTTCACCTTCGCCGAACATCTGGTCGAACAATTCCTGCGTCAGTTCGGCAGGCACCACGCGGGTTACGCTTTCGATGGTCGCTTCGTACATTTCGCCGGTTTCGGTGCCTTCTTCGAGGTCGGCTTTGGTGAAATTGAGCAGGTATTTTTTCACGTTCTCCCGCTCGATTCCTTCCTCCAGTTCGTAGATGTTGAAACGGATGGCATCGCCTTTTTTCTTGTTTTTCAGTTCCTCCTTCACCGGCCCTTCCGCCACCCGGTTGAACAGGATGGAAAAAGTCGTCTTCCAGCCGTTGTCTTTCGGAGCATCGCCGTCCAGTTCCACCGCGCTGAACGCAATCATGTCGGTCCCTTCGATGGGTCCGTCCGTTTCCACCCGTTCGCCACGGCGCTTGCGGATGAAGTCGAGGCGCTCCTCCACCTTCTCGGCAGGCACTTCCACCTTGTACACTTGGTACACGTTTTCTGCACCCAGGCCCTTCACGTCAAAATCCGGTGCCTTGCCCAATTCAAATTTGAAGGAGTACGTGTCCAAGTTATTTTGGTCAAAATTGACCGGCTGCTGGCCTTCTACCGGCAGCGGTTGGCCCAGCACGGAGATTTCGTCGCTGTTCATCACGCCGGACAGTTCTTTTTGGAGCATGTCCGACACGATTTCGCCCAGCAGCCCTTTGCCGTACATTTTTTTCAAAAAGCCCATCGGCGTTTTGCCGCGCCGGAAGCCCCTGATGGCCGCCTTATCCTTGAGTTTGCTGAGTTCTTTTTTGAAACCAGGCTCATAATCTTCCTTTTCGATGGTGATGGTGAGCACGGCGTTGAGTGCATCGATGTCCTCTCTGACTACTTTAGGCATGGTGAAATTTGCTTAGTTTTTGAAAAAATCGGCGTGGAGGGCTTTGAAAGTTATGAGTTATGAGTTATGAGTTGAAAAGACCGTTGGATGATGTTCAACTCATAACTCATAACTTTCAACCCATAACTCCAAAAAACGTGCGGGTGAAGGGACTCGAACCCCCAAGCCTTGCGGCACCAGATCCTAAGTCTGGCGCGTCTACCAGTTTCGCCACACCCGCAACTCCCTGATTATCAATCCTTAAAATTCACCTTTCGGCAAAAGTGGGGCAAAGATAAACAGCTTTTCTGGAAATTGAGTTTTGCTAAAGTTTAAAAAACACAGCGCCCCCAGGCATCCATTTCAAGTGCCTGGGGGCGCAAAAACTCTTAGCTGCCGAGCCGTCAAACCAACATCCGCGCCGGCTCTTCGAGCATGTTTTTCAGCGTTTGCAGGAACTCCGACCCGGTGGCACCGTCCACCACCCGGTGGTCGCAGGAGAGCGTCAGTTTCATCATGTTGCCCACCACGATTTGGCCGTCCTTCACGATGGGCTTCTGGAGGATGGCCCCCACCGCCAGGATGCAGGCGTCCGGCGGGTTGATGATGCCCGTGAACTCTTCGATGCCGTACATGCCGAGGTTGGAGATGGTGAACGTGTTGCCGCTCATTTCGTCCGGTTGCAGCTTTTTGCTGCGCGCTTTTTCCGCCATCAACTTCACCTCCGTGTTGATCTGCGACAGCGATTTCAGGTCGGCATGACGGATGACCGGCACGAGCAGCCCGTCCTCCACCGCCACCGCCACCCCGATGTTGATGTGCTGGTTGTAGCGGATTTTGTCGCCGAGCCACGAAGAGTTCACGGCTGGGTGCCTGCGCAGGGCTGCCGCTGCCGCTTTTATCAGGATGTCGTTGAACGAAATCTTGACCGGGGCGGCCAGTTCGTTGAGTTTCGGGCGCAGTTCTACCGCCTTGTCCATGTTCACTTCCATCGTGAGGTAGAAGTGCGGGGACGTGAATTTGCTCTCGCTCAGGCGGCGGGCGATGGCCTTGCGCATCTGGCTGACCGGTTTTTCTTCGTAAGCCTCGCCTTCGGCAAAACTGAACGACGGCACGGTCGGAACCGCCGCAGGTTTGGCAGCCGGAACCGCCGCCGGGGCGGTGCTTTTGGCTTCCAGCACGGCCTCCACGTCGCGCCGCACGATGCGTCCACCATCGCCGGAGCCTTGCACCGCAGCGATGTCGAGGCCCGCTTCCTTCGCAATGCTTTTCGCCAACGGCGATGCTTTCACCCTCCCGATAGCTATCGGGACCGCTGCGCCGGGCACTGCCTCGGAATGTGCTGCAACTTCCATCGCCGGTGATGCAGCGGCAGATTTGGGGGCTGCTTCGGCGACCTTCGCCTGCCCGTTGGATGTTGTCCCGATAGCTATCGGGATGCCATTGCCCACCTGCGACTGCCAGTCCTCGCCCGGCTTGCCGATGACGGCAATCAGTCCCTCCACCGGCACCACGCCATCCTTCACGGCGATGTGCAGCAGGTGACCTTCCCACAGGCTCTCGAAATCCATCGTCGCCTTGTCGGTTTCGATTTCGGCGAGCAGGTCGCCCGGCGACACTTTGTCGCCTTCTTTTTTGTGCCATGCCACGATGTTGCCTTCGGTCATCGTATCGCTCATGCGGGGCATTTTGATAATTTCAGCCATTACTCAGTTTTGAGTTTCGAGTTTCGAGTTAGTGAGTTTCGGAGGTCGGGGGTTAAACTTCGCAAAAATGAGATAATTTCGCTTCTCAAAATGGAATACACCGTTTTTGGTTTTTAAAAAGCGGTGCAAAATTAAAGAAGTGGTTGAGACTGTGAGGGTTTGAGGATTTGAGGCGACCACTGCCAATTGAAACAACATGAATTTTTCTTCAAAACTGATAGAACAATCCGTGGAAGCCTTCGCCAGCCTGCCCGGCATCGGGCGGAAGACGGCGCTGCGCCTGACGCTGCACCTCGTCGGCAAGTCGCCGGAGGCCGCCGAGCAGTTCGCCGAGGCCATCGTCAACATGCGGCGGCGCATCCAGCACTGCACCATTTGCCACAACCTGAGCGACGAACCCATCTGCCAAGTCTGCGCCGACAAGCGCCGTGACCGCTCGCTGGTCTGCGTGGTGGAGAGCATCCGGGATGTGATGGCCATCGAGGACACTTCGCAGTACCGGGGCCTGTACCACGTGCTCGGCGGCCTCATCAACCCACTGGAAGGCATCGGCCCCGGCGAGCTGACGATTGATTCGCTGCTGCACCGCGTCGCCGCTGGCGAAATCCGGGAAATCATCCTCGCCATCAGCCCCACCATTGAGGGCGACACCACGATGTTCTACATCACCAAAAAACTGAAGGACAGCCCGGTGAGCGTGAGCAGCATCGCCCGTGGCGTGAGCTTCGGCGGTGAGTTGGAGTATGCCGACGAGGTGACGCTGGGGCGGAGCATTGTGGCGAGGGTGCCGTATAAACTAAACAATGACTGATGCTACAACCTGCTGAACAACAAGCACTTATCGCCGATTTCAAGGCGGCGGTGACCGGGCTGTACGGCAACCGGCTGGCGAAGGTCATCCTGTACGGAAGCTACGCCCGGGGCGATGCGCACGAGGAGTCGGACGTGGATTTTTTGGTGGTGCTGAAGGATGAACAAATCAAAAAATACCGGGAAATTATGGGCATGAGCGAAGTCGTGCATCCATTGATTTTGAAGCACAACGTTGAAATTTCATTTCAACCCTATTCGCTTTCGCAATTTCTTTACGAGAAATCGCCCTTGCTCCATTGGGTGAGAAAAGAAGGCTTTGAAGTATGAAAGAAGAACTTGAAAAATATTTCCGAAAGGCATCTGCCCAACTGGAAGAGGCAGAGTTGATGCTTGAGAGGGGCATGTTGAACGGTGCAGCCAACCGTGCCTACTATGCCATGTTTTCATCAATTTGTGCTGCCTTGTTCGTGCATGGGATTTTCACCAAATCACATTCGGGCGCACACGGTAAATTCCGGGAGCTTTACTTGAAAAGCAACTTACTCCCAATTGAATTCAATCACATGCTCACCGCAGTTTTTGAACTACGCACAGGTGCAGATTATGACATCGAAATATTGGAAGACAAAGAAGTGGCAACTGAAGCCGTTGACTTTGCGAAACAGTTTTGTGGCGCAGTTAGGGAACTTCTAATTAAAACAACGACAGCATGAGAATCAAAAAACTGGAACTGAAAAACTTCCGTGGCTTCGAGGACTTGACCATTGACTTCCCGGATGGTGAGAGCGGGCTGGCGGTGTTCGTAGGGGTGAATGGAAGCGGGAAGACGAGTGTGTTGGATAGTATTTTGAATGCGGTTCATTTGTACTTTTATCATTTAGTCAGATTTCAGTCTCCAAGAAACGAAGAAGCTGCCCGATTACTTTACCACAGAATTCTGGGTAAAAAAGATATAAACATTGACAAAAAGGAATTTACACTAAATACTACTTTCGGATTTGATGATTTAGGTGTTGTAGTCTTTCGGCATGAACAGTCTGAAAATGGTTACTTTCAAACATGGCCAGAATCAGGGGATATTAGATTAAGTGATGACAGCATTGAAGACAAGGAGGAGAAAGGACTTGAGGAAGGAAAGTTTCTTGAGGAAAAGTTTCTTACAAGAACGCCATTTTTTAAATACTATCCGACAAGCAGATATGCAAGCCAACAGCCTTCTCTTGAAGCTGATGACTCTGTTTATAATAGGGGCAACATTTTATTATCTGCATTTGAGAATAGACTAGATTTCAATGATTTTTTTAAGTGGTTTAGAAACGTAGAAGACTTTGAGCATGAACAGAGACTTAATGTAAATCCCGAATATAGGTATTTAGCACTTGAATCTTTAAGGAAGGTGACCTCAACACTTTTGCCCGGCATAGAAAAGCCAAGAGTGAAGCGACGACCTAAAGAAGAATTGACTATTGAAAAAGAAGGAAAAGAACTTCCATTTATCAAGTTGTCCGATGGTGAAAAATCTTTATTCACTTTGGCTGGCGATATTATTAGAAGAATATTCTTAACTTTTGCTTATGATGAATATATAACCCCAACAGATGTGTTAATGAAGTCTGGCATTGTCCTCATAGACGAAATAGAACAACACCTCCACCCCGCTTGGCAGCGCACCATCATCCCAAACCTCCGCCGCACCTTCCCCAACATCCAGTTTATCCTCACCACGCACTCGCCGCAGGTGTTGAGCAGCGTACCTACGGAGAACGTTTTTGTGCTAAAGGATTTTAAACTGAGGAAATTCCCGCCGTACCATACCGAAGACAGGGATAGCAATTCAATCCTTGAAGAAGTATTTGAAGTAGAAGCTAGGCCAGAAGATGGACAAAAAGACCTCAAAGCACTTTACGATTACATTGATAAAAACGACCGCAAAAACGCAGAACAGAAACTAGAGGAATTAAAGGAAAAATACGGGTCAACTGATTCCGAATTGGTCAGGGCTGAAATGTATGTTGAACTAATGGACGAATGACCCATGAAATACATTGAGAAGAAGGTTTCAAACGAGCCTCAGACACTTAAAAATTATCGGGAATCCACCGCCAATGCCACGTTTAAAGGTTTTGGAGATACTGGACAATCGTTGAAAAAAGCCCTGCTGGAAGAGCAAGGCCATCTTTGTGCCTATTGCATGAAACGCATTAGCTTAAAACGGAGCAGTTTGGGGCGTGACGAACAAGCAACGAAGCCAATGATAGAAGTTGAGCATTATCTTTCCCAAGATGAATTTCCCAAAAAAGATTTGGACTACACTAAAATGCTCGGTGTGTGCAATGGTTTTTCACAAGGCGATATTCATTGTGACAAAAGCAAGTTGGAGACGAGATTAATAGTTTTAAATCCGCATGATAAGGAAGTAGAAATATTGATTACTTACGCCTCAGATGGAAGCATTGTGCCAACTAAGCAAACAGATGAGGTCGAACATGATTTGAAACTGCTTAACCTGAATAATGAAAACCTTAAAAAAGCTCGTCGGGATGCGGTGGACATTGCGAGGGAACTGCTTATTAAGCAATATCCTGTCAAAGATTGGACAAAAGAAATTATCCAAAAAGAAATTGAAGCTTGGTCTGTCAAGCATAAGAAGGGCGAGCATCTCCGGTTTAGACCATTTTGTCAAGTGGCAATCTGGTTCTTGAAAGATATCAAAAAGAGAAACCGATACCCCGCCAAGTAACCGCCCATGCTCACCACCATCATCGTCAACTACAACGTCCGACACTTTCTGGAGCAATGCCTCCTGAGCGTCCGACGTGCCTACTCCCCCTCCTTGGGAGGGGGCTGGGGGGAGGCCGTCTGGGTTGTGGACAACGCCTCCTCCGACGACAGCGTACAGATGGTGCGCACCCATTTCCCCGAAGTAAAACTCATCGCCAACCAACAAAACACAGGCTTTGCGGTAGCGAACAATCAGGCAATCCGAGCATCCGAAATCCGAAACCCGAAACCCGAAATCCGAAACCCGAAACCCGAAATCCGAAATCCGAAATCCGAAATCCGAAATCCCTACGTCCTGCTGCTGAACCCAGACACCATCGTGCGGGAGGACACGCTGACCAAGTGCGTCGAGTTCATGGAAACGCACCCGGAGGCGGGCGGGCTGGGCGTGAAGATGATGGACGGCAGCGGACAGTTCTTGCCCGAAAGCAAACGGGGGTTCCCCTCGCCGTGGGTGGCGTTCTGCAAGACATTTGGACTGGCGGCTATTTTCCCCAAATCGAAAACCTTCGGGCGCTACCACCTCGGCTACCTCGACAAAAACGAGACCCACGAGGTGGACGTGCTGGCCGGGGCGTTCATGCTGCTGCGCCGCTCCGTTTTGGACAAAATCGGCCTGCTCGACGAGGCGTTTTTCATGTACGGCGAGGACATTGACCTGAGCTACCGCATCGTGCAGGCTGGCTACAAAAACTACTACTTCTCCGACACCACCATCATCCACTACAATGGCGTAAGCACGAAAAAGGGGAGCCTCAACTACGTCCGCACGTTTTACCAGGCCATGATCATCTTTGCCCGGAAGCACTTCACCGGGCGACAGGCGTCGCTCTTCGTCGCCATGATCTACGGGGCCATCTGGCTGCGGGCAGGCTTGACGCTGCTCGGCAATTTTTTCAAAAAAAGCCAACTCCCTGTGCTTGATGCGGTGCTGATATTCAGCGGACTGTGGCTGTCGAAGACCTTTTGGGCCAACTATTTTTACCACGACCCTGCGTGGTTCAAGCCTACTTTTTTGTATTTCAATGCGCCGTTTTACACGCTGCTGTGGCTGGCGGCGCTGTTCTTCAGCGGCGGCTACGACGAGCCTTTCAACCTGCGCCGCCTCACCCGTGGGCTGCTGCTCGGCACGGTCGTCATCTCGGCGGTGTACGGTTTCCTGCCGCTTGACCTGCGCCCGTCGAGGGCGGTCATCCTGCTCGGCACGGCCTGGGCGCTGTTGGCGCTGGCGGCGCTGCGGCTGGTTTTTCATTTTTTTAAAACGGGCAACCTCAGCGTGGGCCGCACCCGCCCGGCCAACCTCGCCATCGTTGGGTCGCAACTTGAAAGTGAGCGGGTGCAGCAGTTGCTGGCGAAGGCGGGAGTGGAGCGAAATTTTATCGGAACAGCCATCCCGATTTCGGATTTCGGATTTCGGATTTCGGACGGGCCTGGCTCCGAAATCCGAAATCCGAAATCCGAAATCCAGCCACTGGACGAAATCGCTGCGCTGTACCACCTGGACGAAATCATCTTCTGCCTGAAAGACGCAACTGCCTCACAGACAATGCATTGGATGGAGCGGCTCGGCCCCCGCATCGAGTTCAAAACGGTGCCGGAGGGCAGCCAGACCATCATCGGCAGCAGTTCGAAGGACGCTTCGGGAGAACTTTACACCACCTCAGTCCGCTACAAAATCGCCAGCCCGATGGCCCGGCGCAGCAAGCGGCTGCTGGATTTGCTGTTGGCTGTTGGCTTTTTGTTGTTGGCCGTTCCGCTGTTGTTTTTGGTGAAAAAACCGGGGGGATTTTTGAGAAACCTGGTGCTGGTTTTTATCGGAAAAAAATCGTGGGTCGGCTATTCCAGCACTCAATCCGAAATCCGAAATCCGAAATCCGAAATCCCCCCCGTCCGCCCCGGCATCCTCTCCCCCGCCGATGCCTTCCCCGGCAGGCAACTCGACGAGGCCACCGCCCGGCGGCTCGATTTTTTCTATGCCAAAGATTACGAACCGGGGCGGGATTTGGAGGTGGTGTGGAAGGGGTGGCGGGAACTGGGGCGACAGGCTGCGAAAGGCGCTTGAGGTACGTTTCCCTCAAAACGCTTCAAAAAAATTCCTGATGAAAATAACCTTCGCAACTATCATCTTAGGGCTGCTAAGTCAGGTCTGTACAGCACAAAAAATTTACAATACTGACCGAATAGCCTTCAAAATTACACCTACCAGCCTATTTAATCCACACGTTGCATGTATTTTGCCTGGGTTAGAGGTGAAAATCAACCAGAACATCAGTGTCGAATTTGAGTACGGGATTCAATATGAGAAATTGGGTCTGGCTGAATGGAATTGGTATAAAAAAGACTGGAACTACCATAAAATCAAAGGCGGTGTACGATACAATGTTCCGCTTGGTGAAACTGCCAGTTATTACTTCGAAGCCGAAGTCTTCACTGTTGACCAGCAATACTATAAAACGGACGGTTACGTGCGTCTTGCAAACAGGCAAGCATATCGTTTTGAAAAATCAGACATCGAGCGGGATACGCGAGGCTTCTGCTTCAACTATGGAGTGACTGGATGGTTTGCCCGCCATTTTTTTGTCGAATTTTATTGCGGTGTCGGTCTGAAGTGGGTGTCAATTGACCATGAGCTTTTCAATGAATCCGCAGTAGATAACATCCCTGAACATGAGTGGATAATTTTCCCTCCCAGAGACCAGAGTGAAGGTGAGTGGTCACTTCTTCACGCCGACGCTGGCATCAAAGTTGGCGTTTCTCTATTTAAAATGAAGGCCGAAAAAGGGCTTAAACTATAATGATTGCAGAATTTTACAGGAAAAAATACCTTTGTTCAAATTAGCGCTCATGCCCAACCCATACGACAGCCTCTTCGGGAACAACCCGCCACAAGCCTTCGGCTCTGACCTGCCGCCAGTGCCGGAACCCGATGCCCATCTGGAAAACCAGCCAGAGACGTTGGATGAAATTCTGAAAAAAACCGCACTGTTCCAGCAGAAAGCGCAGGCATTTTCGACGCTCCTGAGCCAGACGAGGGCCGTTGACCACGAGGTGCCAAACGAGTTGCTGGCCATGTTCATCGACTTCGGCGAAAACCACGCCCAGGGCAGCCTCGCAGGCGAAAAAGCCTGCCACGAGTTGCTCACCAAAAAGTTTCGGCGCATCATCGAACCCATGCGGGAACTGGCGGCGCTGCACTTAGACACCGTGCAACAATTCAACAACGACATCGACGACAGCTATTTTTCCGTCGAAAAAGAAGACGGGGAAGTCAAATCGGAAAAAGCTGACGTGGTGGACAGCATCCACCTCCAGCGGAAAATACTGGCCGATGCGGCGGGCGACCTCGAAATCCTCGAAAAAGCGCTCGAAGCCTGTGAGCGCCGCATGAAAAAATACGTGGACGCAGGCGGTGTGAACAACCTCTCCACCTCCGAACTTTCGCTGCTGGTCAGCAACCGGGAGCGCCTCACCGACGGCAGCGAACATCAGTTCAACTACACGTTTTTCGACATCAACCTGCTGGACAAAGCGGCCATCTCGCTCGGCGTTTACCTCAAGGAAACGACAGCCCAGTACCTCCAAAAACTGATGCACACATTTGAAAACCGAAGCCAATGACCTCCAACTCTCTCACCCGCTTCTCCTCCACCGTCGAAAATTATATCCGCTTCCGCCCCGGCTATCCGCCTGATTTACTGGACTTTATGAAAAACGAGTTGGACCTGACGGCCAATTCCGTCGTGGCAGACATCGGCTCCGGCACGGGCAAGCTGACCGAACTTTTTCTGGAAAACGGCAACCCGACCTTTGCCGTTGAGCCAAACCCCGACATGCGGGCGGCGGCGGAGCGGCTGTTCGGCCACTACCCCAACCTGCACAGCGTGGATGGCACGGCGGAAGCCATCAGCCTGCCCGGCCACTGCGCCGATTTTGTCGTAGCGGCGCAGGCGTTCCACTGGTTCGACCGGGAGGCGGCACGGCGGGAGTTTTTGCGCATCCTCCGGCCCGGCGGCTGGGCGCTGCTCATCTGGAACGACCGCAACGATGACCGCTCGGCGTTCATGCGGGACTACGACGCTTCCCTTCGGGACTTCTCCATTGACCTCGACAAAATCGACCACCGCCACATCGGCGAGGCGCAACTCGCCCCGTTTTTTGGCAAAAACGGCTTCGCCAGCCGGGAATTCGACTACCGCCAGCGATTCGGTTTCGAGGGCGTGAAGGGCCGCTACCTCTCCTGCTCCTACGCCTTCGATGAAAAACATGCCCGCCACGGTGCCGCCATGCAATCTTTAAGCGCTACTTTTGATGCCCATGCGGAGGGCGGCGAGGTGGATTTTTGGTATTTGACCAAAGTTTTTTTCGGAAAAATGACGTGAAATTTCACGTTGCATGTCATGCTAAAAATGACTCACAACTATTGATGAACAGAGATTTATGAAAGAATTTTTAACCTTATTTACGTTTTTAACCTTCACGACAGCGTTTGCCAATACTTCGTGCGACAAATGCGATATTGACAAAGTGAAAATAGTTATCGACCATTTGGACAGTCTGACTTTTCAAATTGTAGACGACTTTTTATGCACCTTTGACAGTTCCTGCAATACTAATTTGGAATATTCCGAATGGAGCAACGAGACACTTTTCAAGGTGCTCGACAAAGCACCGGCAATATTTTTTCAAGTAATTGCAAAGCGACAAGTGGACAACAAGATTCTTTTCACTGAAATTGAAAATCCAGTTCACGACGGCTTTGATTTGCAAGAGATTTACGACAAAATATTGGCAACTTCTGTACCGACAGACCTAAAAACAAAATTCTTGGATGCTTTGATAACAGCCGCAGGCAAAAATGGGCAGAAGATTAAAAAATGAAAAATAGTGGTCATTCCGACACGGGACAAATGGCATCGGTTAAATTTTAGCAAATGCTTCCCGCAAAACCCATTTCAACACCGTTATTTTGCTGCAAACAAACCATTTCAATGAGGCAGTTTCTATGCTACATACTGCTGGTTATCAGTGTTTTATCTGCTGAAAAAACCTACGCCCAGCGCCCCGGCGGAAGCCTGTTCGGCGGCGGTGCAGGAGGCGGCACAGGCGGTTTCCCCGGCAGTGGCAGCGCCCGTGGTGGTGGCAACGGCAACCTGACCCTCGACACTTCTGACATCTATTTTTTCTACGCCGACCAGCCTAACCAGGTTTTCCCGTTCAGCGACAGCCTGCTGGGCAACCTGCACCAGTACGACCCCATCCGGCAGCAGGCGTACGATTTCGCCAGCCTCGGCAACCTCGGCTCGGCCAGCCGCCCGCTGTTTTTCCAACCGGCCTGGCGGCGTGGCTTCGACGTGGGGCTGCACCAGTTCGACCTCTACCAACTCACGACCGCCGACGTGCGCTACTACAAAATCACGCAGGCATACACGCAGGCGGGCTACTCGCAGGGGCCGACACAGGGCGATGCGCTTTTCAACCTCCAGTTCAGCCGCAACTTCGCCAATGGGCTGAACCTCTCCCTCGAACACCGCCGAATCAGCAACACCGGGGCCTACGATTTCCAAAAAGCCGCCAACTCCGCTGTGGCGGCGGGGCTTTGGTTTCACCAAAAAAACGGCAGGTACGACGGCTATTTCAGCTACGTGGGCAACGCCGCAGAGCAGGAAAACAACGGCGGTGCCGCCGAAGACCTGACCCTCGGCCTCATCCCGGCCTTCCAGGTGGACGTGCAGTTGAGCAGCGCCAACACCCGCTACGCCAACCGGGAGCTGGCGTACACGCAGTATTTTTACCTGAACGGCGGACGGAAGAAAGTTGGCAGTTCGGCAGTGGACAGTTTACCCCTTCGGGGTGGGCAGTCGGGGCCAGTCAACTTACAAGATTCATTGAGTGTCCAATCTCCAAGTCCCCCGCAAGTTGATTCACTCCCCAATCCGAAATCCGAAATCCGAAATCCGAAATCGCAAGCCCCCAATCCTTCAATCCCCCAATCCTTCAACCCTTCCCGTTCTTTCACAGTTTACCACCAAATCGCCTGGCAGTCAGCGAGTTACAAGTTTTCGGACACCTCGCCGGACTCCGCTTTTTACGGCGATTTCTTAGTGGACAGACGGGGCCTGCGGCACCTGTTGGAAACCAAAAAATTGGAGAACACCTTCAAGCTGCAAACCTTCAAACTGAAACCGCAGACCGCCAGCGATGCCACGGGCCGGGCGCTGTCGGCGGAGAGCGACCTGCTGGAAGTGGGGCTGGTGCATTCCATCCACTTCGTGCAGCAGGAACCAGTGGACACGTCGGCCATCCACCACCTGTTCCTCACCGCCCGGCTCAACTTTTCGCCCGGCGAGCGGCTGCGCATCCAGAGCTACGCACACCTCGGCGTGGGGGCCAATGCGGGCGATTTCCGCCTGAGCGGGGAGTTGTTTTTGAACTTGAAAAAAATCGGGAACCTGCGCCTCGACGTGGTCAACCAACTCTACTCGACCTCGCTGCTGCACAACCGTTTTTACGTGACCCAAAAAGAAATTTGGAAAAACAGTTTTGATAAAACGCTGGAAACCAGCCTGTCAGGCACCTACTCGCTGCCGCAAATCCATTTTTCCGCGGGCGGGCAGTACCATCTTTTGAGCAACCTCGTCTATTTCGACTCCGCTGGTCGGCCCCGACAAAGCGGCGCTTTCAGCATCCTGCAACTGACGGTGCGCAAGGATTTCCACCTCGGCCCGCTGCACCTCGAAAACTGGGCGGGCTTGCAGCAAACGACTTCCGATGTGCTGCCCCTGCCGCAGTTGTACTCGAAGCACAGCCTCTACCTCGAAGGCAAGATTTTCAAAAAAGTGATGCTCACGAAAATCGGGGTGGATGCACGGCTCGCCTCGGCCTACACGCCGCCGACGTACCAGCCGCTCACCGGCCAGTTCCAATTGCAAACCGCACAGGCGCTGCCGTTCACGCCCCTGCTCGATGCGTTCCTGAGTTTCAAAGTGAAAACGTTCCGCTTCTTTTTCAAAATCGAAAACCTGCTGGCCTACCCGATGCAGACCTATTTTTACCAGACGGCCAGCTACCCGTTGCCGTTCGGATTCGAGAACGGCGGGGTGCGGTTCGGGGTGTCGTGGCGGCTGGTGGATTGATTGATGCTTGAAATTGTACCGGCGACTTCAGTCGCCGAGGGCTACGGCGACTGAAGTCG
>JACRAN010000118.1 GCA_016234735.1 Bacteroidota bacterium | reverse complement strand
GACAACGTGAACGACCCGTTCGCTGCACCGAACACGTACAGCTCAAATCCTGGCAATGACCTTGGTGTTCTCGATTTCGGACATGAAGACGGCATGTTGGTGTATGCCTACGGCACTAACCTGGATGTGGATGCCCCGATGAATTCCGCCACGTTCGCCAGCAAAAAAACAAAGCACGGCAATTACAAAGCAGTCCTCGTTTCTGAATAATTTGCTCACGGATTTAGGATACAAATATCACATCAACATTTTCTAATCACTTAAAATGCGGGGACGAATCTGCCAAGATTCGTCCCTAAATTTTTTATCCACACACTAATTCGAAGCACTCGCCGTACAGCACAAAATGAACCCAGGTATCCACCTGTCTTTTTTCAAAAACCTCCTGGATTATTTTCTTCGTAAAACGCAGCGTCGGCCCCATCCCTTTCAGTTTCCGCTGGCGGTTTTTGGTGTCCCCGACAAACTTGCTGAGTTTGACGATGACCAAGCCACGTTCTGTTTCCAGCAAAATATCGATGGACGCTTCAAACAAACTGCCCGCCGTCTCTCGCCGCACCGGGTAGCACCTGTGCATTTTCACATAAGAAAACTGCCCGCCGAGCCAGCCAAAAAACGCCTTGCTTTTTTCCAGGAAAATTGCCGGGTCGGTGAGGTCATCAGCCGAATGTCGGCCAACCAGACCACCGGCCATTTCGAGGCGGTCCGCTTCGGCACCATCCGGTTTGTCAGCGAGCAAAAATGACTGGAAGGCTTGTGCAACCCACTGTCTTTCAGGCACTTCCGGCAGAACGAACGGGCTGTAACAATGGGTTTTGTTTTTAAAATCTGCGGGAACTTCCCCGTCGTTTTCTCCCGAAACCTCCAGTTGAAATGGCGGGAACGCTCCCCTGCCCCGCCGTTCGGCAAAGTACATCGGAGCCACTTCCGGCACGGCGCCATGCGGGAAATCGCTCGGAAAATGCGCTACTTCCGTCGTGATGTGCAGCTCTTTCCCCTCCCATTCCCAGTGACTTTCATCCGAGGAAACATCCAGCGCAGGCTGCTCCTCCTGGCCGCTGTTGCACACCCGGTTCAGCCAGATGGGCGATTTTTCACGGGTCGGGAACACGAGGTAGTCCCTCGCCCGAGTCAATCCGACGTAGAGCAACCTGATTTCCTCCGCCAGCGCATCCCGCCTTTTTTCGATTTTTTCAGGTGAAACCTCCATCCGTTCTTCGAGCAGGGTGCCCCGGTACTGGTCGGCGTAGGGGTTCGCCCAAAGCCGCAGCCAGCGGTTGCCGAGCAGGTTGTCCAGGTCGATTCCCTCCGTTTCCGGCACGATGGAAATGCCCCAGACATCCTCCCTCAACGGCTGTTCGAGGCTGTGGCAAATGACCACCGGGTACTCCAATCCCTTGCTTTTGTGGTACGTGACGACGTTCACGGCCAGCGGGTTCTCGCCGGAACCTTGCAGGTCGGTTTCGTTCTGTTCCAGGTCGTTTAACCAAAGCAAAAAACCGCCCAGCGAAGCCGCCGAGTGCAGCCGGTTGCAGGCCTCTTCGTATTTCAGGGCAAAACGGGCCAGCATGTCCACGTTGGCGAGGCGCTGCTCCACGTTGCCCCACGAAACGATGATGCGGCGCAGGTCAAGTTCTTCCAGCAGCAGCGTCAGGATTTCAGACCCCGAAAGCTCGGCCACCTGCGGCCTCAGCAAGTTCAGCCGCTGGATGAATTCGTTCCGCTCGCCCCACTTGAAGTCCGGTTTTCCCTCCTCCTGCTGTTCGAGGTAGCCGAGCCGGTCTTCGACGATTTCACGCAGTTCCAACCTCGCTGCCAGCAGCAGAATTTCGGCAATCGACAGCGAATCGTACTTGTTCAGGAT
The DNA here is from genome assembly GCA_016234735.1 of Bacteroidota bacterium. GTDB lineage: Bacteria > Bacteroidota > Bacteroidia > Chitinophagales > Saprospiraceae > UBA6168. The sequence goes on along the minus strand of JACRAN010000118.1, from coordinate 18,055 downwards.
GAATTTCAGGCAGGCCAAAATGAGCTTGGCCTCCGCCGTTGCCAGCAGCCCGGCCCTCGAAATGGCCGCCCGAAGCCCGGCCCGGTGGAGCGCCCCGGCCACCTCCCGGCACTCGCCGTTGGAGCGGCACAAAATCGCCACGTCGCCGGGCAGTGCGGGGCGGTGCTTTTTTTCGCCCTTCGGCAAAACCGTGATGCCCCGCTCCAGGTGCAGGCGCAGCGTCCCGGCGATGCAGTTGTGGAGCCATTCCTTGCCGGGCTTGCGGCCCTCGCCGTCATATTTGAAATGCCAGTGGATGAGCGCATTTCCCATTTCCGGCGGCTCGTTTTCCCGGTTGGCGGTGTCGGGTGTCGCCACTTTCCGGCGCTTGGGTTGCAGGGCCACCTGCTCCGGCGGCAGTTTTGAAAATGCCTTCGTGAAAATGGCGTTCGTGGCAAAAACCACGTCCTCCCGGGAGCGCCAGGAGTGTGCCAGGATGTTGTCTTTTTTCAAACCGCCCTGGCTCCGAACAATGGCCTCCATCAGCGCCGGTTCGGCTCCCCGGAAGCCGTAGATGCTCTGCTTCGGGTCGCCCACCCAGATGGAATGGCGGGCAAACCGGGAGAGTTTCAGGAAAATTTCGAGTTGCAGCGGGCTGGTATCCTGGAACTCATCGACCAGCAGCAGGTCAAGTTCCTCGGCCAACACCTCCTGCACCGACGGGTCGTCGAGCAGGCGTTTCACGTACGATTCCATGTCGGTGTAGTCAATCAGGCCCCGGCTTTTTTTGAAGCGCTCGAACTCCTGCATGGCCGCCTGCGCCAGTTCGAAGATGTTGAAAATGAACGACTTAACATCGCTCCGCAACCCGGCATGGCCGAGGTGGGTGTTGGCGAAGTCCACCAGTTCGTCCAGGTCGTCCCGACTTTTCGCCCCGACTTTCAGCTTGGAAATTTTCACCCAGTTGTGCCAGTGCAGCCCCTCCCGAAGCCGAAGTTCGGCCTTCAACTCCCGCAGGGTTTTCACACCGTCGGCGGTCACTTTCGTGGTGTCGCCGTTGTTTTCGAGGCGGGAAATGGTCTCATCGAGTTGCGAAGCCAGCAGTTCGTTCCAGGCCGCTGCCGGTCGCTCGATTTCAGCATCCAGAAACCGGGAAAACGACTCGAACGAGCGAAGTTTGCTGGCTTCCAGCACGTCCTCCGAAAAGTCGTTGGCACGGGCCACTTCCGTGAGTTCCTTGAGCAGCCTTCGCCAGTCGGTTTTGCTGAAGTCCGATTTGGACAAGCCGAGCCGGTCGGAAAGGCGCTCCATTTCCTCCACCCGGTCGTTGGTGAGCACCATCGCCAGCGACTGGTTGAACATCGCCTGCTGGTCTTCGTCGGCGATGATGTCCACCTGCGGCGACACCCCGGCCTCGTAGGCGAAGCGCTTGAGCAGCTTCACGCCGAGGCCATGCACCGTGCCGATGAGGGCGTTGGCGAGGTCGTTGGCTTCCTTGGCCAGCCCCTCCTCCAGCAGCCTGACCCGCACCCGTTCCTGCAACTCCGCCGCCGCTTTGTTGGTGAAAGTGGTGGCAATGATGCCAGTGGCCCGCACTTCGCCCGAAGCCAGCAGCCCGACCATTTCGGTGGTGAGCCTGTAAGTTTTGCCGGAACCCGCCCCGGCGGAAATGATTTTGAGGTTCATTTTTTGAAAAATTGACAACATGCCTGTTCTTCCGGGCACCGGGCTAAGTTAAGCACCCTGCCCCACTTGCTGCTTCCAACATTTCAAGCTATTTTTACCCCTGAAAAAATTGGATTTCATTTTTACCTAAATCCTTGATAATCACTAACTAACCTAAGTTGCGGATTGGCATTTTGGCGCTTTGTCGGATTGGTTTTTTTATGAATCGTTTCTCAAAGTTGTTCTTTTCCAAAGCGCCAATACGCAACTTGCGTTAACTAACTTCTGATACCATGTCTAAACTTGACTACGTTACCGTTTCCATCGTGGCCATTTGCATTTTGGCCATCGGCTTTTTGGTTTACAAAATGACCAACCTCTTCCAGGGAGACAAACCCGCCGATAAAATCGAAACCGTCACCGACTCCGTGGAAGTGGAGGACGATGGGGTGTACGATTACGAAATTGACGAAAACGTTGACTCGACGGGCACCGTTTCCAAAACAGGCGGCGCTGCCACCGACGCTGCACCGACAACCAAACCAGCGACAAAACCTGCTGACAACAAAGAAGTTTCAGCCGGTGATGCTGCCGCCGAAGACGATGCCGAGACAGCGAACCCAGGAACTTCCACCACGAACACCACCACTGCTTCGAGTGAAAAGGCATCCGACACCGGCGGGAAATTCATGGTGCTGGCCGGCTCGTTCACGAAGAAAAACTTTGCGGACGCACAGGTGAAAAAGCTGAACAAAATGGGCTACGACAATGCCCGTTCCGAGATTTTTGACCGGGGAAAATATGCCGTCGTGCTCGTGGACCGCTTCGACAACATGGCCGCCGCCGAAAAATTGGTGAAAAAACTGAACGCAGATGGCGTGAAGAGCTACGTGAAAATGAAGGCAGGAGAGTGAGGGAGGGGATTTACGATTTACGATTTACGATTTACGATTTTGGAGACCGCCCCAATCGTAAATCGTAAATCGTAAATCAAAATCTATCCGAAGTTTTCCCGCCAGACAAGCATCCCGCCGGTCAGGTTGCGGACGTTGCTGAAACCGGACGCTTCCAACAGGTGCTTGGCCATGCTGCTGCGGTTGCCGGAGCGGCAGTACACCACCACTTCGTCGGTTTTGTGTTCTTCCAAATCGGGGATGGCCGACATGAACGTGCCAACGGGAATCAGTTGGCCGCCCACGTTGAACTCCTCGTGCTCGTGCAGCTCCCGCACATCGATGAGCACGAAATCATCACCGCTTTCTATTTTTTGCTTGAGTTCCTGAACTGTGATATCCATTTTGTTTTGTTTTCGAATTTGAAAAAGCGCCCAAAATTAGGGTTTCGTCAGAATTATCCGCTCGGAAAACAACTCCCCGGTTTTTTCATTCAACAACTGGAAAAAGTAAACCCCACCCGTGAGTACGCTCAAATCCAGATGCTGCTCCATCGCACCCTGCTGCACGAGTTGGCCCAAGTTGTTGAAAACCAGCACCTTGTAATCCTGGTAGTTGCCGTTTTTCAAAGAAAAATAAACCAACCCGGAGGTCGGGTTCGGGAAAATCGTGACGTGCGAACCACCATCCGACACATCCGAAGTGCCGCTGCTCGTATTTTGGGTTTGCCCAAAAACAGGACGTATCATCAGCGCCCCGGCCACGCTCGACGGGAACTGTTCCCATCCCGTGCCGCTGATGTTCGACCAGTTGCAATCGCACGGATTTTGGAGGTCGAAGCCGACCGGGATGCCGTTCGTGGCAGCCGTCACCTGCTCGATTCCCACGAAAAAATCGCCAACCGGAATTCCCACCGGCGTTTCGATGCCCTCGTAATCGTCCAGCACGTAGGTCGTGAATCCCTGCAAAGTGTCGAACACGTTGTTCGGGTAAAACGGCTTGAGCAACTGACGCACCAGCACTGGGTCGTTGTCGAGCGAACCCGTCCAGATTTTCAGATTGAAAAGTTGGTCCTGCACGTCGCCGATGACATGGGGGAACATGATTTGCACCGCCCGCAGCGTGTCGGCCACGTTCGCATGGAATTGGGTGGCAAATTGCTGCCCCTGCCCGTTGGCGTGCTTCACGAACACCTGCCACTCGGCGGTGCCATCGTCGTGGGCGAAGTAGTTGGAGAGCGGCACGTCAATACGAACCGTGTCGTTCGACAAAAATTCATTGTCCTGCACATCGTTGGGTTCAAAAGCAAACACCGACCGGAGGTTGCGGAAACTGCCGTTGGGAATATTTTCGATTTGGCTTTTGATTCCGTCCAAACTGGCTCCCGGCACGTTCCTTTCAATGGTGCGATGCTGCTTCTCCTGGGTGAGCGAGGAGCTTGCATCGGCGAGGGTGAAATTATCGTTAAACAATTGATTCTGAGTGGTTTCCAAAAAACTGACCCTGGAATCGCTGAAAGATTTCGGGTCATTGAAATGGTTAAAAATTCCAACTTTCAGGGGAACATCAGGTGAAATAATTTCTTCGTCAGTGAAACCCTTCAGGTGCCTCAACGGCAAGGCCGTGTAGTTTTTAAAAATGGAAGTCGGGGGCCGGGTGAAGGCAACATCCCTGAAAAAATCAGTAGTTGTGGATTGTTTGTCCAAATAAACATAGTCCAGGTGCCACAAGTCCACCGAGCCGCCCGGCGAGGTGTTGGCCGAAAAACGGAACTGAAATGCCGCGTGCAAAAATTGCGGGTCCTCAACTTCGATGGCGTAAAAAAGGAAAGGCGGGAAGGAATCAATCGGCACATCATCCATGCCGTCGTAAGTGCCCATCAGCACCCAGTCGCCCTGAGCGTTCCGAAACTCAAGCACCATGTCATCTGTCACTTCCGGCTCCAGGCCATAGCCTTTCGGGGCGAGGAAGAAGCGCAGCACCACATCGCTGTTGGCCGTCAGCCCCGACAAATCAATCGCCTTCGAAGTCAACCTGTCCCCCACCCCGGTGATGATGTCGTACACATCGCCCCGGCGGTCGAGGCCGTCGAACGTGACGAAGCCGACGGAGGGCGGGTCTTTGGCGAGCGTGGCGTTGCGGTACACGTTTTTGTCCAACCAAAAATCGGCGGACGGGTACGGGCCGTCGTAGGAGGAGAAATCATCGAAAAATGGCTTGGCCGCAATCGAAATCGTATCGCCGGTGACGATGAACGGGATTTTGAACACATCGCAAACACCCCACTCGTCGCAAATCTGTACGCACACCGTGTCCACGCCGGGGAAACGGCTGGCGTAGTACACCACGCAGGTATCCGGGTAGGCGTAGGACGAAAAATGGAACAACTGCGCTCCCTCGCCGTCGTAATCGTCGGCGCAGGTGGAGAACAGGCTACATGCTTTCGGCTTCGCAAAATCGAGTTCGTTGTCGAGGCAGTAGTTCGTAATCGACTCAGGGCCAACGGTTTGCGGGTTTGAGACCACTACCCTGCCCACCCGCTTCACATGAACCACCACCTGGAAAACCGTGTCGTGGCCGGGCTGCGAGAAGTTCAACAGCACGGTGTCGATGCCCGCCCCATTGAAGCCGCTGGTGGCGGAGTACGTCAGCAAGATGGTCGAATCGGGGAGGTTTGCGGAGCCGAATTGCAGGCCACCACCGTTCAGGATGGTGATGACCGGGGTGGTTGTGTCCTTGCCCAGTCCGAAAGTGTCGAGTTCGATGTCGATGAGCTGCCCGGCCTCCACGAGGTAGCCGATGAAATCCGGCGGGCATTCGTCCACCACCCGATTGCCGGTTTGGTCCAGCGGGTTGTGGCCGGTCATGCGCTCCACGACGGCGGCCTGTTTCAGGGCCTCCTGCGCAGCAAAACTTTTCAGGACAGGATTGCCGGAAGTGGGCGCAACTTCGAGGGTTTGGGAAAAAAGCAGCGGGGCAGCGAGGAGCAGAAAAAAAGCGGTGTGTATAAATTTCATTGTCGGATGTATTCTCTCTGGTGGGTTGTTGATTCGTTTATCCGGTTATTTGTTTATCCTGATAAATGACTGATTTTTAGCGGTTTAGAACAAATAAATTAGAAGCAAACATCAACATTTCCCTGACTTTTTTTTGAAAAATTTCAACCTGAAACCCGGCAAAGCCGGTGTTGAAACTTGAAAAACGATACGGGGGCATTTTTGTTGCCGACGGCAAATGCTGTTACTGGTTTTGATCGCTGGCGGGCGAATCGTTGCCATCGGAGCAGCCGGGCGGCGGCGTTTGCGACAGCCAGACGGTAATCTGACCGCCCATCTGCACCGGCTCACCGGCGGCTGGTTCCTGCCGGGAAACGAACGCCGTCGATTGGTCGCTCACCGCACCCTCCTCGTTGATGGCCCCGATGTTCAGGTTGGAGGTGCTGACGAGAAATTCGGCAGCCGTAAAGTTCATGCAAACGAGGTCGGGCACTTGCAGTTGGTTGCTCAGGCGCTCCGTGACGACGAACTCCAGCACATCGCCCGCCATGACGAAGTACCCGGTTTTTACCTCCCGCTCCGTCACTTTTTTGCCGTCGTGGTAAAAATACAGGATGGAATTTTCGGCCTGCTTGCGGTCGTACACCCGCTCCTTCACCCTCGATTTTACGCCGTTCATGGCCAGCCGTTTGGCGTAGCGGTCGAACTCGTAACTGCTTTCCTTCAAATTCGGGAGCCGGTACGCATCAGGGTCGCCGGTGACGGTCACGTAGATTTTCCGGCCCTCCTTCACCCTCGACAGCGGCTTGGGGGTCTGTTTCAAAATGATGCCGCTTGGCTGCCCCTCCTTCCACAGGGAGTCAAGTATTTCAAACTCAAAATCCTTGTCCCTTGCCTGCCGTTTGGCATCGCTGAAGTGCATCCCGGTGAAATCGTCCACCTGCACCGACTCGCCGTGGTTGGTGTAGCAGCCGAGCCACCAGTTGGAGAGCAAGGCAAATCCGACCACCACGCCGACCATCATCGCCAGGTTTTTTAAAAACAAAACGCTCGTCAGGAAGAGCCAGGCTTCCCGTGCGAATGCCTTCAAGTTTTCCAACAGTCCGTTGTTCATTCGTTTTTTTGAAAATTGATTGTGCGGCAAAGATAGGTTTTCTGGAGAACGATGAACGGTGAACGATGAACTATGAACGGGTGGGCCAGTTGGCTTTTCTTTTATCCGCTCGGTGTTTATCGTTCACAGTTCATAGTTCATAGTTTATACCGTTCTCGCAGGGTTTTCAGCATGTGGACGTTGATGCCCCACTGGTCGGCGAGGGGTTGGAAGGTGTAGGGCACGGTCGGCAGGTACGTCGGCGGGCCGAACTCGGTGAGGATGGTCATGGGTTTGCCCTCGGCGGCTTTGCGCTGCACGACTTTGTCCCACCAGGCGAAGTGGGCCTTCACGGCAGAGTCCCATTCCGGCGCACGGGGGTCGTTCACCTGCGGCCCTTCCGCATGGCCAATGCGGGCGTGGATGTGGTCGGTACGGGAGAGGGCAAGTTCCACCGTCTCCGCCTGGTCGCCGAGCAGCGACTCATGCACGTTGCACCAGTGCGAAATGTCGAGCGTGAGGCGCAGCCCTGGGTAGGCTTCCATGAACCGGCGGGTCACATGCGCCGCAAACATGATGCGCCCCCGGTGCGTCTCGTGGTAAACGGGCACGCCGCTCGATTTGGCCACATCGAGGCCCAGGTCGATGAATTTCCGGTTTTGTTCAAAATCAAACCAATCCCGCCCGGAATGGCAGTTGAAGTACAGCGGCCGCATGGCGACGGCATCCGTCAGCATTTTTTCAAACTGGGCGAAATGCTTCCCGAAATCCGACTCCCCGCTGCCGCAAAGGAAACCAAAAGAAAGCCCGTGCTTGGCCGTCGCTTCAAGGAAGGGCCGACGGTCGTTTTCGGCGGGCAACCAGACTTCCACGCCATCGTAGCCGGGGGTTTTGGCTTTTTCACAGAAGGCGTCCCAGTTGCCGTTGAAGCCCCAGTTGGTGGCGAGTATTTTCAGCGAAAAACCTTCTGCTGCTTTGAATTTGGGTTTCGCCAACGAGGCCAGCGGGTTGAGCATGGCGGCAGCGGCGGTGGTAGCGATGAATTTGCGTCTGGTCACAGGCATTTTTGATTTACGATTTTTGATTTACGATTTACGATTGCCTGACTTCAGAGAACAAATTGAAAAACCGGTTTCTTTTTCAATCGTCACTCGTAAATCGTAAATCGTAAATTTTCTACATGAAAAAATTAGCTGACAACACTCGAAATCACCTCCCCGCTCACGTCGGTCAGGCGGAAGGGGCGGCCCTGGAACTGGTAGATGAGTTTTTCGTGGTCGAACCCCAATTGGTTCAGGATGGTGGCCTGCACATCGTGCGGGGTGACCTTGCCGCTGACAGTGGCGTAGCCGATTTCGTCGGTTTCGCCATGCGTCACGCCGCCCCGGATGCCGCCGCCCGCCATCCAGATGGTGAAACATTCCACGTGGTGGTCACGGCCTTTGAACGCCATTTTGGAGCCGTCCCGGTTTTCCTGCATGGGGGTGCGGCCAAATTCGCCGCCCCAAACGACGAGGGTTTCTTCGAACAGGCCCCGCTGTTTCAGGTCGAGGAGGAGGGCGGTCATGGACTGGTCCACCTGCTCGCACTTGCGTTTCAGCCCGATGTCGATGGCCAGCGACTCGTCGGTGCCGTGGCTGTCCCATCCCCAGTCGTAAAGCTGCACGAAACGCACCCCTTTTTCCACCAGCCGACGGGCCAGCAGCACGTTGTTGGCGAAGCTCGTTTTGCCGGGTTCCGTGCCGTACATCTGGTGGATGTAGGCCGGTTCGTTGTTGATGTTCATCACCTCCGGGGCGTTGATTTGCATCCGATAGGCCATTTCGTACTGCGAAATGCGGGAGAGCGTCTCCGGGTCGCCGTGCTCCGCATGGCCAAGCCGGTTCACCTCGTTGATGGCATCGATGGAGGCCCGACGGAGTTCGGTGCCCATGCCTTCGGGGTTGTTGATGAACAACACGGGGTCGCCCTCCGAGCGGCACTGCACGCCCTGGTAAACCGAGGGCAGGAAGCCGCTGCCCCACACGCTTTTGCCGGCATCGGGGTTCTTGCCGCCGGAGGTCAGCACGACGAAGCCGGGCAGGTTTTCGTTGACGGAACCGAGGCCGTAAGTGGCCCAGGAGCCGATGCTCGGCCTGCCGAGGCGGGGGCTGCCGGTATGCACAAGCAACTGCGCCGGGGCGTGGTTGAACTGGTCGGTGGTGACGGTTTTGATGAACGCCACTTCGTCCACAACTTTCTGAAAATGAGGAAGGTAGTTGCTGACCCAGGCACCTGACTGCCCATGCTGCCGGAACTCCGCCTGCGGCCCCAGCATCTTCGGTACCCCCCGGATGAAGGCGAATTTTTTACCCTCCAGCAACGATTGCGGGCAATCTTGTCCGTCCAGTTTTGCGAGGTCGGGCTTGTAGTCGAAAAGTTCCAACTGGCTCGGTGCCCCGGCCATGTGGAGGTAGATGACGGACTTGGCTCTGGGCAGAAAATGCGGCATTTTCAGCGCCATCGGGTTGGCGAGGTCGAACGGTTCCTTCGCCGGGCGGGCGCAGCCACCGAGCAGGTTGCCCAGCGCCAGCGCCCCCACGCCGTACATCGACTGGCGCAGGAAGAGGCGGCGGGTGACTTGCCGAAGATGTTCCTGTTCCGATGAAAATGGCCGCTGCATGGTAAAAATTTTGCCCAAAGTAGTGAGAATCAAGAATTTACTCTGGTTAAAAAGTGCATGTTTTAAAGATAAAAGCTATTTTTAGCCAAGATTACACACTTCCCCCATGGAAAGATATTTACGACATCTTTACGCCGACCTGGAATCGTGCATTGAACAGGCACCTCAAGTGCCTGAATTTGGATGGGTGCCCTTCTTCCGCGACGAGGAGGAAGAAAGCTACGATTCCACCCGGACAGTGCAACTGAGTATGCTGCTCGGCATCCCTGCCGATGCTTTCCCTCCTGAAAGATTACTCACCTCCGAGCAAGTTGACGACCTCCTCGATGCCATCTTCCGGCTTTGGAAAAGCTGGCAACTCTGGTGGGACATGCCACTGCGCCTCACCCGGCGGCAGCAATACAGCGCCCTGCTTCATGCCCTGCAAAACGAGCAGGTGGCCTGGCATTGTGAGCATGGTGCTGAAGTGAAAATCTGCCACTACGAAACAGGCACGTATTGCCCGTTCGGACAGGATGGCGGCTATTGTTACTGCAAGGAAATTGATGAATCTGCAAAGCATGACATCGCCATCTGGGAGGAACACGTGCGCTCGCAGGGGCTTGACCCCTACCGGGAACTGACACCGGAAGAAGAAGCTGCCTTCGAGGAAGAAATGCGCATCCGGGACCTGCGGAAACGGTATGGCGACGATTGGGAAAAATATGCCTTCACCGACTACTCCAACGGTTTCGATGAAATGGAGGAGGAAGAGGAGGATTTTCAAGAGGAGGAGCAAGAGGACGATGACTGGTTAGACAGTTTCATTTGGGAAGCCGGGCGTGGCGGGCACTCTTCCGATGATGTGGAGCGGGACGCTTCCGGTGGGCGCAGCACTGATGAAGGCCAGGATGAGCCTGTCGATGAAGACGGTTTCGACCTCCCGTTTTTTTAACCTGTCTGTGTGTTGATAAAAGTCAGTTTCCGACAAAAATCAAAGTGCTGCATTTCCTTCGCTTTTGTGTGGAGACACGACTTGGTTTGTGTCATTTGGTACAATTCTTGGCTGATTTCAATTATTCCTTCCCAGTCTCCTCCCTTCTCAAAGTTCCCCTTCTAAAAAAAGTTGAAATCAGAATTTCACCCTTTGACGATGTACGAAAAAACCGACAAACCGAATCTTGTCAAAAACCTGAACAAATGAAGCACACGAAAACTACCGGGCCAATGCTTGCGCCCTGCCAGACTCAACTGCCTGCTCCAGTTGTAAAATCACATCCACCATAGCTTTTCCTCTCTACTCTAAAAACCTACTCAAGCGTTGACCAACTTGAAGCGTCAACCGCTCATTTTAATACCACTGACTATATTTTTCAACACACAAACATTCATTTTTTTTAAACAGGGATTTATGATTGCAAACTCGTTATTCTCTATTCGTTAGAAGTCCCCCGCATAAAAAACAAAACTATTTTGCCAAAACGCAGGGCTGGGAAATCCGGTCCTGCGTTCGTTTTTTAGGGCCATCGTTCAAAAGGCAAATGTTTTGGAATGGCCTCTGTGATTTTTCAAAAACAGGCTTGAATTTTTTTGGGATAAAACCGGGAGCCGGTCCTAACCAAATTGAAAAGTCCCGACGGAACTGCTGCTTCCGCCGGGACTTTTTCACAATCATTCTGAAGCTTTAAAAAAGTATTTACTACTGGCAAGGCCCGCAAACAGCGCCCTGTGCTGCGTACACCGGCCACAGCCACAGGGTGATGTTTTTTGTTTTGCGGTCAGCGCTCAAAGGAAACTGACAAATCAGGATTTTACCGTCACCGTCCACGTCTTCGCAGGGGCAGGCCGAAACGGAAGAGGAAGGAATACACGGGTTAGCGTCATTCTGGTCGTAAAGTTGGTGTGTGACCGGATAGTTTTTGAAGTAACCGTCCCCGTCTCCATCTACGGTGACACAGCCCCCAACTGCCGGGTTCGGGTCGCAGGGATTGAGCGGGTCCGAGTCAACAGAAGCATGGTAGATGCCATCGCCGCCCGTTTCCACGTTATCCCAAACGCCATCTTCGTCACTATCGCTGTTCGGGTCGTAGTCGTTCGGGTCGAACTGGTCGGCCACCCCGTCGTTATCGTCATCCAGGTCGAACAGGTTGATGATGCCATCGCCATCAAAATCGCAGGTCGGGGATGTAGCGTTCGGATCGCACTTGCCGAGCGGATTGGATTCGTTCGATTCCACGTTGCCATTTTTATTGGCATCCTCCACGCCGTCTTTGATGCCATCCCCATCGGTGTCCTGTACCAGTGGGTTGGTGTCTTCGGTCGGGTTGTACCTGCCGTCACCGCCCGTCTCGGTGTTGTCCTTGATGCCATCGGCATCGCTGTCGCTGTTCGGATCGTACGGATTGATGTCATCCTCGTCATGAACGCCGTCGTTGTCGTCGTCCAGGTCGAGGTCGTTGATGTCACCATCCCCGTCAAAATCACAAGCCGGGATTTTGGGGTCATCCCCGCACTTAGGCGCTGCTGCCGGCAAGTTCGTTTCCGGTAGTTTGTCTGAAATAACATAGTTGGCGAAGCTGTTCTGATTTTCACCAAAGCCCAACGTTGCATACACCAGTACTGAACTTCTGTCGTTGTTTGGCCCTTGAAGAATACTTTTGCCATCAAGGTTATAGTCCGACGTGAGATAGCCCTGGCTGATGTAGTTGGCCAGCACTTCCGTATTGTCCGGGTGCAACAGAATGTGGAAAAGCAGCGCCAGGATATCGTTGTTCGGCCCCTGGTAAACCACTTGCCTGTTGTTGTTGAAATCTCCGCCCCAAAGTGCCATTTGACCGCCCCCCATGTCCGCCCTTGAGTTGGTGCCTTTCACTGCAAGTGAAGCGTCGGTGAAATCGAAAAGTACCGGTTCCGGCGAAAGTATGTGGCTTGCTTCCGTCATTACCCCAAGGTGGTTGCGGTGACGCAGGGCGATGTAGTATTCGCCGCTACGCACCAGATTGTAGTGCAGGATGGAATCACCATTGGGCATGATCACGTCGCCGTCACGTTGGAGCAAGCAGGATAGGGTTGCCACGATACTGTCCGGCTGGCTACCCTCCCGGAGTTCGATGAGAATCCAGTCCACCACCGCATTATCGCCCTGGACGTTCAAGATAGCAGGGTCGCATACTTCCGTACCACCTTCGCTGGCCTGTTTAAAAAGCTGGAAGTTTTTGTACGGCTCGTCCACCGGGAGATAGCTATTGCTCCGCAAATTGTCCCGCATCAAATCGGAATTGCCGTTGTTCAACATCGGGCCTTGCAGTTTGGCTTTGACACGGATAGCCACACCGATACAGTTGGAACTCATAATTGGGTCACAGGGGTTGCGTGGGTCGCTTTCGCCAGCTTCCAACCCACCGTTGTAGTTGAGGTCCTCCTCCCCGTCGGTGAGCAGGTCACCGTCGGTGTCCTGAAGGAGCGGACTCGTTTCACCTGCATCAAAGAACCCGTTTTGGTCAGCATCTTCGATGCCGTCCAGCAGGCCGTCGTTATCGCTGTCCCTGTCCAGCGGATTGGATTCGTCAGCATCAACGATGCCGTTGCGGTTGCGGTCTTCGAGATTGTCCCTGACACCATCATTGTCACTGTCAACGTCACGGAAATTCAACGCACCGTCGCCATCGTCATCCACATCGGGTTGGTTGTTGGTTTCACCGAAGCTGCCATCGGCAATTGTAGAACCGTACGGTGTTGTATCCGAATCGCCGTCATCTTCCGGTACGCCGTCATTATCGTTCCCATCGGAGTCGGTGGAAATGATACCGGAAGTGGCCAAATTGTCGTGAAAACCGTCACCATTGTTGTCGATGACAACATCGAGGATTCCGTCGTTGTTTTGGTCGTAGCTGTTCAGGCGCAATTCGACAATGTCCTGGATGCCATCGCCGTCAGTATCCAAATCCCTGAAATTCAGGAGGTTGTCGAGGTCGTCATCGCCGTTTAAGTAAACGGAACCGTCGTTGTTCAAATCTTCGGGGCGCCCGTCGATGATAGTGCCATCCCCTTCTGTTACGACCCTGGGCATTGCCACGTAGTTGTCGTGGAAACCATCCTTGTTAACGTCCTCAAACTCGGTGACCAATTCAATGCGGCCATCGCCGTTCTGGTCAATGCCGCCAACCTCAATCAAATCTGCAATGCCATCATTGTCGGCATCCAAATCCAGGAAATCAAGTACACCGTCGCCATCGAAGTCAGGACTGCTGCTTGGGTCTCCGTTGGAATACCTGATGCCATCGTAAGTGATGAGCGAACGGGACGAGTTTTCGTCACCGGGCACCACGTCCTCATCGGGGTCGTACACACTGGCAAAACCGTCGCTGTCACCATCCACCATCGAAGTCGGGTCGCCCGGTATCGGGTAATCGATGATTCCGTTTCCATCCGTATCCACCCCACCTGCCTCGATGAGGTCGGGGATGCCGTCGTTGTCGCTGTCCAGGTCAGCGAAATTGAGCTGGCCGTCACCATCCGGGTCGAGGGTAAGCAGGTTGAAAATCACGGACACGGTTTGACCTGCGTTGTTGTCGTTGGCATCGAAGCCGAAGGCAAAGCCGTCTTCATCCACGTCCCAGCCCATCTGCAAGGCGTTGTCCACCATACCATCACCGTCCCGGTCTTCAAACCCCATTTCAATAATATCGGGAATACCGTCATTGTCGCAATCGAGGTCACGGTAGTTAGGTACACCGTCGCCATCGAAATCCGTAGCCCCTTCCACCAGGTCAGGAATCCCATCGTTGTCACTGTCGAAGTCGAAGTCATCGGCCACGCCGTCATTGTCCGTATCGTTGGCGCTGATGTAGCGGATAGTCTGCGTTTTGGTGACTATGTTGCCACAATGGTCGGTCAGCGACCAGAGACGAAGTACGTAGCCCGAGCAACCATTCTGGTAGCTGGTATTGTCCAAGTAAACAGCTTCGATGCCAGAAGCGCAATTGTCGTTTTCGTCGGTTACATCGCCTGTGAGCACCAGGTCGTCCCGGTCGTCGTCGCAGGTGATGGTGATGTCGGCGGGTATGCTGAACGTCGGCGGGGTGGTGTCACGCAGGGTGAATTCTTGTGTCAGTTCAGTAAAGTTGCCACACTCATCCCGCACGTAAAACGTGCGCGACATGGTCGTGTTTGTAACGCAATCGAAGCCCAACTGGTTATCCGTGATGACCAACGGCGTGGAGATGTCACAGTTGTCCACCGCCACGATTTCCACACCAATAATCGGTTTTGAAGGTATCTCGCTGCATTCCACTTCCCGGTCGAAGGGAATGCTCCCCTCCAACACGACGTAGTGTAAAACTTCGCTGCCGTGTGTGCCATCGAGGTAATCCCACTCGTCGATTTGCACCTGGAACGAAGTCGGGGTCACATTCCGAACCCGCAGGGTAGCAGGGGCACCATCACTCATTGGAATGCCGCCCAGCACCACGACCGGGTTGTGGTAGAGATGATTGAGGTTGACTGTTTGGAAATCATGGTCAACCGTCAGCGTACCGGTTTCACCGAACACCTCGCCCAACTGGGTTTTGAAGTCGGCTGCCCCATTGAAAGCCAGATAGCCAGCCGTTTCAAAACCATGGTTCATCTCCGGGTCAAAGGAAATTTCTTCCTGGCAAAACATCGTGGCACTTGAAGCACTGAGGGACGATATGCGTAAATATGCTGGGTTGTTTTCGTTGAAGGTCTGAATCTGTGCTATCAGGCCCGGCGTTGCGTATGACTGGTTGAACGAAGCAGTAGCCACGGTACTGTTCACGAGTTTGGCATTGGCCTCGAAAGGAAAATCAGCCGAATTGGCACCTTTTTCAATGGCTATCCAGGCCACGCTTTCTTCCTGGTGCTGACCATCATTGTTCTCTTCCTCCTGCAATCGCAACTGGAATTGCGAAGTGGATACATTTCGCAGACGGGCCACCACCGCTGCGCTTTCATTTTTTGAAACAACCTGCGTCAACACCACCGGCTGCGCTGTAAACTGAATGGGGAAAGCAATGGTTTTCCAACGGTGGGTCACGTTTTTCATCACCCCGGCTATCAACCGCTTGCCATTCGGCAAAGTATAAATCCGGTAAATACTGGGTGCCGTAGCGTCTTGCACGGTGATGACCTGCTGGTCAATCACGCTGTTGCCGCAGTAGTCGCTGGCCGTCCAAACCCGTGTGAGCAGGTGGCTGTAAATCGAGCAGGAATCGGCACCCTGGGTGGTTTCCTGGTCAAAAGAGAGCCAGACACTACCGCAGTTTTCAAAAGCATCCACCACCGGAGGCAGCGGTATTTCTTCGTCACAATGTACGGAGATGTCATCGGGTATATTGTTCAGCAAGGGTGCTTCATCGTCCGACATGTCGATATACGCCGTGGCGATATTGCAACAGCCGGTCGTGCTGTTGCAAACCTGGTAAGTAAACTGGTCGCCCCCACAGAAAGTCGTGTTGGGCACGTAGTAAAATTCACCGTCTGCGTCCATGTCCAAGAAACCGTTGTTCGGTTGCGAAGAAATGGTATAGATGGGGCCGCTGAGGTTGATATCGTTCGTACCTACATACCCTACGAATACAAACCCCGGGCAGGCATTGTAAAAACTATCATCCGCTGGCTGAGGCAGTTGGGTAACCGTCTTCGTTATCGCATTGGAATATAACCACGAGCCACAGGAGGAACGGCGTGCCCTGCGTCGATACTGCGTTGTAACTGAAATACTTCCGGGGGTGTAGGATGCACTGGTGGCACCGGAAATTGTCGTCCAGCCTGACCAAACCGTTCCGAGCAGTTGGTTCTGCTCCCAGGCATAGTTAACACTCCCGCCATATCCGCCGGTGGGGGCTGTAATCGTCGTCATGGTTGTCGGTACACCATTGGCACATAGTGCTTCGTCGTTGCCAATAACACCGGGCGTTGTAAAGTTGGCGATTACGGTGAAATTCTTTTCTTCATAACCCGTACAGCCACTGTTCGTTGCTGTGATACGCATGGTTTTTATTCCACCAGAGGTATAATACACGCTATGAGGGCCAAGTCCGCTGGCCGTTGCAGGCACTGCATCCGTACCGAAATCCCAGGTAACGGTACTTCCGCCACTGGCCGAACCCTGCACGGTGAAAATAGCGCCAAGACAGGCGGAAGTAGTGTTCCAGGAACTAAATACCGGGTTGGGGTTGGTTGGTTCCTCAATAATCCTATCACCCCACCAAACCATACATTCATCGCCACTGTACCGAACCCAAACGTTGTAATTGCCGGGGCCGAGGCCCGTAAATGTCATTGGTGACGAAACCCAGGTGGTTCCGTTTGTCGATGCCTCCAAAGTTGTGCCCGAAGGCGATGAAGCGTTCACCGTTAGCGAACCATTCGGGTTGTTGCAGGCAGTCGGGTTGGTGCTGTTGACGCTGGATATCGTAAATGGCGGACGAACATTGTAATTGGTCGTACTTACTCCCGGACAACCATTTTTAGTCACCGTCAACTGAACAGGTACAGTTGTATAGGCAGGGCTGTTGGGCACGTTGAAACTTACCGTAAACGGCCCGATACCAGTGGCTGTTGAAGGTGTTGCGTAACTGCCAAAGCTCCAGGAATATGTGGAACCGGCACCGGCATCCACTGCCTGGAACTGGTAACTCACTGCTTCGCAAATGAACCCGTTCGTGGCGGTCGGGCCAAGGTAAATTGCCGAAACGGGTGTCGCTTTCACCTCTTTCACAATGGTATTTGAATTGATCCAGGCGGAACAGGGTGTCCTACGGGTTTGGCGGCGGTACCACGTCGTTACGGTCATGGAGGATGCAGGGTCGTAATCAATACTTGTTGCCCCTGAAATGTCTGTCCAGGTTGCACCGAGGTCTGTGCTTTGTTGCCAACGATAGGTGGTGTAGCCATCCACCCCACCGCTTGGCAATGAAGTACTGGTTATTATGGAAGGGTTGTAGGAGGTGCAATATGACTCAGCGCCAACAATAGACCCGGCTGAGGTAAAGTTGGAGGCAACCATTTTTACCACATCATTGGAGTAAATAAACCCGCTGCAAGTCGTGCGGCGTGCGCCCCGGCGGTATCTGGTGGTGCTGGTGATGGTGATGGGGTCGAGTGTGGCGACGGTAGCACCTGTGATGTCAGTCCAGGTGGTGCCGCCGTTGGTGCTCAATTGCCATTGGTACAGTAGCGTACTGCCAGCCCCGCCCGAAGGCGTGGTAACGCTGGAGATGATGCCGGGGTCGAAGCTGCCACAGTTCTCCTCATCCCCCACTATGATACCAGCGTCGGTGACGTTCAATTCTACCGTTTTTGTCACGCTGCCAGTGTAGAGCCAAGCATCGTTTATGCCAGAACAACGTGCGGCCGTAAGGTCGCTGGTGCCTGCAACTGTTACCCGGATTTCTGCATGGTCGTCGAAAGTAGCCTGGCCTTGTCGGTAGATATAAACCCTGTATTGGCCCGCACCAGTATTGCCCGGATTGGTTGCATCGGAATCAACGAGCGTGGCAAATTTGCCATCGTTGAAGTTTGCCAAATTCCAGTCCGCTGGCGTGGTTGGGTTGTTTGCCCCAACTAACGTGTAGGTGAAGAAGACTTTGCTCCAATCCACTGGCAGGCTGGCATACAAGCCATCCTTGTAATGTACATAGTCGCGAAGGTTGAAGGTTTCACCAACCACAAGGTTGATATTGTAGGTGCAAAACTCGACCTCGTAAGGATTTGCTGGTAAGCCCGCTGCTCCACATTCGCTGATCCGGGCACCCCTACGGTACGT
>JACRAN010000117.1 GCA_016234735.1 Bacteroidota bacterium | reverse complement strand
GTTCAACGCCATGTTCACCTGCGCATGTGCCGTGAGGCGCATGGGCAAATCCACATTCGATGACTGGAAGTTGTAGTCGTTGCCCGGTGTGGTCAGGTGGCGGATGGAGAAGCCGAGATTGTAGTCGGTGGTTTTGTTCACTTTCGATTTGAAAAGCAACCCGGCGTTAATGTCAGAAAAATCAGTGCTTGGGTCGCTGCCACCGGTTGGGCCGCCGCCGCCCATGAAAATCATGTCGGTTGACGCAGCGTTGGGGGTGTTGTTCAACTCCTGTTCAATCAAATCTTCTGGCCGCAGCCCTTTCAGGTTTTTTATTTTCCGCCCAACCTTGCCCCACTGGACGCCGAGCGTCACCACATTTTTACTTTTTTTATCAAGCGCCAGGTGAAGTGCACCGCTCAGTTGGCCGGCAGTCATGGACAGCTTGCCATCACCGGCCTGGTCCTTGAAGCCCAGGAAGCCCACGCCAATCCAGTGGCGTTTTCCAAGCATCAGTATCGGTGCATCAATGAAGATGGCAGGCGTGGAGTAGGCATTCGTCACCACCGTGCGCCCCTGGTCGCGGTAGATGCCGCCGATGCGGTACGTACCCTCGAACGCCCCCGAAAATGCAGGGTTCATGTGCAGGGGGTTCATGTAGAAAAGCGTGTTGTGCAAGTCCTGCGACCTGAGTTGGCTGAAACTGCCAAGGGTGACAATGAGGAGTAAAAGTGTTTTTGTCAATCTCATGTTCAAAAATTTATAAAGGATTTGAGGGCCGTCTGGCGCAAGGCCGAAAGATAGAATTTCTTCTGTAATTTCGGGCGAAAGCGGGCGCAAGTTAGACGTTAAACCCGTCACCTTGCCCCCTGATTTCCCCTTTTTTGCACACAGAGTGACAGTTTTTGTGAAATGTCAACCATGCCCGCCGTTCATTTCCCGGATGATTTTTTCAACATCGATGTCGTTCATGCAGCGGAAATGCCCCTTCGGGCAGCGCTCGTAGCCGATTTTCGAGCAGGGCCGACAGGGCAGGTTTTCCACCTCGAAGGTCGTGCTTTGGTCTCGGTGCTGCGCTCCGTAGTACGGGGACATGCCAAAAGCGGGCACCGTGTTCCCCCAAACAGACAGGATTTTTTTCTGAAAAGCTGCCGCAATATGCATCATGCCCGTGTCGTGCGTGATGACTTTTTCCGCCTGGCGGATGACCTCCGCCGACTCGTGCAACGACAACTTGCCGCAGAGGTTGACGACGTGGCCGCCCGCTTCCCGCACAATTTTTTCACCTTCTTCGGCTTCCACTTTTCCTCCCAGCAAAACGACCGGCTGCCGGGCCGCCTTGCAGATGGCCGTAATTTTAGCAGTCGGCAGTCGCTTGGTCTGGTGAGCGGCACCGATGGCAAAGGCGAGGTATGAGGTATGAGGTATGAGGTATGAGGTATGGTTTTTTGGGAAGAAAAAGTCAAGGCCGAGGCCGTCGTTTTTTACGCCGAGCGGAGCGACGGCAACGAGGTAGCGGTCAACGATGTGCAGGTTGGGCAGGCGGTTGATTTTGAGGCGGGTGAGCAGCCATTTTTCGAAATTCAGTTTTTCAAAAGAAAAAGTTTTTGCCCGCAGGGCCAGCCGGACTTGCAGGCTGCGCAGGTTTTTGTGCAGGTCGATGATGCAGTCGTAGCGCTCCCGGCGCAGGGCTGGCAGCACTTCCGACAGTTTTTTTTCGATGGTAAAAATCCTGTCCACATGCGGGTTGGCTTCCAGCAACGGCAGGTACTGATGCTTGGTGAGGTAGTGGATTTCGACAGCGAGTTGTTTTTTCAGGCACCGAACGACAGGCATCGTCAGCATGATGTCGCCGATGCTGGAAAAACGGATGATGAGGACTTTTCGGATGTTGTTTTTCACGAAATTGATGGCAGCAAAGCGGTAGGGACTGCCGGGCGGAAAGTTACGGATTTGCAGCGATAGCTTCACCTTTGGCGCGGGGCAGCGGCTCGGCTACCGGTGGCACTGGGTCGGGCATCCTGTTCAGCAAGGGTGCGGGGCGTTGGAGTGTGAGGCCGGTCAGGTCGGCCATACTGCCATTGAAAACATTGAAATCCACATCGCCGTCGATGCCTTGCAAGTGGCCCCGGTTGCCGTATTGCCAGAACGCCCAGTCGTAACCATCTGCAAGCGCAGGCTTGCGCCACGAACTGTACCGGGCCACCCAAACCGGAAAATCCTGCACCTGGCCAGCGAGGTATTGGTTGAAAAATTTTTGGTTTGAATAGACGACGGGCTTGATTTTATAGTTGTCCTCGACGATGGCCAGCCAATCTTTTACGCCCTCGGCCAATGCGTCAGCCGTGTATCCATCAGTGACCTCCACATCCAGCACCGGGGGCAGGTCGCCGTGCTGGAGGTCGATGGTGGCGATGAAATTGCGGGCCTGCAACTCCGCAGAAACGCCCGGTCGGAAGAAGTGGTACGCTCCCCGCCGGATGCCTGCTGCCTTCATCTCATCCCAGTTTTTGCAAAACAAGGTGTCCTGCATGGTCTGGCCTTCGGTGGCTTTGATGAAGGCAAAATGTACATTCTGGGAGGCAATTCTGCCCCAATCTATCTGCTTCTGATAGTGCGAAACGTCGATGCCATGCACGGCAAAATCATCCCGGCGGGTCGTCTGCTCGTTGCAGGCGGCCAGCAAAGCGACGGCACCTAAGAGGATGAAATGACGTTTCATGAAGTCGATATTTCGGAAAATAAACGAGGGAACAACAACTACGGATGCGCAAGAACGGGAAAAAATAAATTCTGAGCAACTGCCGAAAGAAGGATTAACCCATTCCTAACCCTGGAAAGGGCAAAAATATCACCGAAATGGCCTTTTAGGGGCTTGAATGTGGCTTGTTCCCAGGAAGTGCTAATTTTATTCGGCTTTAAAATTTTGCGCCTTGGTCAAGCCCGGTGCAAATTCCGCAGTAAAACATGTTGGAAATTCGGCTGTCTGCCTATCTTGCCCACCAATATTTTTTGCCCCGGAATCCTCGCCAAAGATTAATGCCCTGACTTTTAGATTCAATTTTTTGAGGCACAAATTTCATCAAAAACCAAAGGTAATTTATGAGTAACATCAATGGAAAATGGCAGCAGGACAACACTTTCGATGCCATTGTCGTCGGCAGCGGCATCAGCGGTGGCTGGGCCGCTAAAGAATTGACGGAAAAGGGCCTGAAAACCCTCGTCCTCGAACGGGGCCGCATGGTCAAACACATCTCCGATTACCCGACCATGAACTTCAACCCCTGGGACATGAAGTACAATGGCCGGGTGCCGCAGGACGAAATCGACAAGCACTACGCCAAACAAAACCGCACGGGCTACACCGTGCAGGAAGGCTGGAAGCACTGGTTTGTCAAGGACGACGAGCACCCGTACTCCGAAGTCAAGCGCTTCGACTGGATACGGGGCTATCACGTCGGTGGGCGCTCCATCGTATGGGGGCGGCAAAGCTACCGCCACAGCGACCTCGATTTTGAAGCCAATGCGAAGGAAGGCATCGGCGTGGACTGGCCCATCCGCTATGCCGACATTGCGCCCTGGTACAGCTACGTGGAGGAATGGATCGGCGTGAGCGGCTCGAACGAGGGCTTGCCGCAGTTGCCCGACGGCAAGTTCCAGCCCCCGATGGAAATGAACTGCGTGGAGACGGACATGAAGGGCAAAATCGAGTCGAAATTTTCCGAAAGGAAAGTCACGATGGGGCGCACGGCGCATATCACCCAGCCGACCGAAGTGCAAAAAGCACTGGGCCGGGGCAAGTGCCAGATGCGCAACCTTTGCATGAGGGGCTGCCCGTACGGTGCGTATTTCAGCAGCAACGGTGCCACGCTCATCGCTGCGGAGCGCACCGGCAACATGACGCTGCGCCCCAACTCCATCGTGCATTCCATCATCTACGACGAGAAAACCGGCAAGGCCAAAGGCGTGAAAATCCTTGATGCCGAAACGAAGCAGGAGATGGAATTTTATGCGAAAATCATTTTCCTCAACGCCTCTGCCTTCAACTCGACCTGGGTGCTGATGAACAGCGCCACCGACCGTTTTCCCAACGGCCTCGGCAACAGCAGCGACCAGCTTGGCCGCAACGTGATGGACCACCACTTCCAGGCAGGTGCCTCCGGCAAATCGGAAGATTTTGCCGACCGCTACTACTCCGGCAGGCGCGCCAACGGCATCTACATCCCCCGCTACCGCAACCTGGACGCAAAAACGAAGCAAAAAGATTTCCTGCGGGGCTACGGCTACCAGGGCGGGGCCAGCCGCGAAGGTTGGCAGCGGCTCATTGCCGAGATGGGCTTCGGAGAGAAGATGAAAGAGCAAATGCACGAACCTGGCCAGTGGCGGGTAGGCATCAATGCTTTCGGTGAAATACTGCCGCACCCCGACAACCGCATCACGCTCAACAAGGAGGTGCTGGACAAATGGGGACTGCCGACGCTCACGATGGACGTGCAAATCCGGGAGAACGAGTTGGCCATGCGCAAGGACATGGCCACTGCTGCCGTCGAAATGCTCGAAGCCGCCGGGTTGAAGGATGTAAAATCCTTCGACCGCAACTACGCCCCCGGCCTCGGCATCCACGAAATGGGCACCGCCCGCATGGGTCGTGACCCGAAAACTTCGGTGCTGAACAAGTGGAACCAGGTACACGAAGTGCCGAACGTTTTCATGACGGACGGTGCCTGCATGACTTCCGCTGCCTGCGTGAACCCGTCGCTGACCTACATGGCGCTGACGGCACGTGCTTGTGACTATGCCGTGAAGGAATTGAAGAAAGGAAATCTTTGAGTAGTGTTTATTTGCTGATTTGATTATTTGTTTATTTGACAGAAAACCTGTCTGGAATATCAATTTGGCAGGAAACCAAGTCAATTGGAAGGCTTATGAAGAAATATTCATTTGAAAAACTGGATGTTTGGGAAAAAGGCCGCCAATTTGTCAAGGAAACCTATCGGATAACGAGCCAGTTTCCTGTTGACGAAAGATTTGCCCTGGTACAGCAGATAAGACGGGCGAGTACTTCAATAACTTCCAATTTGGCCGAAGGCAGTGGGCGAATTTCCGGCAAGGAGCAGGCCCGATACACCGAAATGTCATTTGGGAGTTTGATGGAGGTGCTGAACCACCTCATCGTAGCGGTTGACCTTGGATATATTTCTGAGCGAGAAGTTGATGGCCAACGTCCATTGATAGATGAAATCGGGAATAAGTTGAACAAATTGCGTGAAGCACAACTCAAAAAAGACATCTGACTTTTTCATTTTGATGAATTGCTTAGTGCCTGCTTGATGATGCAAAACCCATCAATATCATCAAGCCGCATAAACAAATCACCACATAAACAAATCAACAATGAATAGGAGAGAAGCCATAAAAAGAGCCTCCATCCTGCTGGGCGGGGTGATTTCCGCCAGCGCCATTTCCGGGGTGATGAGCGGCTGCAAGGCCGAACCCAAAATCGACTGGGCACCCAAATATTTCACCTCGGAAGAGGGCGGCCTCGTGGAAGCCATTGCCGAGCGCATCATCCCGCGCACCAACACACCGGGTGCAAAAGATGCGGGCGTACCTACTTTCATCGACTCGATGATGGACGGATTTTACCAGGAAAAAGAAAAAACTGCCTTCCGGGAGGGCTTGAAAAAAGTGGAAGCCGATGCGAAGGCCGCCCACGGCAAATCGTTCGTGGCCCTGACGCCGGAGCAGCAGGACGACCTGCTGAAAAAATACGATGCCGAGGCTTATGACCCGAACCGGGGCAAGGACGAGCCGCCACATTTCTTCCGCACGATGAAGGAACTGACGGTTCTCGGCTTCTGCACCTCGGAGGTGGGTGCCACGGAGTTCCTGAAATACGACCCCGTGCCGGGCGACTACAAAGGTTGCATCCCGTATGCTGAGGTTGGCGCTGCATGGGCCACCTGACGTAAATCGCTGGTTTTCAAAAACTTACCTCCTGCCCGCCACTTTCCCCGACCATTGGTTTTTTGCCCCGGTTGACGGGAAGGCGGCGGGCTGTTTTTTTTCAGGCCGATGTTTTTCGCTGCTGGTTCAGGGAGTCTGCGATGGCATTTTTAACAAATGCGGCTGTATCAAACCCTGCAAACTCCCAACTTCCTTTCGTAGTTTTGCCGCCTTGTAATTTTGTTTTGAGACTGCTGAGTCTGGGTCGGGAAGCCGTCAAAATAAATCTTGAACCCAAACGCAGCCACTCAAAACACCCATTCGCCACGTAAAACAACCGATGTCCAACATCACCCCGCAACGACTTCGTGAAATGAGGCTGCCGCTGTACCACCGCATCATCCGATGGATGTGGCGGCTGGTTGTTTTGGGCATTGGGGGCCTTATTTTTTCGCTCATCGTCCTTTCTTTCTCCGACCTGCCCGATACGGAGGAGCTGGAAAACCCGAAAAGTGAACTGGCTTCGGAAGTCATTGCCGCCGATGGCTCCGTGCTGGGCCTTTTTTTTATCGAAAACAGGGTGCCGGTGGATTTCAGCGAACTGTCGCCGTTTGTGGAACAGGCGCTGGTGGCTACCGAGGACGAGCGGTTCTACAAGCATTCCGGCATCGATTTCCGGGCGCTGGGCCGGTCCATTGTCAAAACCTTTTTGCTCGGCGACAAGAGCAGCGGCGGTGCCAGCACCATCACACAGCAGTTGGCCAAGCTGCTGTTCACCGGCCGAAAAGCGGACAACCTCCTTCAGCGGATACCTCAAAAATTGAAGGAATGGATCATTGCCGTGCGCCTCGAGCGCAAGTACACGAAGGAGGAAATCATGACGATGTACCTCAACAAATTCGATTTCCTCTACGACAGCTACGGCATTAAATCAGCATCGGAGACTTATTTTGCCAAAAGCCAGGATTCGCTCAACATCCAGGAAGCGGCGATGCTGGTGGGTATGTTGAAAAACCCCTCGCTTTTCAATCCGAAACGCAAGTTGGAAATCGCCACGCGCCGCCGTTCGGTGGTGCTCGACCAGATGCGAAGAAACGACATCATCAGCCGGGGGCAGTACGATTCGTTGAAAATGCTGCCCGTTGACCTCACCAAATTCCGAAGGAAGACCCACACGCAAGGTTTGGCGCAGTACTTCCGCTCCGAGTTGGCGGATGAATTGATGCACGAAATTCTCATCGGCGAAGATGCCCGCAAGAAACCCGACGGCTCCCCGTACAACATCTGGCGGGACGGCCTGAAAATTTACACGACCATCGACCCTGTCATCCAGAAACATGCAGAGGAGGCGATGGTCGTCCACATGAAAAAAGTGCAGGCCCGCTTCTGGGATTTGTGGAACAAACGCATGAAAAAATCCCCGTGGGACTACAAAGATGCCAAGACCACGGAGGGCGAACTGACCTACCGCAAACGCAAACTGGCGCAACTCGTGCGCTATTCCGAGCGCTACATTGCCATGCGCGACCATGCCATCGGCTCGCTGGAAGCAGAACTCGAAAACGACGTGGACGGGCTGCGCCTCGGCGACCCCGCCATCGAAAAAATGCTGAAAGGCAATCCCGATAGCTATCGGGATTTGAGCGGCCCGCAGCGGAAGGCGATGCAATCGGAAAAGTGGAACGAACTCAAAAAAGATTGGCAGGCATTTCAGAAAAACGTGGAGCGGGAGTTCAACAAAAAAATAAAGATGGTGGTGTTCGACTACAACGAAAGAATGGAAAAAGACACCACCATGTCGCCGCTCGATTCGTTGAAGTACCACCACATGTTCCTGCAAATCGGCTCGTTGGCCATCGACCCGAAAACAGGCCACGTGAAGGCATGGGTCGGCGGCATCAACCACAAGTATTTTGCCTTCAACCACACGAGCGCCAACCGGCAGGTAGGCTCCACCTTCAAGCCGTTCATCTATGCCACGGCCATTGCGCAGCAAGGCGTGTCGCCCTGCATGGAGGTCGAGGATATGCCCCGCACCATTTTTGCAGGAACCGGGAATTTCAAGCTCATCAAAGATTGGACCCCGCAGAACTCCGATGGCAAGTACAGCTACCGTCGGCTGCGGCTCCGCACGGCACTTCAGAAGTCCATCAACTCGGTCTCGGTCTTCCTCATGCAGCAATTGGGCAGCACGGAGCCGGTCATCGAATTGCTCGACAACATGGGTGTTGACATCAAAAAAATACCCCGGCAACCCTCCATCTGCCTCGGTGCAGCCGACATGACGGTGATGGACATGACAGGGGCCTACACGACTTTTGCCAACAACGGCTACCACAGCAAACCCATCTACATCACCCGCATCGAAGATAAAAATGGCCGCACGATTTACTCGCAGGAAGAGCAGGACAACCAGGCGCTGGAGGAAGAACCGAACTACGTGATGATAGACATGCTGAAATACGCCAGCGGCGGCATGGGCCTGAAAAGCGAAATCGGCGGCAAAACCGGGACCACCAACGACTACGTGGACGGCTGGTTCATGGGCGTGACGCCCAGCCTCGTGGTGGGCACGTGGGTGGGGGGCGAAGACCGTTGGATCCGTTTCCTTTCGATAGCCGAGGGGCAGGGCAGCAGGATGGCAAAACCGTTCTGTAAGGAACTGTTGCTCCGCCTGGAAGCCGACCCGAACGCCACGGGCTACGATGCCAAGGCCCGCTTCGTGCGCCCCGGCGGCGACCTGAGCATCGGACTCGATTGCAGTGATTACGACAACCGAGGCTCTGACGACGAAGGCTCCGGCGGTGATGACGGTGGCATCGATACCCCGGCAGGCGGCGACGATTTTTACGAAGACCCGTTCGGCACAGGCGGTGCAGTGAAACGGGACACATCGGGCAAGAAAAAAACCGATGATGGCCTTGAAGGTGGGAGATGATTTTTTTTTTTGAAAAAAGCGTGTGAAAACTATTGAGCCGTGAGTTTTTTGAGAAAGTGATTTGAATTTAAAATGCTCAAATTCATCCCGATAGTTATCGGGATTGAACCTCACATTCTCACCCTCTCACTTCTCACATCTTGAAGGCGTGTGAACGAGAATTGAAGTAATAGAAATCAATGAACAAATACTTAACCTTACTTATAGCCGTAGTTTTTGTCGGAATCTGCACCCGGTGTGTACCTCCTTCCGAGGAAAAACAGGCAGGCGTACACCTGGATTTCACCAACCCCGTCTATCAAAGTCTGTACGATTTGAAAGACCGGGGGCACACGGACAGCCTGCTGCTGCACTTCCGGGACAAAGACGCGACCATGCGCTACCTGGCCGTGATGGCCTTTGCTTCCATCAAGGACAGCACGGCCATCGACAGCCTCGTGCGGCGGCTGGACGACCCTGCCGAGGCAGTGCGCATCGCCGCTGCCTACGCACTCGGGCAAATCGGCAACTCCAGGGCCGAGCAGCCCCTGCTCGATGCCTTCGACCGCTACGATACCACGGGAGTTTCCAAAGATTTCAACGCGGCCATCATGGAGGCCATCGGCAAATGCGGCACCGTAAAACTGCTGGGTGCCCTGTCCGGCATCAGCACGTACCGCCTCACGGACACCACGCTGATGGAGGGCCAGGCATGGGCCATCTATCGTTATGCGCTGCGCAAGATGGTGTCGGCAGAGGGCACCGCCAAAATGCTGGACTTTGCCACCAACTCAAGATACCCGGCCAGTGTACGTTTCATCGGTGCCAACTACCTGTCGAGGGCGCAAGACATCGAACTGACCAATGGCGACAGCCTGATAGCACCGGCATTGGCCAAGGAGGACGACTACCGCATGCGGATGTCGCTGGCGATTGCGTTGGGCAAAACCAAATCGGAGCGGGCAGTGAATGCGCTGCTTTACCAGTACAACATCGAGCGGGATTACCGCGTGAAATGCAACATCCTGCGGGCGCTCGGCAATTTTGAGTATGAAAAAGTGAAAGCCACTGCTTACCATGCGCTGGAAGACCCGTCAATGGCAGTGGCAGTCACGGCAGCGGAATTTTTTGTGGAACACGGCGTGGGCGAAGAGGCCAGCACCTACTGGGAAGTGGCGAAACAGCCAGGCAGAAAATGGCAGGTGGCCCTGGCGATGTACGCCGCCGCCTCCAAACATTTGCCCTACGGCTTCGAGGAATCGAGGAAGTACCTCAATTGGGAGTTGAAACGCCGTTTTGAGGGAGCCGCTTCGCCTTACGAAAAAGCAGCAGCCATCCGGGGGCTGGGCGAATACGGCTGGAACTACCGCTACATCCGCGATGTGGGCTACCCCTCCGACCTGGCACCCGTGCGCACGGCCAGCGTGGAAGCCCTCGCCAACATTGCCCGGAAGCCGAATTTCAACTCGTTTTTTGGCGGCGGCATCACGGCCAAACGCGAAATCACCGAGTGCTTCCGGGATGCCATCGAAAACGGCGACGTGGGCATGATGGCTGTCGCAGCCGAGGTGTTGCGCGACCCGGCCTTGAACTTCAAAGCGACTTTTGACAGCTTGAGCATCCTCGAAAACGCCATGAAAAAGCTGCGCCTGCCGCAGGAAATCGAGACGTACTACGAAGTGAAAAAAACGCTCGATTTTTTCAAAGGCATCGAAAAGAGCGTGGCCGCCAAGCCCAAGTTTACCCATAAAATCGACTGGAAAATCATCACCGACCTCAAGCCAGGCACGAAGGTGGCCATCAAAACCAAAAAAGGAACCATCACGCTGGACCTGCTCACCGAGCAGGCTCCCGGCACTGTCAGCAACTTTTTGGAATTGATAAAAGACAAGTTTTTCAACGGCAAAAACTTCCACCGGGTGGTGCCGAATTTCGTGGTGCAGGGCGGCTGCACCCGTGGCGATGGCTACGGAAGCCCCAACTACGCCATCCGCTCCGAGTTGCCCAACCTCCACTACGACCAGGAGGGCTACGTGGGCATGGCTTCGGCTGGCAACAACACCGAGTCGACGCAGTTTTTCATCACCCATAGCCCCACACCCCACCTCGACGGGAACTACACCATCTTCGCCAAAGTGTCGGAGGGCATGGACGTGGTTCACAAAATCGAAATCGGCGATGTGATTGACGAGGTGACGCTGGTGGAGCCGAAGTAGCAGTGGGCAGTTCGAAAGTTGGCAGTCGGCATAGTGCCCAATTCTCAACAAACATTCTTAACAATCAAGCAATCCAACAATCAAGATAATATGAAAACCACACCATTGACGGAAAAACACATTGCCCTCGGGGCAAAAATGGCCGAGTTCGCAGGCTACAACATGCCCATTTCCTACGCCGGCATCCGGGAAGAACACGACACGGTGCGCAAAGCTGTCGGTGTGTTCGACGTGTCGCACATGGGCGAGTTCATCGTTCGGGGCAAGGAGGCGCTGGCGCTGGTGCAAAAAGTCACCTCGAACGATGCTTCCAAACTCGAAATCGGCGATGCCCAGTACTCCTGCCTGCCCAACCACGAGGGCGGCATCGTGGACGACCTGCTGGTGTACCACCTGCCACTGAA
This sequence comes from Bacteroidota bacterium, assembly GCA_016234735.1. Classification (GTDB taxonomy): domain Bacteria; phylum Bacteroidota; class Bacteroidia; order Chitinophagales; family Saprospiraceae; genus UBA6168. The sequence continues at coordinate 56,214 of JACRAN010000117.1, read as the reverse complement.
CCCCGACATGGGCCGGGGCGGCGAGGGCGAGCAGGTTTTCCTGCTGGTGGTCAATGCGTCGAACATCGAAAAAGACTGGAACTGGATTGCGCAGCACAACACCTTCGATGCCCGGATGATCAACATCTCGGACGAGACCGGCTTGCTCGCCGTGCAAGGCCCGAAGGCTGCCGAAGCGCTGCAACCGCTCACGGGCATCGACCTTGCCAGCATGAAATACTACACGTTTGCGAAGGGCAGGTTTGCCGGAATCGACAACGTGCTGGTGTCGGCAACGGGCTACACGGGTTCGGGCGGGTTCGAGATTTACGCCCGCAACGAGCACATCGAAAAACTCTGGGACGCTGTTTTTGAAGCAGGCAAAAATTATGGCATCAAGCCCATCGGCCTCGGTGCCCGTGACACGTTGCGACTCGAAATGGGCTTCGCACTCTACGGCAACGACATCGACGACACCACCTCCCCGCTCGAAGCGGGCCTCGGCTGGATTACCAAGCTGAACAAGGGCGACTTCAACGCCAGCAACCTCATCAAAAAGCAAAAAGAAACCGGCCTCAGCCGCAAGCTCGTCGCCTTCGACGTGCTCGACCGCCGGGTGCCCCGCCACGACTACCCCATCGAAGACCTGGCAGGCAACGTCATCGGGAAAGTGACCTCCGGCACCCAGTCACCTTCGCTCGACAAACCCATCGGCATGGGCTACGTGACCACGCCATTTGCGAAGGAAGGCGCTGATATTCAGGTAGTTGCAGGTGGAAAACGGCTGGCGGCGAAGGTGGTGAAACTGCCATTTTATAAGGGGTAGCGAATATTTTATTGAGTGGTTTTGATTGACGATTGTTGATTACATGATTGTTGATTTTTGATGGAATGTGAGATGTAAAACGGATGATTGGGCGTTCCTTGCCATCCACCGTTTTGAACTCATTACCGAAATTGGCCATCAGCCATCACATCGTCAATCAACAATCAACAATCAAAACTGTCTAAAAACTCCGCCACCAGCCTGTGAAAATGATGCACCCCCTGCTCCATCGTCGGTGAAAAACGGCCCTGCCGGTAGAACCTCGACTGGATGCCCCGCTGCACACTTTCCACCACAGCCTCATCTTCGAATTCCGTTTTTTCCAATTGATTTTCACCTCTGTTAAACGGCTGGTTTTCAAATCGATAGGTCCTGAAAGCAATCCTCGTGCGGTCGTGGCCGAGTGGCTCCACGACGTTGAGGGAGAGGCCCCAGGGGTAAAAATTCAGCATCAGGTTCGGGAACAGCCAAAAATACCAGGCGTAGATTTTTTTTCCAAAATCCGGCTGGTCGGGCAGGATGTCGAAGTGCGGTTGGCCGTCTTCGGCAATGCCGACCTGGAGGTTGCAGTAGCGGAAAAGCTGGTAGCCGTACTGCCCGAAGTCCAGCGCTTGGTTCAGCGCCGGATGCACGAACGGGATGTGAAAACCCTCCAGAAAGTTGTCGCAGTAGAGCGTCCAATTGGCAGCCACGAAGTAGTCCTGCGTACCCTCTTCGTGAAATCTCAACTGCTCCAGCGGCAGAAACCCGATGCGCTCGCGGATGGGCCGGGTGGCCTCCTCGAAATCGAATGTCGGCTGGAGCGACACGAAAATCATCCCAAGCCACTGATGTACAGGCACTTGCGTGAGGTCGTCATCTTTGGTCGGAAAATTTTCAGCCTGTTGAAATTCAGGCATGCTCTTGAACGAACCGTCCAACCGGAAGCAGCGGCCGTGGTAGCCGCAGCGCAGCATCCCCAGGTTGCCGGGCTGCTCCACGATGATTTTCCCCCGGTGCGTGCAGACGTTGGAGAGGCAGCGCAGATGGCCCTCCCGGTCGCGGGCCAGCACGAGCGGTTCGTCGAGCACGCCGGGCAGCAGTGTGAAGGGATGCACGTCGCCGGGATTTTTCACCACCCCGGCATCGGCCACGTAGTGCCAGGTGGCCGCAAAGATTTTTTCCTTCACCGTTTCAAAAACTGCTTTGTCCCGGTAGAATGCGCCCGGCAGGGTGGAGGCTTTGCGGATGTTTTCCTCAATCGTCATGGCTTGTGTTTTCTTAGAAGGTGAAGCTCAGAAATTTAGATTTTGGACACTCAACCCAATCGTTCCGTAGGAACGAAATCTTTGTAGATGCTCAGATGCCGTTCCTACGGAACGGGTAAAATTTCATTTGGTGCCCCTACAAAGATTTCGTTCCTACGGAACGATTGGGTTGAGTGTCCAAAGTCCAACAGAAATACGGCGTCAAAATTAGACCGCAAGGGCATTTTTTCTGCGGTGTGCAGTTTTTTAAAAACACGCTGGTTGTACGATGCGGCAGCCTGATTTCCTGTCAATTAACGATTTGCCCGCCGAACCATGCAAAAAAACATTTACATTTGCTGCAATTCCCCAACAATTACGAGGTTTTTTCGTAAGAAAAAGGATTTTCCAACAAGACGCAAGTCACCTACATGGTCGCAGACATATTACTCACTGTCTTCTTAGTTCTTCTGAACGGTTTTTTCGTAGCTGCCGAATTTGCCATTGTCAAGGTTCGGATTTCACAATTGCAAGTTCGTTCTGGTTCCAGTTTCACGGCACGCATCGCCGAGAGCATGGTGAACAACCTCGACGGGTACCTTGCCGCTACCCAATTGGGCATCACCATTGCCAGTCTTGGCTTGGGCTGGATTGGGGAGAGCGTCGTTTCAAGGGTGATTATTCAAACGATGGACCTGTTCAACATGCAGGTGGACGAAGCCCTGGCGCATAAAATTGCACTTCCGATAGCTTTTGCTACCATCACGGTTTTGCACATCGTTTTCGGGGAATTGGCCCCCAAATCATTGGCCATTCGCCATCCGATAAACACGGCGCTTGCTGTGGCCGCACCGCTACGGCTTTTCCACCTGGTGTTCAGGCCGTTCATTTTTGTGCTGAACGGCTTCGCCAATTTCATCCTGCGGCTCATTGGCATCACACCTGTGCCTCATGCAGCCATCCACTCGGAGGAGGAATTAAAACTCATCATCGCCGAGAGCGCCGAAGGCGGGGCCATCGAAGCCTCGGAGCGGGAGTTGATTCAAAATGTGTTTGATTTCGACGACCGTTTTGTTTGGCAAATTTTGAAGCCCCGCACCCAGATTGCCGCGCTCGATGTGGAAACACCCATCGAGGAATCCATCGAATTTGCCATCTCGGAGGGCTACTCCCGCTACCCGGTGTACGACGATTCCATCGACAACATCATCGGGTTTGTCCACTCAAAAGACCTGCTGCTGCTCTCCCGCCAGAAAAACGGTAAAAACATCCGGGAGATACTCAGGCCCATGCTGTACGTTTCTTCCAGCAAAAAAGTCGTTCGGTTGTTGCGGCTGATGCAGAAGGAGCGGGTGCAGTTGGCCATTGCCGTCAACGAATTTGGCGGCACGGTGGGCTTGGTGACGCTCGAAGACATCATCGAAGAGTTGGTCGGTGACATTCAGGACGAGTACGATACCGAAACGCCCATCGTTGAAAAAGTGGACGAAACCACCTTCCGAATACAGGCGCAAAACCCGCTGGATGAAATCAATGAATTCCTGCCCGTGCCGTTCCCGGAGAGTGAAGAGTACCACACCTTGTCGGGCCTGCTGATGAAGATTGCGGAGGAAATTCCCGAACAGGGGGAAGTCATCAGGGTCGAGGACTACGAAATCAAAGTGCTCAAAATGTTCCAGGCCAGCCCCGAACTGGTGCAGGCACAGTACGTTGGCGACCTGCTCAAGGCCGTATCTGAAGATAAGTCAGTTTAACTTGCCGATAGTTTTTCCCAAAATGAGCAACCAACCGAACACCGCCGGGTTTATTCAAATCACCACCATCGCCGACAACGAAGACATCCGGCAGGTGCTTGCTTTGCAGCAGGCCAACCTTTCCACCCGTGTTTCCGATGAGATTGCTTCCTCTCAAGGCTTCGTCACCGTGCAGCACAATTTTGATTTGCTGCAAAAAATGAACGGGGCAGTGCCACAGGTCATTGCGAAAGCTGGCGACCAGGTAGTGGGTTACGCATTGGTGATGCTGCCTTCGTTCCAGGATTTGGTGCCGGTGCTGAAACCGATGTTCGTCGTGTTTGACGGGCTGGATTACGACGGAAAAAAAGTGTCGGACTACCGCTACTACGTCATGGGGCAAATTTGCGTGGCGGACGGCTACCGGGGCATGGGCATTTTTGACGGGCTGTATTTGAAGCACAAAGAATTATTTTCCGGCAGTTTTGACTTCTGCATCACGGAAATCGCCACCCGAAACACCCGCTCCCTGCGGGCGCACCGGCGGGTGGGTTTTGAAACCATCCACACCTTCCGTGACGAGACCGACCTTTGGGAAATTGTTGTGTGGGATTGGAGCGGTGAGAAGTGAGAGGTGAGACAGCGAGAGCTGAGGCGGTGAGGAAAACCCTTGAATTCTTTAAAACCTCGCTTCTCACTCCTCGCCTCTCACCTCCAATATTTCAGGTTTCACTCTTTTTACTTTCCAGAAAAGCAAATCCACACCGAATTTTATGCCCACCACCGCCAAGCCGACCCACAGCGACTGGTTCAGCGCCGGGAACTTCGGCAGCAGGTGCATCGTGACCACCATGATGAGGCAAAGCAGCACCAGCAGGTACACGAAGGTGCTCATCAACTCACCGATCGGGCTGGCCGACCGGAAGCGCCCGTTCAGGAAAAAATGGAACACCAGCGCTGCCAAGTAATTCAGCAGCAGCAAAAACATTTGAAGTTGAAGGTTGGACCCAACCAGCCCGGAGGCATCGTGGAAGGCATGGATGGTGAAAGTAACCGTCAGCAGAATGAAGCCGACGCCGAGCACCGCTCCGGCGCCCACGAGGAAAATCCTGCGGAGCAGTGTGGCCATGAACGGCTGGCCCTCCAGGGCAAAAGCTGCCCGCACCAGCGCTGCCCCGATGGAGAAAATGATTTCCATCCAAAACAGGAAAATGACAGGTTCGAGGCTCCATTTCAGGAACAGGATGCCGTACAGCAAAATGCCCAGATTGATGATGGCCCACCAGACCGGGTAGGTAGTCGGGTTGGGCTGGAAAGACCTGCCTGCAATTTGGATGGACATGCGTAGCGTTTTTTATGTGGGGTGAAATTCGTGCCTTTCTTTGAAATATTGAGGCGTGAGTTGTTTTGAGAAAGTAATTTGAATTTAAAATGCTGAAATTCATCCCGATAGCTATCGGGATACAACCTCACCTTCTCGCCGGCTCTCACCTTCTCACCTCTATAAAAAACCCCGGCCAGACGAACACGCCTGCCGGGGCCATTTTTCACCAACTAAAATCACAAAACTCGGAGGTTCTGGGCTACTCGGATTTTTGTTGTTTGACACATTCTGAACACGAGCCACCTACGATGGTTTGTCATTAGTTGGTAAAATCAGCCCGTTGCCTGGCTGCTTCGGCATTCGGCGGGCTACTTCCTCCAAAAATGCAGGCCGTTCGTCGAAGTAGCGGCCACTAAGGTTTGGCGGACGGGCCCTTCCCGTCGTATCTTGCCTCAAATTTTGACCACATGAAAAAATTCCCGTTACTCCTACCCGCACTGTTTTTCCTGGCAACGGCACTTCACGCGCAGCGGGACGAAACGCTGTTTGGCAAAACAGGCTTGAAACTCACGGGTGCCTGGGGCGGCACGGTGTTGGGGTTTGTCGGCTCCGGCGACGAAACGGCCTTCATCAGCGGCGGCTTTGGCGGATTGGAATTCAACAAGTCCTTGCTATTGGGTTTTGGCGGGGCAAGTAGCTCGGAATCAACCACTTACAACGGTCAAAAACGAAATTTCGACCTTTCCTACGGCGGCTTCATGGTGGGTTTCGTGCCCCGTTCCTTCAAGGTGGTGCATCCGAAAATCGGCTTCCTGATGGGCAGTGGCGATTTGAAATCCGAGGACGAACCGGACGACAAGATTTTCGTGGTGCAGCCATCGCTGGGTGTGGAAATCAACGTTTTCCAATGGTTCCGGTTCGGCCTCGAAGGCGGCTACCGCTTCGTCTCCGACACCAGCCTGCCCAAGCCGAACGATGGCGAACTCTCCTCGTTTTTGGGCGAACTCTCGCTGCGTTTCGGGTGGTCGTGGGGAAAGCCGGAGTAGCACGGCACCGTTTTTAAACAAATTTTAACCGGCTGAAACGGTGGCCAGATGAATAATCGCCCGTCCGAAGCGTTTACGAAAGCGAATGATGGAGACGGGAGTTGTTTTCAGAAAGCGGTTTGGATTTAAAATGCCGAATCTCACCTCTCACCCTCTCACATCTCACATCTCTAAAAAAGAGAAACCATGCAAAAAATAATGCTTGCCAGCCTTTTTTCCATTTTCACGGTGGTTGTTTTTGCGCAAACGCCCGTCGCCAAAAAAGAGGTGTCCGACCCACAGGCGAAGGAAGTTTTGGAGAAAATGCGCAAGAAATATGAAGCTTTCCAAACGTTGGAGGCTGAGTTTTCGCTGGAAATCGAAGTGCCGCAGCAGCCCAAGCAAACGCAAAAAGGCAAGCTGGTGCAGCAGGGCGAGAAGTACCGCCTCAACCTCAACGACCGCACCCTCGTCTCCGACGGGAAGGCGGTTTGGCTGTACATCGCCAAAAACAAGGAGGTGCAAATCAATGACGTGGAGGAGGATGCGGCGGAAGGCGGCATCTCATCCCCGCAGGATCTGCTGAAAGCCTACGCCTGGAACGACTACATCTACGGCCTCACCAATGAATTTTCGGAAAACGGCAAGCTCGTGCAGCAAATCGAGTTCAAGCCCATTTCGAAAGATTCCGACTATTCGAAAATCCGGCTGACGCTGGACAAAAAAACGCTTGACATCGTGAGCATCAAGTCGTTTGGCAAGGATGGCTCCCGTTACACGTTGATAATGAACAAGTTAACGCCCAACAAGCAGACACCGGCCACTACTTTTACCTTTGCCAAAACCGAGTGCCCGGAGTGCCGGTTTGAGGATTTGAGGATGTGACCTGGCACTACATTCCTTACCCAAACAAATCCTCCAGCGTCATAACCTTCTCCACTACCCCTAAACTGTGCTGGTTCACGTTTATCCCAAACGTAGTCATCAGGGTGAGCATCGGGTATTTTCTGGTATTTGTCGTTTCCTGGAAAACCCTCAATTTTTCCCGCAACGCCTTGGCATATTCGCCGTCAATTGTCATTTCGGTTTTATAAAATTTGATTTCAAAAATATTGATCACTTGGTCGTTGCGGAGCCATCATTCGAGGTGCAAATCAAACAACTGAAACGGCAGTTGGAACTATCGGAACAAAAAGTGGAGGCCCTTGAAACAATGATTGACATTGCTGAAGAAGAACTCCAAATTGACATCCGAAAAAAGTCTGGCGCCAAACAGTCGAAAAAATGAAGGCCTACTACAACGCCGCCGCACGGCTCCTTGAACAGCGCCTGGTCGTGGTACATGCGCACGCCCCGCACGCCCATCAGTTCGGTGGCGATACGGGCCAGCCGCTTGCCGAACACGAAGCGTTTCACCTCCTCGCTCCGGGTCCAGATGTTCACGATTTGGAGGAAGGCTTTGCCGTAGGTGTCCCGCTGCTCCATCGGCAGGTGCTGGGTGTTCAGTTCCTGCACTTTTTGTGAAACGACCTGGCCGAAATGCGCCAGCACCTCCGTCGGGAACACCTGCTTGAGTTTGACAAAATTGTGTTCCCGATAAAAATCAACCTGCTCGGAGTTGAGCGCAAACGGCTCGTCAAGGATGGAAAGGTCCGGTGCAGTTGCAGCCATGTATGTATTTTTTTAGGAAAAACATGGTTGTCAAACTGGCGAGAGATACGCGCTCGGCCTACACTTTTTACTTTGTCCTTTCTCCTTTTTACTTAATACTTATGTTTGCCATCAAAACAAAATCAAATGCCTACGACCATTATTTCTTACAACGTCAACGGTTTTCGGGGGGCAGCGGGCAAGGGCCTCTTCGAATGGTTAAAGCAGGAAAACCCCGACATCATCTGCTTTCAGGAAACGAAAATGCAGCCTGACCAGGTAGATGCTGTGCATTTCGAAGCACTGGGCTATAAATTTCACTACTGGCACTCGGCGGAAAAAAAAGGCTACAGCAGCGTGGCCACCATGTCAAAAAAAGAACCGGACCTTGTGGTGGCGGGCTGCGGCATGGAAAAATACGACCGGGAGGGGCGCATCCTGCGCACCGACTTCGGCGACTGGACGCTGCTCAACTGCTACTTCCCTTCGGGAACCACCGGCGAGGAACGCCAGGGCTTCAAGTACGGGTTCCTCGATGATTTTTTCAACTGGATAGGCGAGTTGAAAAAAGAACGTCCGAAAATCATCGTCGTGGGCGACTACAACATTGCCCACACCGACATCGACATCCACAGCCCGAAGACCAACCAGCAGTCCTCCGGCTTCCTGCCAGCAGAGCGGGCCTGGATGACAAAGTGGTTTGGCAGCGGCATCACAGATGCTTTCCGGCAGGTGCATCCCGCCAAAGTGGAGTACAGTTGGTGGAGTTTCCGCTTCAATTCGAGGGCCAACAACAAGGGTTGGAGAATTGATTATCAGTCAGTTACGGATAATTTGAAGGAAAAAGTGCTGGATGTCCGCCACCTCAACGAGGCCGTGCATTCCGACCACTGTCCGGTGTGGATGAAGATTGATATTTAATTGAAAATTGAAAACGCATCACATGGATAATTTGTAATTTTCAATTCTCCATTTTCAACTATTTCAAAAGGTGCCCCATCACTTCCCGCTTCGTACGCAAGTAGGCGGCATTTTCCTTTTTTGGTTCGATGACGAGCGGCTCCCGGCTGACGATTTCGATGCCGGAGTGTTCGATGGCTTCGATTTTCAGCGGGTTGTTGGTGAGCAGGCGGATCTGGCGGATGCCGAGGTCGTTCAGGATTTCAACCGCCAGGCCGTACTGCCGGGCATCCACCTCGAAGCCGAGGTGCGTGTTGGCGTTGGCGGTGTTGAAGCCTTGGTCTTGCAGGTTGTACGCTTTCAGTTTGTTGATGAGGCCAATGCCCCGCCCTTCCTGGCGGAGGTAAATCACCGCGCCGCCTTCCCTTGCCGCCATTTCAAGCGCCTTGTCCAATTGCTCCCCACAATCGCAGCGGCGGGAGTGGAACAAATCGCCGGTCATGCACTCCGAGTGGATGCGTACGAGTACGGGCCGGGCGGGGTCTAAATTTTCATGCACCAAAGCGACATGCGGCGTCAGGTCGTCAGCCGACCCGGCGTAGGCGATGATGTTAAAGTTTCCCCAATCCGTAGGCAAGAATGCCTGTACTTGTCGTTGCATGGTGGTGGTTCGTAAATTTGGAACATGGAACACCCAACAGGGTGTTAAGTTCGCAAAGGTACAACCCAACCTTTCAACCCGATGACGATGCAACCTAAAATCCTGCTGGCAGAAGACGATGAAGCGCTGGGGTTTTTGCTCGGTGAGTTCCTGACTTCCCGTGACTTTGAGGTGGTCTGGGCAAAAAACGGAGTCGAAGCCCTTCGCCTGTTCAAGGATTGGCCCTGCGACCTTTGCCTGCTCGACGTGATGATGCCTGCGCTGGACGGCTTCACGGTGGCCGAGTTGTTGCGCAACCGCCGCCCGGATTTGCCCATCGTTTTTCTCACTGCGAAATCACTCCACGCCGATGTGGCTCGTGGTTTCAAAGCAGGTGCCGACGATTACATCAAAAAACCGGTGAACGAGGAAGAGTTGGTGGTGCGGATTCAGGCAGTGCTGAAACGCACGGCCTTTGGTTCTTCCAATCAAACGGGCGATGAAAACCGCCGCGTTTTTCAAATCGGGAAATACATTTTTGACAGTGAAAAACTGCGCCTGCAAATCGGGGAAGAAGTCGTGCATTTGACTGAAAAGGAAGCCAAGCTGCTGAAAATGCTTTGCGAGAACGCAGGCCAACTCGTCAGTCGGGAGCGGGTGCTGGATAAAATGTGGGGCCGAAACGACTTCCTCGCCCGCAAGAGCATGGACGTGTTCATTTCCCGTCTGCGAAAATATTTAGTGAAAGACGAGCGCATCCGCATTGTGAATGTGCATAGCAGCGGCTTCGTGCTGGAGGTGGCTCCCTGAAAATCACTCCAAAACGCCACTTCGTTTTTTCTTCACGTAGTGAACCCCGGCACCGTACACCCACCCGATGGTGCCTCTTTTGGTCTTGATTTTCACGTAGGGTTCGTTGGCCATTTCTTTGCCCAGGTTCACCTGGTAGCTGGAGTCGGTGACTTCGTTCATGTAGTACACCTCATCGAAAAGTTTCAACTCGCCCAGCAGTTCACCTTTCAGTCCCGGGGACTTTCTGACTTTGAGTTTATCGATGGTGACGTAGAGTTTGGAAAGCTGCGGCTCTTTCGAGGCCGGTGTGGTGGCAGGCTGGCTTTGCTGCGTTGGAGCGGGGGCAGCGGTAGTGGTTTCACCGGCAGTAGTGACAGCAAGTTGGGTGGCAGTTGCCGTTTGGCCGGTGGCGGGCTGCTGCGGTGAGGCCGTAGTGGCAGCAGGCTTACCACTCGCATTGGCCAGGCTGTCTTCTCTGGCTTCGGCAGCCGCGGTGGTTTGTGCCCCCTGCTTGTGGGCGTTGCATTTTGATATGGTCCAAAGCAGGAAAACCAGGGCCAGTACACCAATGACGATGTACTCTACTTTTGATAATAAACCTTTCATTTTCATTTAACAGGTTTGAAGTAAGTTTGTGGCTCGTTGGTGCAAGCACTTTAGGCTTTTCAAGGGACGATAGCTCTCTTCTGCAAAAAAACGACCGAACTTAAAAGCACCTGCAATCCTGAGCAAAAGTAATGAAAGACCTCCTTTATAAAGTAGCATTGACCAAAATCCCGCTGGTGGGAGCAGTAACGGCCAAGGTATTGGTCAGTTACTGCGGTGGTGCAAGGGAGGTTTTTGAGGCGAGAAAATCGGAGTTGCTCAAAATCCCAGGTATTGGCGAGATGACAGCCACTAACATCTCCGGCAAAAGTGTGTTGGATGAGGCGGAAAAAGAGTTGGAGTTTATGGACCAACATGTCATCACCCCACTTTTTTATCTACACAAAGATTATCCTCAACGGCTCCGAAACATCAACGATGCCCCGGTGATGTTGTACTACAAAGGCACCGCCGATTTGAACTATCAGCGCACCATCAGCATTGTTGGAACCCGCACCCCCTCCCCGCAGGGCCTAAGCATTTGCGATGAGTTGGTCGAGGGGCTTACACCTTATAAACCCGTCATAATCAGTGGTTTAGCTTATGGCATTGATGTAGCGGCGCATAAAAAAAGCCTACAGTCCGGCCTTGAAACAGTAGCTGTACTGGGGCATGGGCTGGCAAGGATTTACCCGGCACAGCATCGGAAAGTGGCCCTGGAAATGGCGGAAAAAGGCGGGCTGATAACCGAGTTTGCCAGCCATGTGGGGCCGGAGCGGGAAAATTTCCCCATGCGCAACCGCATCGTTGCAGGTTTGTGCGATGCGCTGATTGTGGTGGAAACGGCAGTGCGGGGCGGCTCCATCATCACCGTGCAGCAGGCGAACGGCTACAACAGGGATGTATTTGCGGTGCCGGGCCGGGTGAAGGATAAATTTTCGCAGGGCTGCAATTTTTTAATCAAAAAAAACATGGCCTCGCTGATTGAAAGCGCCGAAGACGTAGCGACTACCCTGCGCTGGAACCGGGATGGCGAAGATGGTAACCCGCAGCCGCTGCAAGGCCGTCTTTTTGAGGAACTTTCAGCGCAAGAGAAAACCGTGGTCGATTTGATTCAAAAAGAAGAAGAAATCGGCGTTGACCAGTTGAGCTATCAATCCCACATAACCAACAGCGAACTGGCCTCGTTGCTGCTGAACCTTGAATTCAAAGGCATCGTGCGTTCCCTGCCGGGCAAACGATACGTTCTTTGTTAAAAAACTTTTTTTGAACATGAAAAAACCCATCACACTTGCCCTTTGCATTTCAATGTTGGCATGTCACCCCAAACCGACAACGGAAGTAATCAGCAAGGATAAAGAAATCATTGTTGCGACGGATACGATAACTTTTACTCCGCCCAAAAACATCATCCTGATGATAGGCGATGGCATGGGCCTGACGCAAATCACAGCGGGCATGTACATCAACGGGAACAAACTCAACCTGGAGCAATTCAAGTACATTGGCCTGCACAAATCGTATGCCTCCGACAACCTTGTGACCGACTCGGCAGCCGGTGCGACGGCATTTTCTTGTGGCAAAAAAACCTACAATGGTGCCATCGGAGTGGATCAAAAAGGCAAACCCGCTCAGACCATACTCGAAGAAGCCGAACTGGCCGGTTTTGCAACGGGCCTTGTAGTCACGTCTTCCATCACACATGCCACGCCGGCCTGTTTTTTTGCACATGAAAAAGACCGGGGCATGATGGAAGAAATTGCCGCTGGCTTGTTGAAGACGGATGTTGATTTTTTTGTCGGAGGCGGCAAACAATACTTCGACCGCCGCAAGGACGAGCAAGACCTGATGGCCCAATTGAGTAAGAAAGGCTATGCCGTGTCCACTTTTCTTGACAAAGATTTCAAAAACACTGCTATCGACTTCAACAAAAACTTCGGTTACTTCACGGCTGACGGCGAGCCACTTCCACTTTCGCAAGGCCGGGATTATTTTGTGCCGGCTTGCCAGGCTGCCGTGAACTTTTTGTCAAACCAACAGGAGAAAGGTTTTTTCCTGATGATTGAGGGTTCGCAAATTGACTGGGGCGGCCATGCCAATGATTCGGACTACATCATCAGCGAAATGATTGACTTTGACAATGCCATCGGTGCTGTGCTGGAATTTGCCAGGCAGGATGGAGAAACCCTGGTCATCGTGACAGCCGACCACGAAACGGGCGGCTATGCTATCAACCCGACTTCCAGAATGGACAGTATCGTACCTGCTTTCACTACTGATAAACACACGGCTGCTTTGATACCAGTTTTTGCCTACGGGCCGGGCGAGGAATTCTTTAGCGGGATTTATGAAAACACATCTATTTATGATAAAATGAGAAGGGCCTTGGGTTTTGATATAAAATAAAGCCCACCATCAATAGTTTAAAAAAGAAAGGCATCCCAAATGCGGGATGCCTTTTTTTGTGGGTCAGATTTTCAGAAATTATTCTTTGTCAAACCTCAACTCCTGAATGATGTACTTGCCGCCAGTTACTTTCATGTAAATGTACACCCGGAAAGTACCTGAAGTGGCAGTCATGTTACCAATGCAATACTGGGAATCCTGCCCTTTCGAGGCACCCTGGTGTACCTGTTTGAAAGAGGTCGGCTTGTTTTTGGCAAAAAACTCTTTGACCACTTTCACGGCCTCGGCCTTCGGGTAAGTCTCCTCCTTGTCCATAACGGCCACTTCCACAGTGGCATCAAAGTATGGACTCAATGCGTCGGCGTTGCCGCTGCTGATAGCCTTGGTAATGGCATCAAGATTCAACTCATCTTCCGTTATGAAGGCAATCGAAGGGGCAAGAAGCAGAACAAACAGAAAATTTTTCATGGTTTTTAAATTTATGAACACATCGGCTCATGAGTCCGCCTGTTTTGGGCTTACCGGCATGAGCCTGCGAAGTTCCTTATTTCATGTCAAACAAGCAAAAAATACGATATGTTCGTTTGACAAAATTCTGACGTGACTTGCGATAGGGGTAACTACTTGAAAAGTTAAATATTCCAAAATGGCTTGCTGCAAATTGAGTGACAAATTAACGCCAAGGTAACTCAGGTGGTATTTTTCAAGATGCATTTTTTCCGCTTCGCAAAAACAATTCGGGTAACGGTGCCTTTTTAAAAAGTTACAGATGCAGGCTGAAGTTACTTTCTATTTTTGTGTTGCCCCTTCGGGCAAATAATTACATCCTGTTTTAATCCAATTGATATGCGTACGAAACATGCCATGCTGGTCATTCTCGACGGCTGGGGGAAGGGACAGAAGTATGAAGCCGATGCCATTGCCCAGGCTCGTACGCCAGTGATGGATGCGTTGATGAAGAAATATCCCAATTCCGAATTGGTGACACATGGCGAGTTGGTTGGCCTCCCCGATGGCCAGATGGGCAACTCCGAGGTCGGCCACCTGAACATCGGTGCGGGGCGCATCGTCTACCAGGAATTGGCCCGCATCAACAAAGCGGTGAGAGAAGGCGAGTTGCAGCAGCATCCCGTTCTATTGGCAGCCCTCCGGTACGCAAAAGAAAATAGCAAAGCAATCCATTTCATCGGGTTGTTGTCCGATGGCGGAGTTCATTCCCACACGAGCCACCTCAAAGCCTTGTGTGATGCTGGGCAAGCACAAGGCTTGCAGAAAGTTTTCGTCCACGCCTTCATGGATGGGCGTGACACTGACCCAAAAAGCGGGCATGGTTTTTTAAAAGAATTTTTACAAAACACTGATAATCAAACAGTTAAATTAGCATCTGTCATTGGGAGGTACTTCGCCATGGACCGCGACAACCGCTGGGAGCGGGTGAAATTAGCTTACGACCTGCTGGTGAACGGCATCGGTGAAAAAACCTCCGACCCGCTATCGCTCATTTGCCAACGCTATGAAGCCGGAGAGACGGACGAGTTTATAAAACCCATCGTTTGTGTGGGTGCCAAGGGCGAACCCATTGCAACCATTCAGGATGGCGATGTATTGGTTTGCTTCAATTTTCGAACCGATAGGCCTCGGGAAATTTCCATCGTGCTCACACAAAAAGACATGCCCGATTTCGGGATGAAGAAACTCAATTTGTACTATGTCACGATGACCCGCTACGACGAGTCATTTCAAAACGTACGCGTCATTTTTGAAAAAGACAATCTCACGAATACGCTCGGTGAAGTATTATCGAAAAATGGCCTGACGCAAGTGCGCATCGCCGAGACAGAAAAATACCCACATGTGACGTTCTTTTTTTCCGGTGGGCGGGAGGAGCCTTTCAGCGGTGAGCGACGGATCATGATACCGTCCCTGAAAGTAGCCACGTACGACCTACAGCCGGAAATGAGTGCTGCCCAAATTACAGATGCTATCATTGCTGATATTGAAAACCATCAGCCCAATTTCGTTTGCCTTAATTTTGCCAATACCGACATGGTTGGGCATACCGGCGTATTCGACGCTTGCAAGGTAGCTGCCGAGACGGTGGACACATGCCTTGGCCGACTTTTGGAAACGGGCTTGAAATATGGTTATGACGCTATCATCATTGCTGACCATGGCAACTCGGATTACATGATCAACGAAGATGGCACACCCAATACGGCTCATACAAAAAATCCAGTTCCGTGTATTTATGTGAACCAACACCCTGAACGTGCAAGATTGAAGAGCGGCAAACTGGCTGATATTGCCCCGACTATTTTGAAAATGCTCGGTATCGAGCCTCCGAAAGAGATGGATGGAGAGGTGCTTCTGACACCTGTTATTTCAGTGACAGCCACAGTTTAATTTGCGACAATGAAAAAAATGCTGAGTAAGTTACATCGTGGGCAGCAGGGGTTAAATAAAGTGAATTTAAGCGCGTTCACAATGATTTTTATGTTGACTTTTTTATTGTCCTGTCAATCCGGCACAAAACCGGGGAGGAAAGCCGAAAAATCTTTCTTCGACCTCAAAGCGTATTTCGAGTCCGAGACCCAACGCCTTGCGAATGGAAATAAGGCAAAAAAAATAGTAGCGGTTGGTAATATAAAAGAAGAACAGGTATTGGACAGCATCAACTATCGGCAAGAGTTGGGTATTTTTTCAGCCTCCGACATCAATCGCCCCGCTTGGTCCGACAAGTACAAAACGGACAGTATTTTCAATGATGAAAAAGAACTCGTTAGGCTTGATTATACCGCTGCCGATGAAAAACTAAAGACCCGGAAAATTTCCATTGATTTTGAGAAGCAAACGGTTGTGGGTGTTTTTATCGAAAACAATACCACCAGCACCATCGCCAGTTCGAGGCAGATATTGGCTTATCGACCGGCTACCGGGTACACCATCGAGAGCCACCAGGATGCCGCCTTGACGAATGACCAGTTTTTTTCGATTGAAGTTCAGTTTTTAAAATAAACCGTTGCCTAAAAAAGCAAAAGCCGGAGAATGAGATATCCCATTCTCCGGCTTTTTTGTTCCACGTGGAACAAAATTTACCCAAAACTTTCCAATAGCCAGGATTTGAATGGGTGGAACGCAGCGCCAAGCTGCCAAGCCTGTTTTTCTTTTTGGGACAACACCGCCAATCTTTCGGGGACAGCGACGCTTGTTTGAAGAATTGCTTCCACACCGGGAAGAAATTTGGAAGGGTGGGCAGTTTCTAAAACGACACCTTTGGCACCTGCATACTCTCTCTGAAATTGCCGCAAAGCCAAATAACCAACCGCCCCGTGTGGGTCCATAATGTAGTTGTGTTTTTGAAAAACCTCCCTCATGGCTGTTTTGGTTTCAGCGTCATTGAACGAGTATCCTGAAATTTCGTTTTTGATATTGTTCCACGTGGAACGATACAAATCCAATGTGCGGGCAAAATTGGAAGGGTTTCCCACGTCCATTGCATTGGAAAGGGTAGGGGTGGATGGTCGAGGTGAGTAAATACCTGTGTTTAAATACTCTGGCACCACGTCGTTTGCATTGGTGGCGGCAATGAATCGATGTACAGGCAGCCCCATTTTTTTAGCAAAAAGTCCCGCAGTCAGGTTGCCGAAGTTGCCACTTGGTATGCAAAAAACCACTGGCCTTTCATCCGCTTCCAATTGTTTGTAAGCCTCGAAATAGTAGAAAGATTGCGGCACCAACCGGGCGATATTAATGGAATTGGCAGAACTGAGGCGTATGCTCCGAGTCAAATCTTCATCCAAAAAAGCCTGCTTCACCAGCGCCTGGCAATCGTCAAACGTACCCGCCACCTCAATGGCAGTCACGTTTTCTCCCAAAGTCGTCAATTGTTTTTCCTGCAAGTGGCTCACCTTCCCGGAAGGGTAGAGGATGACGACCCGGATGCCCGGTGTCTTGTAAAAACCAGCCGCAACGGCCCCGCCCGTATCGCCGGAAGTGGCCACGAGGATGACCAATTCCTTGTCTTCGCCCCGATTGAAGTAGCTCATTAATTGCGCCATGAACCTTGCGCCAAAGTCTTTGAACGCAAGGGACGGGCCATGAAACAGTTCGAGGATGTAGGTTTGGTCATCCAATTTCACGACAGGGGCGGGGAAGGTGATGGACTTTTCAACGATGTCCCACAGGTCATTTTCAGGGATAGCGCCATCGAAAAGGGACTTGCAAACCTCGAAACCGATTTCCTGAAACGAGTAATTCTTTAAGTTTTTTACAAAACTTTCAGGGAGTTGCGGGATGGATTCGGGCATGTACAACCCGTTATCTTCGGGCAGCCCTTTTAAAACAGCTTCCTGCAAAGAGACGAATTTGGATTTGTTTTTTGTGCTGTAAAAACGCATGTTTTATCCCGTTTTCCTTTCGGTTAAAGTTTCACCGCCCCCTCCTGATTGATGGGTGACATGAACGAATCGTACTCGATTTTAGAATCAAAATAAACCTGCCTCATCGCTTCACGCACCTCCTCGGCTATCAGGCTGTTGGCACTCAGCGCGAAAATCGAAGGCCCGGCACCAGAGATGCTGCAACCCAGCGCCCCCGCCTTCAACGCCGCTTCCTTCACGGCATAAAAATGCGGGATCAGCCTTGCCCGCTGCGGTTCAATGACCGCATCCTGCAACGCACGTCCGATAAGCGCAATGTCCGAACGGTAGAGGCCGATGATGAAAGCGCCAAGATTGGCATTTTGCTGGATGAATTTCTTCAACGGCACCGCATCGCTCAGAATACTACGGGCATCCTTCGTCAGCACTTCCACATGCGGGTAAATCACCGTGGCGTAAATACCGTGAGGCACAGGCAGGCGATGGAAGTCCATCGTCTCGTTGTCGCGGATGAGCACGAGGCCGCCCATGAGCGACGGTGCAACATTGTCAGCGTGCCACCCTCCCGAAGCGAGGTACTCGCCTTGCAGGGCAAACGGCAGCAAGTCTTTTTTTTCCAGCGGTCGTTTGAGCAATTCGTTGATGGCCATTGCACCCGCCACTGCACTGGCCGCACTGCTGCCAAGACCGCTACCGATTGGCATTTTTTTGTGCAATTCCATCTCGATGCCCCGTCCGGTTTCGCCGAGGTGTTCGAGCAACTTGAGCGCTGCAAGCCCGGCGGTATTTTTCTGTGGGTCGCTGGAAAGTTTGCCCTGTGCCCCGGCAATGAGTGTGATGCGCAGCCCCGGCGTGTCGGAGAAGCGGACGATGACCTCGTCGCCAGGTTGCTCCAGCGCAAATCCCATCACGTCGAAACCCACGGCAGCGTTGCCAACGGAGGCAGGGGCAAAAACCTTAATTCCGGGTTGCATTTTAATCTATGTATTTGATTATCAATTTTTTATGAAATATTCAGGACAAATAATTCCCTATCCGAACGACCTCTGCGAACACCCCTGCCGCCGTCACCTCGGCACCGGCACCAGGGCCACGCACCACGAGCGGACGCTCCTTGTAGCGTTCGGTGGTGAACACGATCATGTTGTCGCTGCCACTGAGGGCGAAGAACGGGTGCGAGGCATCCACCGCCCGAAGGCCAATGCAGGCCTGGCTTGTACCTTCGGTTCCGTTTTCGAGGCTGGCAATCATGCGCAGTGCTTTGCCTTCTTTGGCCGCATCTGCCACGAGTTTTTCAAAATAACCGTCTGATTTTTCCAATTCCGTGAAAAACGCATCCACGCTGGGCGCATCCTGTGCCGCTTTGGGCAATATGTTTTCGATTTGCACATCGGTGGCTTCGAGCGGCAGGCCAATTTCACGGGCAAGGATGAGCAGCTTGCGGCGTACATCGGCCCCGCCGAGGTCGTCACGAGGGTCGGGTTCGGTGTAGCCCCGCCGCTTGGCTTCCCGAACGATGGCGCTGAACGGCTCACCGCCTGCCTGGAAGTGGTTGAAAATGAACGACATCGTGCCGGACAATACCCCTTCGATTTTGAGGATGCAGTCGCCGCTCGTGATGAGGTCTTCGAGGGTGCCGATGACCGGAAGGCCCGCTCCCACGTTGGTTTCGTACAAAAACGGTACGCCCCGCCGGGCAGCGATTCCCTTCAGCCGTTGGTATTGCAGGTACGACGACGACGTGGCGATTTTGTTCGGGGTGGAGATGGAGATGCTGCTCTCCAGGATGGTTTCGTAGAAATGCGTGACCTGCTCGCTGGCGGTGTTGTCCACGAAAACCGAGTTGCTCAGGTTCAGGTTTTTCATCCGTTCCACGAAACTGGCCAGGCTGGTTTTTTCGCCGGAGGCGTTCAAAAGTTCCTTCCAGTTGCCCAGGTCAATGCCGTTTTCGTTGAACAGCATCTTCGTGCTGTTGGCCAGCCCGATGATTTTTAATTCCAGGCTGCGTTTTTCTTTTAAAAATTGCGCCTGTGCCCTGATTTGCTCCATCAGCGTAGCGCCAATCAGCCCTACGCCCACCATGAACAGGTGTAGTTCCTTGGTGTCGGAGAGGAAAAACGTCTCGTGCAGCGCGTTCATCGCCTTGGCCTCGTCGGCATGGGCCACCACGACGGAGATGTTCAACTCTGAGGAACCTTGGGCGATGGCCACCACGTTCACGCCGTTTTTACCCAACGCCTGGAACATACGGCCTGCGATGCCGGGCCGGTAGCGCATGTTCTCTCCAATGATGGCGATGACGGACAAATCCACCTCGACTTTCACCGGCTCCACCATGCCTTTTTCCATTTCGAATCCAAACTCGGTTTCTACTTGCTGCTTCGCTTTCGCAGACAGTTCGGGTGGAATGGCGAAGGTAATCGAGTGCTCCGACGAACCTTGCGTAATCAAAATCACACTGATGCCCGCCCCCGCCAGGCTGCTGAACAGTCGCCCCGCAATGCCCGGCACCCCGAACATGCCGCCGCCTTGTAAGGTGAGCAGTGCCACCTGGTTGATGGAGGAAATGCCCGTGACGGCATGGCCAGAGGGGTCACGCTTGTCAGTGATGTAGGTGCCCTCAAAATTCGGGTTGAATGTGTTTTTGATAAAAAGCGGGATGCGTTTTTGCAGCGCCGGTTGCAGCGTGGGCGGGTAAATCACCTTCGCCCCGAAGTGCGACATTTCCATTGCTTCGGCGTAAGTCATTTTGGGAATGGTGAACGCTTTTTTCACTTTGCGGGGATCGGCAGTGAGTACCCCGTCCACGTCCGTCCAGATTTCGATGCTCACAGCGTCCAGCCCGGCAGCGATGATGGCAGCGGTGTAGTCGGAACCACCCCTGCCCAACGTAGTAGTCAGATCATCAGAGGTGGAGCCGATGAAACCAGTAACTACTTGTATTTCAGGATGTTGTGTATAATAATCCCTGACGAGTGGGTAGGTGACGGCGAAGTCCACTTTCGCATTCACGAACGAATTATTGGTCTTGATGACTTTCCGGGCATCCAGAAAAAAGGCCGGAATTCCTGCCTGCTGCATGGCGTTGGCGATGATGAAAGCGGAACTGCGTTCGCCGAAACTAACCACGTAATCCATCGTACGGGGCGATGCCTCACGGACGAGGAAGATGCCCGTGAGCATGTTGCCCAACGACTGGTGGCTGCGTTCCATGTCGGCAGACACCTGCTCCCGGAGCGGCCCGGTGAGCAGCGCAGTGATGGCATCCTGGTGGCGCTGGGCAAATTTCTCAAATGCCGCCCGCCAGCTTTCATCACCGAAAGCAGCCTTCCGACCCATTTCGAGCAGGCTGTCCGTCACGCCGCTGAAGGCAGAGAAAACAACCGTGAAGTGTTCGCCCCGGCCGTAGTAGCCTTTCAGGATGTCGATGAGTCCCTCGATGCGCTCCGGTGTGCCGACGGAGCTTCCGCCAAACTTGAGAACTTTCATGAAAATGTGAGTGAATTTAAGACAATCGGTTTTACGTGATTTGGCAAGGTTGGTTTTGGTTTGCCGCAGGCAGCGGAAAAATAAGTGCCAAAAGTAGGGCTTTTGGTGCGAAGGATGATAAAAAACAAAGCTGTGTTGGCTTTTCCGGTTGTGTGAATCTGGCAAAAACTTATTCCTCGATAATCTGGATGGAAATCCCTTCTTCCCGCAAATCCACCGTCAGCAGTTTTTTAATGCCCACGCTGGCGGCGGTCGCCCAGGCATCGGCAGCCATGCAGGTGGGAGCTGTCACGGTCACGATGCGGCGGTTGGTCAGTCCCATGCCCGTCCGCGGGTCGATGATGTGCGAGTAGCGCTTGCCGTCGTGTTCGAGGTAGCGGTAGGTATCGCCGGAGGTGGCGACGGCAGTGTTGACGTACCAGGCTTTTTTGTAGGTCGGTTCGCCGTTGACAATTTTGTCCGGTTGCTCGATTTCCCAACCTTTTTGGCCGGGCGGGGTATTTCCGACCCGGAGGTCGCCGCCGCCATCCACCAAGGCAACGTAGATGCCGTAATCCCGCAGCACCTCCATCGCTTCGTCCACGGCGTAGCCTTTGGCGATGGCACCGAAGTCGAGCCTCATGCCTTTGTTTTTCAGTTTGACATTGCGGGTTCGGGGGTTCGTTTTGATGCCCTTGTAGCCGACGGTGGCCTTTGCCACTTCAATATCTCGTTCCGAAGGAAATTCTTTTTGCCGAAAGGCTTTACGCCAGAGCTTCGTCAATGCCCCGACGGTCACATCGAAGGCTCCTTCCGACCTTGCGGAAACATCCAGCGCATATTCCAGCACCTCCCAAAGTTCGTCGCTCACCTCGCCATTTCCTGCATCCGACAATCGACTCACTTCGCTGTTTTCATCGTAATCGCTGAAAATATTTTCGAGGTCAGCCACCCGCTCGAAGGCTTCGCTGGCAGCTTCCCTGGCAAGGGAGCTGTCGGGGTGGTACAGCACAATGCGGAAGTCGGTGCCCATGAGTGGCCTGGCAAATTCGTGGCGCTGGGCATGCAAGTTTTGACAAAAAAGAATAAATACGGGGAGAAGAAAATCGCAACAATGCTTCATTTAAAAAGAGTAGAGGTTGTAGGGAGAAAACCTACAACCTCTTTATTTTCAACCATTTACAAAACCTTCGTCACGCCCGGCACGGCGCAGGCGTACATGCCATCTGCGCCCGGCAGCACCGGCGGCGTGGCATCCCAGGCGAACCGCTGCGGTGCCAAACTGACGGTGGAGGCCATCGCATCCTTCCATTCCACCACCTGGCCGGAGTAGGTGGCCATGCGGCCCAGGATGGAAGTCATCGTCGCCTTCGCTCCGTTTTCGGCATCGGCGAAGCGGTACTCGCCTTTGGCGATGGCATCGAAAAGTTCGTCGTGCTCCACCTGGTAGGGGTTCGGGTCGTTGCGGTCGTCGTGCTTGAACAACTCGTGGCCGCTGCGCGTCAGCAGCAGGCCAGGCCGGGGTGCCGAGCCGTTGGTGCCCTGAAAAAATTCCGTGACCCGGCTCATGGTGTCCGGCTGGTGGCGGCACTGGCTGAACATGCGGCTGCCGTCTTCGTACTCGAACTCCACGAAGTGGTGGTCGAAAATCTCCCCGAAATCCTTGCCGACCCGCACCTGGCGGCCACCCATGCCTTGCGCCCGCACGGGGTAGGCGTTTTTCACCCAGTTGCCCACGTCGAGGTTGTGGATGTGCTGCTCGGTGATGTGGTCGCCGCAAAGCCAGTTGAAGTAGTACCAGTTGCGCATCTGGTACTCCATTTCGGTGAGCGGCCTTCCGATTTTTTGGGAGAATTCCTCCCGGCCACGCACCCACACGCCGTCGTTGTTCCAGTACACGTGCGAAGTGACGACCTCGCCGATGGCGCCTGCCTGTATCATTTCCACCCATTGCCGGTACACCGTCTGGTAGTGCCGCTGCAAGCCGACAACGACGTTGAGTTTTTTCTGCTTCGCAACCTCAGCGGCTTCCAGCACCCGGCGCACTCCGGGTGCGTCCGTGGCCACGGGTTTTTCCATGAAAACGTGTTTACCCTGCCGGACCGCCTCCTCGAAGTGGATAGGCCGGAAGCCCGGCGGCGTGGTCAGGATGACCACATCGGCCAGTGGGATTGCTTTTTTGTAGCCATCAAACCCAGTGAACTTGTGCTCCTCCGGCACCTGCACCCAGGCTTTGACGCTGCCCTCGGTGCCCGACCAGTCGGAGACATCGTCGGCAGTCAGCACGGCGTATGCCTCGTCGATTTTGTCGCGGAAAGCGTCGGCCATCGCTACCAGCTTCACATTTTGTTTGGTCAAAAGCGCCTGCACGGCAGCCCCGGTACCCCTGCCACCGCAGCCGACGAGCGCTACTTTGATGGTGTCGTCGCCGTCGGTGTGGGCTTTTGCGGCGAGCATGGAAGGCATGAGGAACAGACTTCCGGCAGCCAGCGTGGATGTTTTGACAAACTCCCGGCGGCCCAAGCCGTTTGTTTTGTGGTGTGTTGATTTTGCCATGGTGAAATATTTTACGGAGTTTCAAAAATGTTTTTCAAAAACCAATGTTCGGGAATCATTGCAGCAAAACCAAGCCTGGCAGGCATAAAAAAAAGAGGGGCGGCTTCACTGAAAGCCGACCCTCTTTTTTTCAAATCTTGCCGAAGGGTAACTCGTCAGAGAATCCCGTGGCCTGTTTGTACGCTAACTTTCGGCGCTGGTTTTGGCACAGTGGGTTTCTTCTGGGAAGGTGCTGCCGGCTTTTTCTTTACGGACGGGGCCGCTGGCTTTTTCTTCGGAGCAACCTCCTGTTTTTTCAGAGGGATGGCTGGTGCCAGTTTCACTGCCGGTTTGGTCGTGGTGCTGATTTTTGGTTTCAAAGCGGGCATTTCGCTGGGCACGGGAATTACTTCACGTACCATCACTACTTCCGGCGCTGATGCAGGTGAGTTGAGGGCGGCAGTCGGGGCTACTTCGATTTTTTCCTCCTCCGGCAAGAAATGGTGGTACTCGGTCGGGAACCAAATCGAAAGTTCCTGGCCGTCCTTCAGCGTGTAAGAAGTCAGGTTGTTCCAGACTTTGATGTTGTACGGAGTGCATTTAAAAAGATAGGCCAACAAGTCGATTTTGTCGCCCCCGGTCACGATGTACGCCGATTTGAAATAGCGCTCCTCCGGTTTGTACGTGCTGGTGTCAACCAGCGCGGGCAGGGGCGGCAACTCAATTTTTTCGCCGTTGTCAGGGCGAAGTGCATTTTGATATTCCGTGAGGGCGGACGCTACGCGCTGCGGCAAAATCACCAGGTGGCCCTCCGGTCTTTCAGGGACAAATTTGTTTTTGAAAGCAGGGTTGAGTTGTGTGACCACTTCGACCGGAAGCGCCGTGACGGCAGCGATGGTTGTGAAATCGAGGCGATCAAATACTTTCACGGCCTCGGTGAGTTGCATGTCAAGGCTGGGGTAATCAGGCTCAATGTCGTGCAGGTGATAGTAGTTGGCAACGTAGGCTGCGCCGAGGAAAGCAGGCACGAAGTTCCTCGTTTCACGGGGCAGGTATTTTGACAGCGCCCAGTAATCCTGCGTCCTGGCCCGTTTCATGGCGTTGTTGATGACCCCGGCCCCGCAGTTGTAGGCAGCCAGCGCCAGCTCCCAAGTGCCAAATCGCTCGAATTGGTGTGCCAGGTATTGCATGGCAGCCTCGGTGGAGTTGTACGGGCAATAGCGTTCGTCCACGTTCTTATTGATGTCGAGGGCGTAGTTGCGGCCGGTTTGGCTCATGAACTGCCAGAGACCCCTTGCCCCTGCCGGTGAAACGGCGGTCGGGTTCAGCGCCGACTCCACGATGGCTAAGTATTTCAAATCCTGCGGCAGGTTGTGCTCGTCCAAGTATTTTTCAAAAATGGGAAAATACTCGGCGGCACGCCCCATTACCCGCTTGGCGGTTGAACCGTTGTAGGCAAGGTATCTTTTGATGTAGCTTTCCACTTCTGTGGTGTAGCGGGGAGTCACTATGCACGCCATCGCTTCGAAGCGGAGCTTGATTTCGTCGGTATTGAAGGAGGGGGTGTTTGCGTCAATTTGAGAGAGGAAGAACAAAGAAATCAGCGTTGCCATTAACCGGCGTAAATGAGAAGGTTCCATGCTTAGGCTTGTTTTGTTAGCAATGACCGGCAAGTCGCAGCGGGAAAAAGGTGTTCATTTTTTTCTTAAACGCTCGCAGATGTCCGGCTTTTCTGTAGCTTTCTTAACGATGTTCAGCGATAGATACGCTCATTGGGTAAGTCACAGTAAGGTAGTATCAGAGATTGTGAGGGCGCAAAAGTAGAAAAAGAAATCAAACGAACAAGCCCGATGCGCAAGAACTTATCCACATCCCTTCCGGTTTGAGGCGTTTTTGGCAAAAAAAAGATGGGGTTCGTATTAAAAACCAAATTAAAATGAGCCTTTTCAAATCTTAGCCAAACCAGCCGAAAAAGCGAGCAATTCTGCTTCCCGGAACTTGCCCGCCATGAACTGCACCCCCACCGGCAACCCGCATGGATGCTGGCCGATCGGCAGGGCGATGGCCGGAATGCCCGCCATGTTTGCTTGTACGGTAAAAATGTCGGCGAGATACATGGCCACCGGGTCGTCGGCCATTTCGCCGATGTCCCAGGCGGGTACGGGCGAAGCAGGCATCAGGATAAAATTAAATTTTTGTAAAATTTCTTCCGTCCGGTCCCGGATGAGCCTCCGCACCTGCTGTGCCTTGGCGTAGTAGGCATCGTAGTAGCCCGCACTCAGCACGAAAGTGCCCAGCATGATGCGGCGCTTGACCTCCGTGCCGAAGCCCTCTGTCCTCGATTTTTTGTACACCTCGTGGATGTCCTTCGCCCCGGCGGTGCGGTGGCCGAAACGGATGCCGTCGTAGCGGCTGAGGTTGCTCGAAGCCTCGGCGGTCGTGAGCACGTAGTAGGCCGGGATGATGTAGTCGAGGTAGTCGAACCCGACCGGTTCCACGATGTGCCCTGCGGCCCTGAGTTTTTCGATGAAATCGAGCGTGAGGTTTTTCACCCCCTCGTCCATGCCGGGGTGGTGGAGGGCCGTGTCGAAGTAGGCGATTTTTGCTTTTCCAGCAGTGGCAGTTTTTAAAAAAGTGTCGCTTCTGACAGGCTCGTGGCTGCAAGTGGCGTCGAACCCGTCCGGCCCGGCCACCACTTCCAGCAACGTTGCCACATCCGCCACGTCGTTGGCCAGGATGCCGATTTGGTCGAAGCTGGAGGCATAGGCCAGCAGGCCGTGCCGGGAGATGCGCCCGTAGCTGGGTTTGAAACCGACGACGCCGCAGAACGCCGCCGGCAGGCGCACCGAGCCACCCGTGTCGCTACCGAGCGACAGGATGCAGGTGCCCGCCTGCACCGCCACTGCCGAGCCGCCGCTGCTGCCGCCCGGCACTTTCGAGGGGTCAGCGGCATTGCGGGTAGGGCCGTAGCAGGAGCTTTCGTTGGTGCTGCCCATCGCAAACTCGTCGCAGTTCACCCGTCCGATGATGATGGCATCCTCCGCCAGCAGCCGCTCCACCACCGTGGCCGAAAACACCGACCGGAAACCTTTCAACATCTTCGAGCCTGCCGTGACCTCGTGCCCGGCGTAGCAAATCACGTCTTTGATGGAAATGACGGCCCCGAACAGCTTGCCAACGGAATTAGGGTTTTGCGCAAATTTTTCATCCAAATCCCTCGCCCGCTGCCGGGCTTCTTCAGTGAAAACTTCCACATAAATATTAAGGTGACGGGTCGCTTCGATTTGTGCGAGGTAATGCTCCACGATGGAAGCGCAGGTGGCTTCGCCGGAGCGGAGGGCAACTTGTGTTTGGGCGAGGGATGGGTATTTCACTTTGAATGGATTTGGGGCAAAGATGGGGGATTTGAGGAAAAGAGAAAACTTGGAGGTTTTAGCGAACAGGGGTGGGTGTCAGCGGGGGAGTTTAAATTTAAACAACCCTTTTAAACTTTGGCTTGCTTGTAAAGGGCTGAAATGCTGAGTTTCAAGCCGAACCGTTCCAGTTCGATGACATCTTCCGGTTCAGTAAAATACCGGGTTGTCCAGTTGTCGTCATCTGATTTCAGGTGCAATTCGACCCATATTTCGTCTTGTGAAATGATGAGGTAATACCACAAGCCTGGTATCTTGAAATATTCCTTGCGCTTTTTGACCCGGTCACGGTAGCTGGAATCTTCGGACGCCACTTCTACGAGCATGACCGGATACTTTACAATGTATTCATGCCCGGCATCCGAAACAGGGGCAACTACCATGTCCGGATAACGGTAAATCCCGTTCGGCAACACCTCGACCTTTACGTCGAGGTAAAAGGCTTCATAGCCATGTTCCAAAAGGTGGTCGTCCATGAGCTTGACCAGGGTTTTGGAAATCCTGTTGGCTTTTTTTGCTTCTCCAGCCATAGGTATGAGTTTTCCATAGTAGAATTCGTGCCGAACCTCGGATTGCTTTTCCAATTCCAGCCATTCCTCTACATTGAATTGCCGGTCGGTTATATCTAAAGTTCCAATTGTCATTCGATTCAAGTTTAAACAAAGATAAAAAATAAGCCTCACACCACCGCCCTAAACTGCCTCAAAAACCGCACATCATTCTCAAAAAACAGCCGTATGTCGTGGATGTCGTAGAGCCGCATCGCCTGCCGCTCGATGCCCATGCCGAAGGCGAATCCGCTGTATTTGGTGGGGTCGATGCCGCAGTTTTCGAGCACCTGTGGGTCCACCATGCCGCAGCCGAGGATTTCGAGCCAGCCGGTGCCTTTCGAGAGGCGGTGGTTTTTTTCGTTGTCCATGCCGATCCACACGTCCATCTCGGCGCTCGGCTCGGTGAAGGGGAAGAAGCTGGGGCGCAGGCGGATTTTCGGGGTGCCGAACATCTCCTGGGCGAAGTACATCAGCGTTTGCTTCATGTCGGCGAAGCTCACGCCCTCGTCCACGTACAGCCCCTCCACTTGGTGGAACTGCGCATGGCTGCGGGCGCTGATGGTCTCGTTGCGATAGACCCGACCGGGGGCGATGATGCGGATGGGCGGCTGTTGCGCCATCATCACCCGTGCCTGCACTGGCGAGGTGTGGGTGCGCAACAGCATTTCGGTGCTGCCTTGCAGGTAAAATGTGTCCTGCATGTCCCGTGCCGGGTGGTCTTCGGGCGTGTTCATGGCGGTGAAGTTGTGCCAGTCGTCCTCGATGTCCGGCCCTTCGGCCACGGTGAAGCCCATGCGCTGGAAGATGCTCACGATACGGTTGAGCGTGGTGGCGATGGGGTGGCGGCTGCCCAGTTCGAGCGGTTCGCCGGGGCGGGTGAAGTCGAGCGCATCCGTATCGTTGTCACCGCTGTCGGCAGCTTCGAGGGCTTCCTGGAGTTCGGCGAACTTGCGCTCGGCAGCTTCCTTCGCTTCGTTCACGAGTTGGCCGTATTCTTTCTTCTGTTCGTTCGGCACGTTTTTAATTTCCCCGAACAACGGCTTGATGACGTTCTTTGTGCCGAGGAACCGTATGCGGAACTGTTCGAGTTCGTCTTTCGACTTCGGGCTGGCCGCTGCTATTTCTTCGATGAAGCGTTTTACATTTGCAAATGTTTCTGACATGGTGGCAAGGATTGGGGGGTTGAAGGAATGCAGGATTGGAGGCTGGCTACAATCTTTTTCCTGTCAAACCCTTTCAAAAGTAAGGCGCAAAGGTAATGATTGGTTCTTTTAAAAACCCTCAAACTCTCGTCCCTTCAATCCCTCAGTCCCCCCAATCCTTCAATCCTTAAAATGCAAACCCTCCTGCAATCGTACAAAGCACAAGCCGTCATTTGCCTGTTCATCTGGTTGGTGAGCATGGTGCTGTCGGCGGAGTTCGTGCTGTCCGTTTCCATGATTGTGCTGCTCGCGCTGTCGCTGTTCCAGTTGAAAATCGACGGGCCGAAGGTACACTTCACGCTTCGGGATTCCCTCCGGGAAAATTTTCGGCAATATTGGAATTACAAAGCGTGGCTGGCAGTGTCCGTGCCGTTTCTTCTCGTGCTGGTGTCGTGGCTTTGGTCAACCGACCTGGTGTACACGCTGGAGCGTCTGCGCATCAAGCTGCCATTCCTTGTGCTGCCGTTTGCCTTCGCCTCCATGCCCCCTCTGCGCAGGCGGGAAATTTTCACCATCCTCTACTTTTTGCTGGTGATGATGTCCATCATCAGCCTGTACGTGCTGCTCAATTTCATCGCCAACTTCGATGCGGTGATTGGCGAACTGGGCCGGGGCGGGCACCTCCCCACCCCTTCCAACCACATCCGGTTCAGCATCATGCTGGCGCTGGCCATCATCGGTGGGCTGGCGCTTTGGGTCGAAAAGTTCCACTTTCAGCAGCCCGGCGAGCGCTGGTTCATCGGCGGGCTGACGCTGTTCCTGTTCGTTTTCATCCATGTGCTGTCGGTGCGGAGCGGTCTGATTTCGTTTTATCTGGCGTTGCTGGCGCTGGGCGTTTTTTATGTTTATTTCAAAAAAAAATACCTCATCGGGCTGGTGGGCATCGCAGCGGTGGTGGTGCTCCCGCTGGCTGCCTATTTCACCTTGCCGAGTTTTAAAACTAAAGTCGATTACGCCCGTTGGGACTACCTCCAATTCCGGCAGGGCACCGGCACCGACTACCCCGATTCGGAACGCTTCACTTCCATAAAAATCGGACTGGAAATCGGCCACGAGCATCCGCTGCTGGGCGTTGGGGCGGGCGACTTGCGGCAGGCCGTGCAAGAAAAATACGAAACCGGCGCTGCCGGCAAATACAAGTTTAGATTCACCACAAACAACCAGCTTGTCACGGTGTACGCAGGCACCGGGCTGGTGGGGCTGGCGCTGTTTTTTGTTGGCTTTTTCTGCCCGCTTTTTTACCGGAAAAACTTCCGAAACCCGCTTTTACTGGCACTCCATGCCATTGTTCTTTCGTCGTTTTTTGTGGATAATACCATCGAAAACAACTTTGGCACATCTCTCTACCTGTTTTTTTTGTTGATGGGTTTGAACTACCTTTCCAACGAGGAAAAAGCTGGCGAGGAGGTGGTGAAAGTGCCGTTTTTGAAGCCCCGGCGATGAAGTTCAATCGTTGATGAAGGTTTTAAGAGGTTGATAAAAAGTTGATTATCAACCTCCTATCAACCCTTATCAACCTCATATTTCAACATGGAAGAACAAAAAAACCGGATCGTATCGAGCCTTCGCCTGCCCTTCCAGTTTGTGGCGCTGATGTGGGGCGTGTACTTTTTGGAGGTCGCCAGCGGCCTCGATTTCGGTGCGTATGGCGTTTATCCGAGAGAGTTTTTCGGGCTGCGGGGTATCGTTCTTGCACCGTTGCTGCACGACGATTTGCGGCACCTCATCTCCAACTCTGCCCCGATTTTTGTGCTTTCCACCATCATTACCTACTTCTACCGCCGGGTGGCCGCTCGCAGCATCGTGATGATTTACCTGCTGACCGGGCTGGCCGTTTGGATCTTCGCCCGGAAGGTGTTTCACATTGGGGCCAGCGGTGTGGTGTACGGGCTGTTGAGCTTTGTTTTTTGGAGCGGCATTTTCCGAAGGAGCCTGCAATCCATCATCCTGGCACTCATTGTCACCGTGCTGTACAGCGGTTACCTCAACGGCATCCTGCCGAACCAGGTAGGCATCTCGTGGGAGAGTCACCTGCTCGGCGGGCTGATGGGCATTTTCACGGCGTACTGGTACAAGGAAGAAATCGAGGCCGACGAAGAAAAGAAACCACCCTCGTGGGAGGGGGAAAAGTCAGAAACATCGTACTTCCTCGACCGGGATGTTTTTGAAAAAACGAAAAAAGAACGAGAGGAAGACGGCAGTTTTATGGGCTGAAAAAATGCCCGCACCCGTCCGTTTCCGAACACCCACGTCCATCACCGCACGGTTTTTGACTTCCCTGCAAGCATTTCATTTTTCATAAACAATTAAAAATCAACCAGTTAAACTACTGGCACATCCATTGATTCCCTCAATGCGGATAAAAGATTTGGAAGGGGCGGAGATGGGCAATGCCTTCCCGGTCCCTCTTTTTTAGTTGGAACTTGGCCGCGTGTTGCTTACATTTGGTGAAAAAAACAGCGATGGAGCCTCGCCAGGAAGACTACACAGATTCAGAACGCCTTTACCAGTTGGTGGTCGAGTACGACCGCCGGGGCGATGTGTACAATGCGGTCAAGCTTTGCAAGCACCTGGCAAAACTCGCCCCCGATTGGTCGGCCCCGTTCGCCTTCCTGAGCCGGATGTACCGCTCGCGGCACGAATGGAAACCCACCTTCCACTACTGCCTGAAAGCAGTGGAGCACAATCCTTTCGACGAAAACCTCTGGGAAACGCTGGGACTGGCGGCCACCGCCCTCGCCGATTGGGAAACCGCCCGCTACGCCTGGAACCAGTTGGGTTTTGATTTCAAAAACTCCGGTGGGGCGCTGCACCTCGACCTCGGCATCGTGCCGGTGCGCCTCAATCCGTTCACCCAGCCTGAAATCGTCGCCGCCCGCCGCCTCGACCCCGTGCGGGCGCGCATCGAGAGCATCCCGCAGCCCTCGTCCGGCAGGCGGCACAAGGATTTGATTTTAATCGAACACAAACCGGCGGGCCGTTTTTTTCAGCAAAACAAAAAAATGCAGGTACACGATGAACTTGATTTACTGAAACAATCGACCTGGAACACCTACTCCGCCCTGCTCCACACCGATTCGCAGCGGGATGTGGACACGCTGGCCAACCTCTGCCTCGAAGCGGAAATCGGCTTCGACAACTGGTCGAATGCCACTCGTTTTTTTCAACCCAACCTGCACAAAAACGTGTCGGAGTATTTCGACCAGGCCATCTTCGGCAAGCTGGAGCGGGATGTGTTCCTGGTGGCAATGGCTGCCCGCGGCGTGGACGACCTCACGGCAGTTTTGAAAAACTGGGAGGTGATCACTTTGAAAAAGTTTGAAGCACCGGAGTGGCTTTTTTGAATGAACCGGCGTTTTACCTTTGCTATCGTGGAAAAGCAAGCTTCCAAAAAATACCTGTCGAAAGCGGATGCACTCGTCAAGTTGCAACGTTACTGCGCCTACCAGGACCGCTGCCACCAGGAGGTGCGCACCAAACTCCTCGAACTCGGTATCTACGGCCATACGTTGGAAGAAATCATGGCCGACCTCATCCAGGAAAATTTTCTCAACGAAGAGCGCTTCGCCCGTTCGTTCGCACGGGGCAAGTTCCGCATGAAGCAGTGGGGCCGCAACCGCATCATCCGGGAGTTGAAAATGCGGAATATTTCAGACTACTGCATCCGCAAGGCGCTGGAGGAAATCGAGGAAGCTGAATACCTGAAAACGCTGGCGGAGGTGTTGGAAAGACGGGCAGCACACATCAGCGAAACCAACGATTTTGCAAGGAAAAGCAAACTGGCGCAATATGCCATGTCGAGGGGCTTCGAGGCGGAGCTGGTGTGGCAGGCGTTGAAAAATGACGACTGACGATTGCGGATTTACGATTCTAATTATTTGACTTTCAACTTTTTAGAATCGTAAATCCAAAATCGTCAATCGTAAATCAAATCACTTTTCTCCCAGCATTTTCTTTCCGTTCAATTCATTGAAACGGTCGAGGCCGCACTGGAGGAAATGAGCGTATTCCTCCGAATCAGGCGTGTAACCGACCGGGTGGTTCAGCATTTTGCCCTCCGGTGAGAGCAGTACGTAGTAGGGTTGCGAGTTGTTTTCAAACGTCTCGGTTTGCAGGTACTGCCACTTGTGGCCGGTGGTGCGCAACCGGAAGGTGCCGCCGCTTTTCACCGGCAAAACCTTTTGTTCGGCCTCCGGCAAGTCGATTTTCTCGTCCACGTACAGCGAGATGAGCACGAAGTCTTTCTTCAAAAAACCGTAAACCTCCTGTTCCGGCCAGACGTGTTCCTCCATCTTGCGGCAGTTCACACAAGCGTGGCCGGTGAAGTCGATCATGATGGGTTTGTTCATTTTTTTGGCGTAGGCCAGCCCCTGGTCGAAGTCTTTGAAACAATCGAGGTTTTGCGGGCACTCCTTTGGGTAGAGCCAACTGTAGCCGGCAGGCGGTGCCAGTCCACTCAGCAGTTTCAGCGGGCGAAGCGACCCCGCTGTATCATCGTAGATGAACCCGGTGGCCAAATAAGCGGCGAAGGCAAACGAAGCTACCCCCGTGGCGATGCGGAGTGGTGCCAATTTCTTGATGGGCGAGTCGTGTGGGAACCCGATCTTGCCAAAAAGATAAAACCCCATTGCCACGAAAATAAGGATCCACAGCAGGAGGAACGGTTCGATTTTCAACATGCCCCAGTGCTTCACGAGGTCAGCGTTGGAGAGGAACTTCAAGGCCAGCGCCAGTTCGAGGAAGCCGAGCACCACTTTCACCGTCGTCATCCAGCCCCCTGATTTTGGCAGGGAACTCAACCAGCTTGGGAACGCAGCGAACAGCCCGAACGGCAACGCCAGGGCGAGGCCGAAGCCGCCCATGCCCGCCGTCAGTTGCATGGCACCGCCGTCTTTGGTCAGGGCACCTGCGAGCAGCGAACCGAGGATGGGGCCGGTGCAGGAAAACGACACCAGCGCCAGCGTCAGGGCCATGAAAAATATGCCGATGGCACCTCCGATGCCTTCCGCCGATGCCGCTTTGTTGGCCCAACTGGACGGCAGCGTGAGTTCGTAGTATCCGAAAAACGAAAAAGCGAAGACGAGGAATATGACAAAAAAGGCGATATTCAGCCAGACGTTGGTGGAGATTTCATTGAGGATGCCGGGGCTGACCGAGTCCAGCAGATGGAACGGGATACTCAGCAACAGATAGACCAGCAAAATGTAAAAACCGTACATGAAGGCGTTGAACAACCCTTTTTTCTTGTTCTGGCTGCCTTTGGTGAAAAAACTCACCGTCAGCGGGATCATCGGGAAAACGCAGGGCGTGAGCAGGGCCAGCAGGCCGCCGAGGAATCCAAGGATGAAAATGCCCCAGATGCCCTTGCCTTCGTTTTCCTGAGCGACCTCGCCGCAAGTGGCGGCGGCGGTTTTGTCGATGGCGAAACCCGCCGTTGGCGCTTCCGCAACCTGCCCGTTCTCTTCCGCTTCGGCACCAATCATTGCCGTCAGTGAAGCAGGCACAATTTTGAACGGCACATCGTCTGGTGGCAGGCACTTCTCGTCGTTGCAGGTCATGTAGGTCACGAAGCCAGTCACAGGTTTCGTGGCATCTTTCACGGTCAACTTCTGGCTGAACGTCCCCTCCTCTTTAAACTTGATGACCTTCATATCGAAAATCGGGTCGTGGCCTTCGATTTTATGGGCGCTGGTTTCCGTGGCCTTGCCCGTCACCTGGAGGTTGTCGTCCGTGTTGAAAGTCAGGGAAGTGGGTATCGGGCCGCCATCGGCCACGAACTGCGAGTACACCGCCCAGCCTTTTTCAATCGTGGCTTTCAGGTGCAGCACGTACTCCGTCTCGCTGTTTTTTTGAATGGTGGCCGACCAGGCGACCGGCTTTTCGATGCCGCTGCCGAGGTCGGATGCCGGGATTTTTGGGTCGGCGGGTACAGCAGTGGTGGTGGTTTCGGCAGGTTTTGTTGTTTTGGAACCGGCGGCAGCTTCCGTTTTAACCGGCTGGTTATCAGCACTTTTAGTGGCAGGTTTTAGCTCAAAAGAAAAATCGACCTCTTTCGGTGGCAGGCAACGTTCGTTGTTGCAGGTCATAAATTCGAGATAGCCGGCGATGGGCTTGGAGAAGTCCGTCACTTTCACTTTTTGGCTGAAAACGACCTTGTCCGAGAACTTGATGACCAGCATATTTTCAAAAAGCGGGTCATTCAACTCCTTGCGGTGGTCTGAGGTCTCGATGTTTTTACCAACAAGGCTGAAATGGCTGCCTTTGTTGAAGGTGAAACTGGTTTTCACCGGCCCGTCGTCGCTGGAGAGGTACTGTGAATACACGTACCAACCGCTCTCGATATTGGCGGTGAACAGCAGGTTGAATTCTGTGTCGCTGACTTGTTTGGAGGAAAAACTCCACTTGACCGGGTTGTAAATTTGACCGAAGGCGGTCAGGGCGAGCGTCAGGAAAAACGAAAGTGTCCAAAACTTCCTCATGGTGAAATATTTGAAAATGGAGGCGGTGAAAACCGCAACCTGGGTGTTAATGAAACAGGGTTTTCAAAAAATTTTGCAAAGCTAATGTCTTGATTTTAAAGGGAAAAAATATCTGCCCCAAGGTCTTTCGACGTACTTTATTTCAGGTCAAAACGAAACTTCACCTCTGCCGGTGGCAGGCATTTTTCGTTGTCACAAGTCATGAATTCGAGGTAGCCGGTGAGCGTGGCCGGTGAAACCGTCCTGACCCGCTGCGTGAAGGTCGGCCTACCGCTGAACTTGATGATGTTCATGCCGAACAGGTCGTCGTAGCCCTCGTACTTGTGGCCTTCTTCCTTGTTCTTTCCCGGCAATTCCACCGAAGCGTTTTCATCAAAATGAAAGGACGTGCGGATGGGGCCATCGTCCGATTCGAGGTACTGCGAGTACACGTACCAGCCGTCCTGGATGTTGGCGGTGAAGACGAGGTCGTACTGGCCTGCCCCCGTGGGGCCGTCGGCTATTTTTTTGGCCTCGTAGGACCATTTCACCGGGTTCTCTTGTGCAAAAACGGCGCTTGCAGTAAAAAATGCCAGCGCAAAAAAGATTGATTGTTTCATTTCAAAAAGGTTTGATTTTCAATGCAGTTGGCAAAAATAATGCGCCACAACTTGCAAGGTTGTGGCGCTTCGCAACGATAGTATTTTTTTAACGGCGGTGTTAACATTGCTTCACTGTTTCATTGCTTTGCCCCAAGAGGCCATGAAACAGTGAAGCAATGAAACAATACATCAAAACCACTGGGTGCCGAAGCCGCGGAACGGCCAGGGGATGGCCACCAGGATCAAAATCAATGCCAGCAGGTAGTAGATGAAAACCGAGCGGAATTTCTGGGCATCTTCCTTCGCTTTTTTCGATTTTGAGTAGCCGATGGTGACGAGCGCAATGGCCAGCAGCATCATCACGCTGTGCTCCACGGTGAAAAAGCGAAAGGCCGCTTTTCCCATTTGAGAGAAATCAACCCGTTCGCTCATGAAGAAAAGTGTCAGCCCCAGCAACAACTGGACATGCATGAAAATCATGGTGAACAGGTTGAGTTTGCGGTCGCCTTCGGTGTAGGGTGCATTGGAGCGCCACTTCATCAGCGCTTTGAAAGTGGCTGAAATCAGGAGCAACAGGACGACCCAACGCAGGCCGGAGTGGGCATGTACTAATCCGTTTAGCATAATTGGCAGTTTTTGATTTGTTTATGATTTTGGCAAAGGTAAATTGCGGCTGTTGATTTGTCGATTTGTTTATTCGTTTATTCTCCCATCAACAAATCAACAAATAATCGGATCAACACCACGAATCACACTTTTTCCAACAGCCACGAAATGGGCTTGTTCCGCGTCATGACCCGGTAGTTTTTCTCGATGTATTTCTGCACGTGGTCCATGGCTTGCGTCACATCGTCGGTGAGCAGCACCAGCTTCAGGTCTTCGGGCGAGATGGTTCCCTGCCGTTCCATGAAGAGCAGGTAGTCCATCAGCGGCGAGTAGTACTCTGTGCCAATCAGCACCACCGGGAAGTTGTGCATGACCTTCGTTTGTACGAGGGTCAGCGTCTCAAACATTTCATCCATCGTGCCCCAGCCGCCAGGCAGGATGATGAAGGCGTAGGAGTATTTCAACAACAGCGTTTTGCGCACAAAAAAGTACCGGATGGCCACATACTTGTGCATGTAGGGATTGGGTTTCTGCTCGAAGGGCAACACAATATTGCACCCCACCGACCTGCCGCCCGCCTCGAAAGCCCCCCGGTTGGCAGCTTCCATGATGCCGGGGCCGCCGCCGGTCATGGTGGTGAAACCGCACTCGGCAATGGCCCTGCCCGCCTCCCTCGCCTTCTCGTAGTAGCGGTGGCCTTCTTTGAAACGGGCCGAACCGAACACCGTAATGCACGGCCCCACAAAATGCAGCACCCGGAAGCCTTTGAGGAATTGGAACAGCACTTTTATTACAAACCCCAACTCCCGCTGTCGGCTTTTCGGGCCTTCCAGGTAGTGGATTTCACCGGGGTTTAAGACAGGTAGCGTTTTCTTAAAGGTCGGATTTGCCATGCTTCCAAAAGTTGTTTTCAAAAAGCCCGAAGGTAGTAAAATGGTGCAAGTAGCAGGACATCTGGCAAAATTCAGGAAAGCAAAAAGGGCCGCCCGGATTCGTCCGAACAGCCCTTTCGTTGTATTTTTTTAGTTAAAAACTCAATTTTGTTCGCCTTCTGCCTCGCTCGGTTCATTCAAAGCGCCCTTCCATTCATTGGGGTCGGTTGCTACATACGCCCCATTGTGCGCCACTTTGTGCGCTTCCGGGATTGGGTAAGGGCGTGGGCCGATGAGCCGCTCCACGTCTGATTTCAGGAGGACTTCTTTTTCGAGGAGTTGCTTGGCCAGGGTTTCCAGTTCATGCCTGCGCTCAGTGAGCAATTTTTTGGCCCTTTCGAACTGCGAGTTGACCATCTGCCGCACCTCTTCGTCAATCATGCCTGCCGTCTCCTCCGAGTAGGGCCTGGCAAAAGACTCGTTTTGCATCCCGTAAAACGACACTTGCCCTACCTTCTCGTTCATGCCGAACACAGCCACCATGCTGTACGCCATCTTCGTCACCTGGTCGAGGTCGTTTTGAGCGCCGGTGGAAATTTTACCAAAAATTACCTCCTCAGCAGCACGGCCCCCGAAGGTCATGCACATGCGGTCGTGCAGTTGCTGGGTGCGGGTGATGTACTCGTCTTTGGGCAGGTATTGGGCGTAGCCCAACGTGCCGATGCCACGAGGCACGATGGTCACTTTCACCAACGGCGAAGCGTGTTCCAGGTACCAGCCGCACACGGCGTGGCCTGCTTCGTGGTAGGCGATGATTTCTTTTTCTTCCGGTGAAATGAGTTTGTTCTTTTTCTCAAGACCACCGATAACCCGGTCAAGGGCATAGTTGAAATCGTCCATGTCCACCTCTTCCTTGTTACGGCGGGCGGCAATCAGCGCTGCCTCGTTGCACACGTTGGCGATTTCGGCACCTGCGAAGCCCGGGGTCATTTCAGATAATTCAAACGGGTTGACGCTCGTGGAGATTTTGATGTTTTTCAAATGCACTTTGAAAATAGCCTCACGGCCCCTCAAATCCGGGCGGTCGATGGCAATCTGGCGGTCGAAGCGGCCAGGCCGCATCAGCGCCGAGTCGAGTACATCGGGGCGGTTGGTGGCAGCCATGAGTATCACGCCCTTGTCGGTGGGAAAGCCGTCCATTTCCACGAGCAACTGGTTGAGCGTGTTTTCCCGCTCGTCGTTGCCGCCCTGGACGGCGTTGCGGCCACGTGTCCGGCCAATGGCATCGATCTCGTCGATGAACACGATGCAGGGCGCTTTTTCCCGCGCCTGCCGGAACAGGTCACGCACCCTCGACGCACCTACGCCCACGAACATTTCAACGAAATCGGAACCGGAAATGGAGAAAAACGGCACGGCTGCTTCGCCTGCCACTGCTTTTGCCAGCAGTGTTTTGCCGGTACCCGGAGGGCCGATGAGCAGTACGCCTTTCGGTATCTTGCCACCGAGTGCCGTGTATTTTTTCGGGTTTTTCAGAAAATCCACGACCTCCATCACCTCCTCCTTCGCTTCGTCGAGGCCAGCGACATCGGTGAAGGTGATGTTCACTTTCGAGTTCTGGTCGAACAGGGTGGCTTTGGATTTGCCGATGTTGAAAAGCTGCGCGCCGGGGCCGCCGCCGCCGCCGCCTACCCTTCGCATAATGACAATCCAGAGCACCACCAGCAGCGCTATCGGCAGCAGCAGGCTGAGGATTGGGGACAGCCAGTTTGCTTTTTCAATAAAGTTGGCTTCAATACGCCCATCGGTGGGCAGTGTGTTGTTCAGTTCATCTAATTTTTTGGCAAAATTTTCGGGCGGGCCAATTTCGAAGGTGTAATGCGGGCGTTTTTTAGCAAAAGTGCTTTTGGAAGCATCCTTGTATTTGTCCTTTTTGAGCGCAGCTTCTGCGAGGTAAATCTGGGCGAATTTTTGGTTGATGACCTCTAATTTTTCTATGTCACCTCCTTTCGCCATTTCTGCGAACTTCTCAAAATTGATGGGGTCGCTGGTGTTGCCGGAGATGGGCAGGAACTGTAAACCGATAAAAAAAAGCGCCAACACGCCGTAAATCCAATAGGCATTGAATTTAGTGCCGTTCTTTTGATTGTTATCCTGATTATTATTTTCCATTTAAACTTGTAATCTTCAAATTTCCTACAAAAACAAACGAAACGACGGTTCGTTTTTCGCTACCCGCTGTTCGGCATTCATTTTCGATGTGTTTGTTTAAAACAACGACTTACAGGTTCTCGTATTCCGTAAACTTGGCATCGCTCCAGAGGGATTCAATGTCGTAGAACTCCCTCGTTTCCCGATAAAAAATATGCACGACGGTGTTAAAGTAGTCCATGCAGATCCAGCGGGCGTTTTGCGTGCCTTCCATGTGTACCGGGGGCTGACCTTCTTCTTCTTTCAGCCGTTTGTAGATGTTATTGGAAATGGCCTTGACCTGCGTGTTGGAGTCGCCTTCGCAGACAATGAAAAAGTCTGCCGGTGCATCCCCCAATTTTCGGAGGTCAAGTTTTACAATTTTTTTTCCTTTGATGTCTTGAATGCTGTCGATGATCAAGTCGTTCAGCGCTTCGACGGTGGAGAGGTTTTTTTTCAGAACTGCTTGTGCGCTCAAATCAGGATTTGTTTACTTTTGGACTTCAGACACCATGCCTTCGGCAATTTATCCCTGAAATTTTGGTGCCTGCGCCGTTGGGTATGTTTTAATTAAAATTTTTGAAAGGCAAAGGTTTGCCGCTCGGTTTTGATTTTTGAAGGATAAAAGTACGAATAATTTTCCATTGAGAAGGCTAAACACTTTATTTGTCGGGCAGGTGGTGCATGACTTGCCAACTGTGGCATCCACCAATGAATATGCGCTAACGCTGCTATCAAAAAGCAATCCAGCCGAAGGAACTGCCATTTCGACGGGCAATCAGACCGCAGGCAGAGGACAAATTGGCAGCCAGTGGGAAAGCGAACCCGGCAAAAACATCACCCTCAGCGTCATTTTTTACCCTGATTTTTTATTGGTCAAAAACCAGTTCCAACTCAACCAGGCCGTTGCGATGGCCGTCTGCGATTTCGTAAAAAAATACCTGCCCGTCAGCAAGGTCAGCATCAAATGGCCCAACGACATTTACGTTGGTGCCCGAAAAATTGCAGGCATCCTCCTGCAAAACTCGTTGATCAACAACCAGATACGCTCCACGGTTGCAGGCATTGGCATCAACGTCAACCAAACCGTGTTCGCCACCAACCCGCCCAACCCCACCTCGCTCTGCCTCGAAACCGGCGAAAATTTCGACCTTGAGGAGTTGCGGTCATCACTTTTCGAGCGCCTCGAAGCGCGCTTCCTCCAACTTAAATCTGGGAAAATACTTCCTTTGCAGCAAGATTACCTCGGCAACCTGTACCGCTTTCAAGCACCTGCCAAATTCCAACGCAGCGACGGCGAAATCTTTGAAGGGACCATCACCGGCATCGACGAATCGGGCCGCCTGAAAATGGCCGTTCAGGGCAGGGAAACGATTTTCGATTTGAAAGAAATTCGGTTTCATTGATGCATGGCTTCATGGCTACACGGTTTCATTGCTACACGTCTGCCATGAAACAACGAAGCCATAAAACCATGAAACAATGAAACAATGAAACAATGAAACCGTGAAACAATGAATCAATGACCGTCCACATCGTAACCATCGGCGACGAACTGCTCATCGGGCAAATCATCGACACCAACTCGGCCAAAATGGCGCAGTTCCTCCTGGAAATCGGCGCAAAAGTCACCGGCAAAACCACCGTCGGCGATGAGCACGACGACATCATCGGGGCGCTGAAAATTGCCAGCGCCAGTGCCGACATCGTGCTCGTGACCGGGGGCCTCGGCCCCACGAAGGACGATGTGACCAAAAAAGCCATTGCCGATTTCTACGGCACCGGCTTCGTTTTTCACCAGGAAACACTGGAACGCCTGCACCGCATCCTCGACCGGCTCGGCAAGCCCATCACCGATGCCCTGCGCGACCAATGCTGGATGCCACAGAACGCTGTGATTTTGACAAACCTGATGGGCACGGCTCCCGGCATGTGGTTCGAGGAGGGCGGCAAGGTGCTCGTCTCCATGCCCGGCGTGCCTTTCGAGATGGAGTACCTGATGGAACACGAGGTGGTGCCCCGACTGCAAGGCCGTTTCAACCCGCTGCCCACGGTCCACCGTACCTTGTTCACCTCTGGGGAAGGTGAATCGACCATCGCCGAGTACCTGAAAAATTTTGAGGAGACCCTGCCGCCGCAGGCGAAACTGGCCTACCTGCCCTCCATTGGCCGGGTGCGCTTGCGTCTGACCGTTTCAGATGTGGATGAAATTTTTGTCAAAAAAACGGTGGAGGAAAAGTTCCGGGAGATGGAGCGCCTGCTGCCGCCGGAAATCGTGGCTGGCTACGACAACGACACGCTGGAAAGCGTCATCGGCCAAACTTTGAAGGCGAAAAACCTCACGCTTTCCACTGCCGAGAGTTGCTCAGGCGGCTACCTGGCCCATCTCATCACCACCGTGCCGGGGTCGTCAGCCTACTTCCTGGGCAGTGTGGTTTCTTACGCCAATGAAGTGAAAATGAAGCAGTTGAGTGTGAGTGAGGAGACCTTGCGCCAATTCGGGGCCGTGAGCGGGCAGACAGTGCAGGAGATGGTGGCCGGTGCCAACCGGCTGCTCGGCACGGACATCGCCGTCGCTACTTCCGGCATCGCCGGGCCGGACGGCGGCACCCCGGAGAAGCCCGTCGGTACGGTCTGGATCGCCGTCGGGAACCAACACCGCACTGTGACAAAAAAGCTGAAATTGGGAAAAGACCGGCTCCGCAACATCCAGTACACCGGATTTTACGCACTGGATTTATTGCGGCTTTTTTTGCGGGATTTGGATCAAAATGCCTGACAACCCTTTTGTCAGGCGAACAACTCCGCTGCTATCCCATCTGCTAAAAACTTTCCTTTTCCGGTCAGCCGGAAGACCTCGCCACTGCGCTCCACCAGCCCTTCGCTGATGAACGGGGCGATGCTTTTCAGGAAGTGTACCCCGAAGTCTAACTCCTTGATTTTCATCAAATTACAACCCCATATCGTGCGCAGGCCGGTCATCACGTACTCGTTGTAGCGTTGCTCCGGCGTGAGGATTTCCCGCTCGAACGGAACCTCACCAGCCTGGATGGAGCGAAGGTATCGGGCGTTGTTGGCCACGTTCCACTGGCGGCTGGGGCCGTCGAAGGAGTGGGCGGAGGGGCCGATGCCGAGGTATTTTTTGCCCTGCCAGTAGCTCGAATTGTGGCGGGAGTGCCAGCCGGGTTGGGCGAAGTTGCTGATTTCGTAATGCTCGTAGCCAACGGCGGCGGCTTGCTCCATCAAAAACCCGAACTGCCGGGCGGCGTGTTCGTCGTCCACGGGTTGCGCCTTGCCGGATTTGACAAATTGCGCCAGCGCCGTTTTTTCCTCCACCGTGAGGCAGTAGCAGGAGAGGTGCGGTATTTTGAAATAAAAAACCTGCGCCAGATTGGCGGCCCATTGCTCGTGGGAGGTGGTCGGCGAGCCGTAAATCAGGTCCACTGTCAGGTTTTCGTAACCGGCCTGCTGTACGTTCTGGAGGCAGGCGAGTGCTTCCCCAGCCG
Organism: Bacteroidota bacterium; assembly: GCA_016234735.1. Lineage (GTDB taxonomy): Bacteria > Bacteroidota > Bacteroidia > Chitinophagales > Saprospiraceae > UBA6168. The sequence goes on along the minus strand of JACRAN010000117.1, from coordinate 13,346 downwards.
TGTGCGCCCGGTTCATAAACTTCAAATCTGCCTCCGAAAACGACTGGATGCCGATGCTGAACCTGTTGACGGGTGTTTGGCGCAACTCGTTGATTTTCTGGGGGTTCAGGTCATCGGGGTTGGCCTCCAGCGTAATTTCAGGGGTGAGGGGTGAGGGGTGAGGGGTGAGGGGGAAGAGTTTCCAGATTTTTTCAAAAAACAAATCCAAATCACGGCGGTCGAGCAGCGAGGGGGTGCCGCCGCCGAAGTAGATGGTTTCGACAGGTTCGTCGCCGAGGTAGTCCTTGCAGAGTTCGAGTTCCCGGAGCATGGCGGCCACCATTTCGTCTTTGTACTTCAGGGAAGTGGAAAAATGGAAGTTGCAATAGTGGCAAGCCTGTTTGCAAAAAGGGATGTGGAGATAGATTCCGGCCATAGGAAGTGCGGGGTTTCGGGGCAATAGTTTGCGCAGAACGATAAGTCCGTGCCGCAAAATTTGCCAAAATTAAGTTTTGTTTTACTTTCGCCCTCCTAAACGAAAAAACATGGTTTCGGCAGGCAGTTGGATGCTCAATGCCTACTGCCTGCCGAGCGAATGGCTTCACGCTTAGAGAGTTCAACCATTCAGGAAAAAAAATTAAAACCAACAAAATTATGGGTCAAAATCTGACATTGATTATCCCGGTACTGGGCGCACTGGGCTTGGTTTACACCTTCTGGAAAACTGCCTGGGTCGGCAAACAGGAACAAGGTACGGACCGCATGAAAAGCATTGCAGCCGCCATCTCCGAAGGGGCCATGGCTTTTCTAAAAGCGGAATACAAGGTCTTGGCCATATTTGTCCTTGCTGTTTCCATATTGCTTGCGTTTAGCGCTATGGGCGAAGCGAATTCTTCCCCCCTCGTCGGTGTCTCCTTCATCGTTGGGGCATGTTGCTCGGCATTGGCGGGCTACCTGGGCATGAAGGTTGCGACGCAGGCCAACGTCCGCACCACCAACGCAGCCCGCACCAGCTTAGGCAAGGCGCTGGAAGTAGCATTCGCTGGCGGGTCGGTCATGGGAATGGCTGTGGTGGGGCTTGGCGTACTTGGCCTTGGCGCACTGTTCCTGATTTACAGCAACATGGGCTGGGATACCGTTAAAGTTATCACCGTTATCACGGGCTTTTCCTTCGGCGCTTCTTCGATAGCCCTTTTTGCGAGGGTGGGCGGCGGTATTTACACCAAAGCTGCTGACGTTGGCGCCGACCTCGTGGGCAAAGTGGAAGCTGGCATCCCCGAAGACCACCCGCTGAACCCCGCCACCATCGCCGACAATGTGGGCGATAACGTGGGCGATGTCGCGGGCATGGGCGCTGACCTTTTTGAAAGTTATGTCGGTTCCATCGTCGGCACGATGGTGCTTGGCGCTGCATTTATTGGCCTCACCGAGTTTTCCGGCGATCTGCGTTTCGGTGGCTTGAATGCCGTACTGCTGCCAATGCTGCTGGCAGGTGTTGGCATCCTCACCTCCATCATCGGCACTTTTTTCGTGCGGGTGAAAGAAGGCGGCAACCCACAGTCAGCGCTCAACTGGGGCGTCAACGGCTCCTCCATCATCATGGTGGTGCTATCCTATTTCATCATCAAATGGATGCTGCCGGAAAGCTGGTCGTACCAGGACATGCTTTCCGCCGAGGCGCATACCCTCACGGCAAATGGCGTATTTATAGCCACCCTCATCGGCTTGGTAGCGGGGCTGGCAATTGGATTCATCACGGAATATTACACCGGCACGGACAAGAAGCCGGTGATGAACATCGTGCGCCAATCGGGCACCGGCTCTGCCACCAACATCATTGCCGGCTTGGCAACGGGTTTCATTTCCACCATGTGGCCCACGCTGGTTTTGGCAGCGGCCATCATGGGGGCGTATCATTTCGGTGGGATTTACGGCATTGCCATCGCCGCTGTCGGCATGTTGTCCAACACGGGCATCCAGTTGGCCGTGGACGCTTACGGGCCGATTTCCGACAACTCTGGCGGCATTGCCGAAATGAGCAACCTGCCCAAGGAAGTGCGTGAACGGACCGACAAGCTCGATGCCGTGGGCAATACCACCGCTGCCATCGGCAAGGGATTTGCCATCGGCTCGGCGGCGCTAACGGCGCTCGCATTCTTTGCGTCTTTCATTGAAGTTTACAATCGTACCCACCCGGACAATGTACTCACTTCCATCAACCTTGCCGCGCCCGACGTAATGGCAGGCTTGTTTGTCGGTTCCATGATTCCACTGCTGTTCTCCGCCCTGGCCATGTTGGCGGTTGGCGCTGCCGCAATGGACATGATCAAGGAAGTGCGTCGGCAGTTCAGCGACATCCCTGCCCTCAAGGCAGCGCTGGAAGTCATGCGCCGCAATGACGGCAAGGACATGAACACTTGGACTTCGCAGGACCAAAAAACCTTCAACGATGCCGATGGCAAGGCGGAATATGGCAAATGCGTGGAAATTTCCACCAAGGCTGCCATCAGGAAAATGGTGCTGCCTGGATTGATTGCCGTAATAGTGCCAGTTGCCGTTGGCAAGCTCGGCGGTGCTGCCATGTTGGGTGGCTTGCTGGCTGGTGTCACAGTCACTGGCGTACTGATGGCCATCTTCCAAGCCAACGCCGGTGGCGCTTGGGACAATGCCAAAAAGATGTTCGAGGCTGGCGTGGAGATTGACGGCAAGATGTACTACAAAGGCTCCGACCCCCACAAAGCCGCCGTGGTTGGCGACACAGTGGGTGACCCGTTCAAGGACACCTCCGGCCCATCGCTCAACATCCTGATGAAGCTGATGTCGGTGGTGGCGCTGGTAATTGCACCATTCCTTTGATTTTCAGCATGTTGTAAACAAAAAAGCCCCGGCAGTACATGTTGCCGGGGCTTCTTTGTTTTCCTGAAAAATACTCTCGCCCTCGCCTCTCACCCTCTCACTTTTCTCACCCTCTCACCCCTCAAAACGACTGCAACTCCACCAGTTTCCCGTACTCCCCTTCCTGCGCCATCAACTGCTCGTGTGTGCCCCGCTCGATGATGTGGCCGTCCTTCATCACCACGATTTCGTCGGCGTGCTGCACCGTGGAAAGGCGGTGGGCGATGACGATGGTCGTGCGGTTTTTCATCAAAATATCCAGCGCATCCTGCACCAGCCGCTCCGACTCGGAGTCGAGGGCCGAGGTGGCCTCGTCGAGGATGAGGATGGGCGGGTTGGCGAGCACGGCACGGGCGAGGGTCAGCCGCTGGCGCTGCCCGCCGCTGAGTTTCACCCCCCGGTCGCCGATGTTGGTGCGGTAGCCATCAGGGGTTTCGAGGATGAAATCGTGCGCGTGGGCAATCCTCGCCGCCTGCTCCACCGCCTGCTGCGGCACCCCGTTCATGCCGAAGGCGATGTTGTTGAAAATGGTGTCGTTGAACAACACCGGCTCCTGTGTGACGATACCCATGAGCGAGCGGAGGTCGTGCAGCCGGTAATCTTTGATGTTGGTGCCGTCGAGCAAAATCTCCCCCTGCTCCACGTCGTAAAAGCGGGGCAGCAGGTCCGCCAGCGTACTTTTTCCCCCGCCCGATGTGCCGACGAGGGCGATGATTTTTCCCCGTGGGATTTTCAGGTTGATGTTTTCAACGGCAGCCCGGCTGCTGTTGGCGTAAGCAAAACTGACGTTGCGGTACTCGATGGCCTCCCGGAATTCGCCGAGGGGCAGTGCATCCGGTTTTTCAAAAATGCGCAAATCTGCCTGCCGGATGCTGTCGATGCGCTCCACCGCCGCCATGCCTTTTTGCACATTGTAAAACGCGGCGGCGAACTTCTTCGCCGGTTCGATCATGCTGAAAAAAGCGTACAGCATGGCGAAGAACGTCGGCACGGTCAGGGCACCCCGCTGCACCTCGTTGTAGCCGTACCAGATGAGCACGGCCACAGTCGCCACACCGAGGAACTCGGTGAGCGGCGACGACAAATCGCGCCGCCACAGCAGCCGCACGAGCAGCCGCCGGTACTCATTGTTTTCCCTTCGGAAATGCGTTGCCTGGAACCGCTCCGCATTGAAGCCCTTGATGATCCGCAGCCCGGAAATGCCCTCCTCCATCATGGCCAGCAGCACCCCGAGGCGCTCCTGCACCAGCCTCGACTGTCGCTTGAGCAGCTTGCCCACCCGCCCGATGACCAGCCCCGTGAATGCCAGCAACACCAGCACGAACAGCGTCATGCCGGGACTCACGTACACCATGAAACTGAACGCCCCGACCATCATCAGCGGCTCCCGGATGATGGATTCCAGCACGTTGAGGATGCTCGACTCCACTTCCTGCACGTCCACGGACATACGGGCCAGCAGGTCGCCCTTGCGCTCCTCCGAAAAGTACGACATGGGCAGTGCCAGCATTTTTTCGTACAGCTCCTGCCGGATGTCGCGCACCACGCCGTTGCGCACCGGGGCGAGGAAGAATTGCGAGAGGTAGCGGAAGACATTTTTGAAAAAATACAACACGATGACGAGCAGCAGGGCGTAAGTCAGGGCAGACCGTTTGCCTTTTTCGAGGATGATTTGGCTCAGAAAATAGTTGACGTGTTCGATGAAGTTCTGCGTACTCAACGAATCGACAGGTGGTATCGTCACCATCGGCTGCTGGTCGAGCAGGATGTTGAGGAAGGGGATGATGGCGGGGATGCTGACCACCGTGAACACGACCATGAACAGGTTGCAAACGATGTTGCCTGCAAGCAGCGGCTTGTAGTTTTTCAAGTGCGAAAGCAGGCGGAAGAAAGGTTGCATGTCGGCGGTTTTGCGCGGCAAAGAACGGCATTTCAAAAATCTTTTTTGGCCACTGGCAAAACGGGGAAGCCATTCGCCAAATTTCGCCCGCCACTGGTTTAGGGGAAAACCCTTTTCGTAGAAAATTGTTACAGGGCGGGTTAAGGGCAGATACCTTTGCCGCCCATCCTTCGTTTGCTAAAAATCAAAACCAGGGCGATTGCTCCCGGCTTCTATTTTTTACCAACACACCCGACATGATTCTAAAAAAACTTTTCCCCCTCCTGCTCCTGCTTTGCTGTGCGAACCTGCTGTCGGCGCAGCCATCGAAAATCACTGTGAGCGGCACGGTGAAAGACGACGACAACGGTGAAACGCTCATCGGGGCCTCCGTTTTTGAGGCGGCCTCCGGCAGCGGCTCCACCACCAACGAATACGGTTTTTTCTCGCTGACCCTGCCAGCGGGCGACGACTCCGTTTCGGTGGAGTTCAGTTTCGTGGGTTTTCAGCCGAAGACGTACCGCATTTTACCCAAAAAAAACGTGGCGCTGAACGTGCGCCTCGGCACGGGCATCGAGTTGAAGGAAGTGGTGGTGAAGGCCAACTCGTACAAGGAATCCATCCGCTCGACGGAAATGAGCGTCGAGGAAATTTCAACGAGGGAAGTGAAACTCATCCCGGCGCTGCTCGGCGAGTCGGACATTTTGAAGGTCATCCAACTCAAGCCGGGCATCCCCAGCGGCTCGGAAGGCTCGACGGGCTTGTACGTGCGCGGCGGCGGCGGCGACCAGAACCTCATCGTGCTCGACGAGGCGGTGGTGTACAATGCCAACCACCTGTTCGGTTTTTTCAGCACCTTCAACACCGATGCCGTCAAGGACCTGAAACTGTACAAGGGCGGCTTCCCGGCGCAGTACGGCGGGCGGCTCTCGTCGGTCATCGACGTGCGGATGAAGGAGGGCAACAACCAGCGCTTCGCCGGCACGGGCGGCATCGGCCTCATCACCTCCCGCCTGACGCTGGAGGGGCCGATTGAGAAAGACAAATCGTCGTTCATCGTGAGCGGGCGGCGTACCTACGCCGACCTCATCACCCGCCAAATCAACAAATCGAACGAAGACAACCCCGACTACAACCCCATCCCCGACTACTTTTTCTACGACCTGAACACGAAGGTGAATTTTGACCTCGGCGAAAAAGACCACCTCTACCTCAGTGGCTACTTCGGTCGGGACGTGTTCGGCTTCGAGGGCGATTTTTTTGACTTCAGTTTCAGTTGGGGAAACAAGACGGGCACTGCCCGATGGAACCATGTTTTTTCACCCAAACTCTTCCACAACCTCACGTTCACCTACTCCGATTACGATTACAACATCGAAACAAAACTCACCGGGTTCTCTTTCAAGGTCGGCTCCGACGTGCAGGATGCCAACCTGAAATCCGATTTTTACTATGGCCTGAACAACAACCATGTCTTGCGTTTTGGGGTAAATGCAACCCACCACGACTTTGGCGTGGGCCGCCTCAAAGGAGGCAGCGACGACGGTACGGTGTCCTTCTCCGGCGGCAACGACTTCACCGCCTACTCGATGGGTGCCTACATGGCCGACGAGATGAGCTTCGGCCAGCACTGGAAACTCAACGCCGGGCTGCGGCTTTCGGGCTTCGCCAACGGCAAATTTTACGCAGGAATCGAGCCTCGCCTCGCGGCGCTGTACAACGTGGATGCCGACCTGTCGTTCAAGGCCAGCTACGCCCGCATGTACCAGTACCAGCACCTCGTTTCCACGTCGGGCATTGCGCTCCCGACGGACATCTGGTACCCCAGCACCCAACAAATCGAGCCGCAGCGCTCCGACCAGGTGGCCATCGGCGTGGAGAAACTTTTGGGCGACAAGTACCTGATTACCAACGAATACTACGTGAAATGGCTCCGCAACCAGGTGGACTTCGTGGACGGCGCACAACTTTTCGCCAACGACTACCTGGAGAACGAATTTGCCGTCGGCAAAGGCTACGGCTATGGCATGGAACTCGGCATCGAGAAGCAGGAGGGCGGCCTGCGGGGCTGGATCGGCTACACGCTGGCGCTGGTGAAGCGGGGCGACTTCGTGCCGGTGGACGACACGAAAATTTTCGCCGGGGAGGGCAGCTATTTTTTCCCCCGCTACGACCGCCGCCACGACCTCTCGCTGGTGCTGATGTACGACCTCAGCCGGCGCATCACGCTCTCCGGTACGGTGGTGTACGGCAGTGGCGACCGGACGTGGTTGCCGCAAGGCCGCTTCGTGTTCCAGGATGTTTACGGGGCTGATTTTCAGCCGATTGTGCCGGTGTACGGCGAGCGGAATGCGTTCCGTCTGCCCTATTTTTTCCGGTCAGACCTGGGCATCGTCTATAAGTTTTTTCCGAAATGGGGCGAGAGCGACCTGACCCTGAGCGTCTTCAATCTGACGAACCGCCGCAATGCGTTTTTTCTCTATCTCGAACCCAAATACGCCGAGGGCGTGGACCCGCTCGTGGACCCGCTGGCCGTACCGACCGGCATTGCTGCGAAGCAGGTGTCGTTGTTCCCGATTATCGGGTCGCTGACGTGGAACTTCAAGTTTTGAGTTCCGGGTTTTGAGTTTTGAGTTGGGGAGCCATTTTTCAATCAAAAATTTTTACCATCCATGATAGTCAGAATGAATCAATTATTTGGGGGAAACTTTTCCCTTTTTCCTTTTTCCCTTCTCCTTTTCACTTTTGCCCTGCAAAGCTGTGGCCACCTGGAAAAGGAAATCAACCTCGACCTGCCGGAGTACCAGCCGCAGTACGTTGTGGAATGTTACTTGGAGCCGGGTCAGCCGTTTTCGCTCCTGCTGTCGAAGAGTGCGCCGTACTTCGAGACCTTCCCAAGCGACTTGCTGGGGTATGTGGACAAGATACTCGTGGACTCTGCCGAGGTGACCATCACGCACAACGGCCAGGATTTCGTGTTGGCCAACGGCTTGTTCCTCAACCCACTCACCAGCAAACTGTACAACTACTCCAATGCCGAACTGGTGCCGGAGGATTTCGGCAATGATTTCAGCCTGAAAATCACCACGCCTGATGGCAAATCCATCACCGCCACCACCCGCCTGCTGCCCGTCGTGCCGATTGACAGCATCGTGGTAGAGTTTGACGAAGAGAAGGACACACTGGCCCGCTGCCTGACCTACATTTCCGACGACCCGAACACAGTGGATTTTTACCGCCGGATGATCCACCAGAATTCGCTCGACTCCATCCCCCACCAGGATTTCACCACCAACGACGACTATGTCGATGATAAAAAAATTGTCTTCGGCACGGGCTACGATTTCACGGAGGGCGACACGATTTACAACACCATCTTCCATATCGACCGGGCGTACTTCGACTTTTGGGAGAGCACCTTCAACGCCATCATCTCGAACGGCAACCCCTTCGGGCAGCCGAGCAGCATCATCTCGAACCTGGGCGGCGATGCCGGGGCCATCGGCATTTTCACCGGCCTGAGCTACGACCGGGTGATGACGGTGGTGACGAAGTAGTGGAATGAATACTTGTGAAAACGGAAAAGCCCACCTGATTTTCAAGTGGGCTTTTCTTTTTATACCAGTCTCGATAGATTGCAATTCTGACCAATAATAATTTTCTTGCTGGCACCGTTTAAAACTTGTTGTCTGAAAATTGTCTTGGTCTTTTGCCTACCAATTTATTCAGGCATCACAAGTTCTTAATTCATTCACCAGGGTTCTCTATTTAGAGCGCTCTACAAAAGTTTACAAAATGAATATACAGCAAAGAAAGCTCAGTTTAATGAGCATCCTGCACTCCAAAGTTGAGGGCAGATTGAGTTCCGACGATTTACAAGAAATCGTTGATGACTTGGCCTCGTATTCGATTGACGATGGCTATCGAATAGCCCGGTCAGAAGACAAATCATTTTATTTCATTCAACCGCAAAAATCAGGCGGTCTTTCGGAGAATCAGAGTTGGATAGATTTCGATGTTCAAGTTATTGTGACTAATGGGGTAATGGATCCGTATTGGAAGAGTAAAGAGGGGGTAATAAATCCTATTCCTCTTGCACAAAGCTTCAACTGGAATGATACCAAACAATACAGTGAAAAGGAGGTAATGAGTGTACTAAGGTTTATCTCACTGCAAAAAAATGTTAAACCAGGGCTTTATACATTTGCTAATACCGGTACGATAATGTCCATTTTTGAAGTAACATTTTTTTCTCCTCACAAACCTTTGGCTGTTCTGCGTTGCTTTATGGGTTCAAATAAACCCCAACTCTACATCTATATTCCAGACGGCTACAAACACGACCGTCAGCCGGGTACAATAGACAAAGCCATCCTGACTTTATTGGAATTGAAGAAAAGTGGTGGCGTGTCTGTTGAAGAAAAGTCTGTAAATATCAACATCCTCAATATTAATCCAGCCATTGTAGAATAATTGATTGGAACAGGCAGCCAACACAAATCCCGTGTGTAGACTGCCTGTTTTCGAGGATTTTTAAGACCAGTCTACGGGAATCCAATGTCATCCAACCAGCCAAATAACTATCCCAACCACCACTGCCCTTCCGCATTTGTCTTTATCTTTGCCCGCCTTTTTTGCAGCCTTCCAACCGGCGGCACAGGCTCATTTTCTAAAGCCTTCAGAAAAAAGTTCAATGAAAAAATTCCTGTTTTTGTTGCTGGCCTTCTCCCTGCTGGGAAGTTGCGCCCCGAAAAAGTATTCGGCCATCCTACTGCCGGAGACGGACTACGTGGACCTCGACACCGTCACCGTCACCGCCCCCAGTGAGTACGCCGAAGAGGATGCCCCCCTCGAAGCAAACGACACGGACTCCTACACGCTGCCGAGCTACAACCCCAGCGCCAAACGGGAGAGCGACCTGCTGCACACCAAACTCGACCTCCGCTTCGACTGGCAGAAGCAGCAGGTGCTGGGCAAAGCGACGCTCACGCTGAAACCCTACTTCTACCCCACCGACAAAGTGGTGTTGGATGCCAAAGGGTTCGAGTTTCACAAAATCACGTTCGAGGGCAGCAACGAGCCGCTGAAATACGACTACGACAGCAGCAAGGTGACCATCCATCTCGGTAAAACTTTCAACCGAAATCAGGAGTACAAACTCTTCATCGACTACACGGCCACGCCTGCCGAGTCGGGCGGCAGTGCGGCCATCAGTTCCGACAAGGGCCTGTTTTTCATCAACCCGAAAGGCGAGGAGGACGGCAAGCCCCAGCAAATCTGGACACAGGGCGAGACGGAGAACAACTCCCGCTGGTTCCCCACCATCGACAAACCCAACGAACGGGCCACCGACGAAATCACCATGACGGTGGAAGACCGTTTCAAAACGCTCTCGAACGGCGTACTTGTTTCTTCGAAAAAAAACAGCGACGGTACCCGCACCGACTACTGGAAAATGGACCTGCCCCATGCCCCGTACCTCGTCATGCTTGCCATCGGCGAGTACGCGGTGGTGAAGGATACCTGGAACGGCAAAACGGTGGACTACTACGTGGAGCCGAAGTTTGAAAAATACGCCCGCAACATTTTCCCCTACACGCCGGAGATGCTCCAGTTTTTTTCAGACAGGCTCGGCGTAGAGTACCCGTGGCAAAAACTCTCGCAGGTAGTGGTGCGCGACTACGTGTCCGGGGCCATGGAGAACACGACGGCCATCGTTTTCGGCGAGTTCATGCAGGGCACCGACCGCGAACTGGTGGACAACCGACAGAACGAAAATATCGTGGCGCACGAGATGTTCCACCACTGGTTCGGCGACTACGTGACCTGCGAAAGCTGGTCGAACCTGACGCTGAACGAGGGCTTCGCCAATTACAGCGAGTACCTCTGGCTGGAGCACAAGCACGGCAGGGACGAGGCCGATTTCCACCGCCTCACGGAACTGAACGGCTACATGCAGTCGGCGGCGCAGGGGGTGCATCCGCTCATCCATTTCGGCTACGAGGACAAGGAGGACATGTTCGATGCGCACAGCTACAACAAGGGCGGCCTCGTACTGCACATGCTCCGCAACTACGTGGGCGACGACGCTTTTTTTGCGGCGCTGCAAAATTATTTGAAGAAAAACGCCTTCACCGACGTGGAGGCCCACGAGCTTCGCCTCGCTTTCGAGGACGTGACCGGCGAAGACCTGAACTGGTTTTTCAACCAGTGGTTTTTCAGTGAGGGCCAGCCGGAACTGAACGTGGAGTACGACTACGACGATGCGTTGAAGCAGGTGACGGTGACGGTTTCGCAGGAGCAGGCTGCTGCCGAGATGCCGCCGGTGTTCGTGCTGCCGGTGGCCATCGACGTGTACGCCGGGGGCAAAATGACCCGACACAACGTGCGCATCAACCAGCGCCAGCAGACCTTCACGCTGGAAGCCGACCATGACCCCGACCTCATCGTGTTCGATGGCGACGGCGTGTTGCTTGCGCAGGTCAACGATGAAAAAAACCTGGCCGAGTACATCTACCAGTACGAACATGCCCCCAACTTCCTCCACCGCATCCGGGCGTTGGGCGAAATCACCGAGAGCGATTCGCCGGAAGCGCAGGCAGTGGTAAAAAAAGCGCTGGACGAAAAATTCTGGCTCTTCCGGTTGTTTGCCATCGAAAACTCAAAAATGGAGGACAAGTCGCTGGAACGCATTGCGCAGATGGCCGAAAAAGACCCCAACTCCGACGTGCGGGAGTCGGCCATTCGGAAACTCGGCGGAACCGAAGACAAAAAATACGCCCCGTTGGTGACCAGGGCCATCGAAAACGACCCCGCCATCAAGGTCGTGTCGGCAGCACTGGAAACCCTGCTCGTGATGGACAAGGACGCTGCCCTCGGCGCTGCCAAAAAGCTGGAAAAAGAAGACGACGAAAGCATCATCCTCGCAGTGGCCGGCCTGTACTCGGAGGCGGGCGACCCGCAGCGGTTGACATTTTTCGAAGAAAAATTCGGAAAAGTGGGCGGGTACAGCCAGGCCGGGTTCGTGCAGAACTACGCCAAACTCGCCCAAAAAGCTGATGGTGCAGGCATGTTGAAGGCCGCCGAAAACATCAGCGGCATTGCCCTGAACGCCCAGAAAATGTTCTGGATGCGCTTCATGTCCACCAAGAGCATCAACGAGTTGCACGCAGTTTTGGCCAATAAAATCGAAGAAGAAAACGACCCGGCCAGGCAATTGGAACTCAAAGCAACAGATGCCGAAATCGTGAAAATCATCCAGCGAATCAAAGGCTGGGAGACGGACGACCGGGTGAAGAATATGTACGCAGCGTTCCCCGACCCCGCGCTGAAACCGTGATTTTTGGCGTGTTGGCTGATTGGCGTTTTAGCGTGTTGGATGGAAGCAGCAACAAATTTTACCAATGCGCCAAAACGCCAAGTTCCCAAAACGCCAGTTAAAATTATCTTTGCGGCCATGCCAAGAATCATGGGAATCGACTACGGCACCAAGCGCACCGGCATCGCCGTCACCGACCCGCTGCAAATCATCGCTTCGGGCCTGACAACCATCCACACGCAGGAGTTGTTGGGGTTCATCGAAAAGTACCTGCTGGAGGAGGTGGTGGAAACCATCGTGGTGGGCGAGCCGCTGTACCCTGACGGGAATCCGGCGCAGATTGCCCATCTGGTGAAGGGTTTCGTCAACAAATTGCGCAAGCAATTCCCTGACGTTCAAGTGGTTATGCAGGATGAGCGCTACACTTCCGAGGCCGCCAAACAGGTCATTTTGCAAAGCGGCATCGGCAAAAAAAAGCGCCGTGACAAGTCGCTGGTGGACAAGGTGAGCGCCGCCCTGATTCTGGAAGATTATTTGAAAAGCATTGGTAAATTTTAAGGGCGTTTTGGCTGGTTGGCGTTTTGGCGTATTGGGTTGCGAAGCAGCTAATTTTGCCAAAACATCAACCAGCCAAAACGCCAACCAGCAAAAATGATACTGCCCATATACGCATACGGCCAGCCCGTGCTGAAAAAAGTGGCCGAAGACATCACGCCGGACTACCCGGAATTGCAGGCCCTCATCGAAAATATGTGGGAGACCATGCACCATGCCGACGGTGTCGGGCTTGCCGCCCCGCAGGTGGGGCACGGCATCCGGTTGTTCGTCATCGACACGCACCCCAAGGAGGACGAGGAAAAGGAAAAAAAGGAACCGCAGGAGCCGCCGATAAAAAAAGTGTTCATCAACGCCCGTAAAATCGAGGAAGACGGCGCAGCGTGGTCTTTCGAGGAGGGGTGCCTCAGTATCCCCGACATCCGGGGCGACGTGGAAAGGCCGGGGAACATCCGCCTGCGCTACTTAGACGAAAACTTCCGGGAATGTGAGGAGGTTTTCACCGGCCTCAACGCCAGGGTCGCACAGCACGAGTACGACCACATCGACGGGGTGCTGTTCACCGAGCGCCTCAAGCCCATCAAAAAGCAACTCATCAGGCGAAAACTCGAAAAAATCCGGCGGGGCGAAATCAAGACAGACTACAAAATGAGGTTCGTGAAGCGGTGAAAATTGACAGTCAAATAATTGATTGTCAAATTGTTAGATAGTACCTGTCAT
>JACRAN010000120.1 GCA_016234735.1 Bacteroidota bacterium | reverse complement strand
TGAAACTCACAAAATCCCTCACCTCTCACGCCTCACCCCTCACTTCTGTTTTTTCATCCATTGGATGATGTCGGTGTCTTTTTGCTTCGCAATATCTTCCGGGAGCGCCACCATTTTCATCGCTGCCATGTCGATGGCGATGGGGCGTTTTTGGTCGCCTCCCAGCAGTTCTTTCAGCACGATTTGGCGGTTGTTCCGAAAAGTTTTGCTCAAAACCGGGTCCACTTTCAGCGGCTTTTCAAAGAGAGCATGGATTTGGAACGCTTCTTTTTCGTAGTCGTACTGCGGCGAAAGCGCCTGGTAGCCGTCGTTTTCATCCAAAGATTTCAGCAAAAACAGCGAGTTGTAGCTCTCGCCCTTCACGATGGCGTACTCGGCAGCGGGAAGGACAGGCTCAGGCTTTGCAGGGTTGCTCAAATCATACACAAACGGCCCGATGCTGGCGGCATAGCCGACCAAGTAACTTTCCCAAACCTCCATGTGCTTGATGGAGCCGCTTTGGGCATCCTCGGCGTAGCGCTCGTTGAGGAATTTCGGTACCAACGGCCCCGCCAATTTCAGGGTAGCGAGGTCGAACACGTAAAATTTATCCCAACCCCGGATGGCTATCAGTTTGCTCACCTTGTTGTAGGTGATTTCGGAGAGGTAGTACGGATAGTCGGCGCTGAAATTCACGGGCAGCACCTGCCGGAACACCTGCTTGCAACTTCCATCCAGCACCGAAAGTATCCGGTGGCTTTCGCCGAGTTCTTTGTCCTCCGTTTCTTTTTCCGCCGATATGACAACGAACAGGTTCTCGTTGGTTGTCCAAATCATGTTGCCTTCCAGTACGGAACCTGCCAGTTTGCAGGTCGGGCGGGGAGGAGTGGTGGTGGTTGTGGTGTCCGTGTTGGTTCCAATTGCGGTGGTATCCTGGCCGTCCGGCGTGTTGTTGCCGGGGGTGGAAGTATCGGAATTGCAGGCTGCCCATGAGAACAGCAGGGAAAGCAGGGAAAATTTTACAAGGAATTTCATAAGGGCGAATTTAACGATGAACCATGAGCGGTTAACTATGTACCTTCATTTATTTTACGAATTCAACGTTCATCATTCATCGTTTACAGAGTTCATCGTTTCTTCCGATTGCGCGGCCTGGGCTGGTTCCACTCTTCCCGTTGGGCGAAGTCCACGATTTTTTTCATAAAATTCAGGATGGAAAGAAAAACCAGGTAGCCAACCGTCAACACGATGTAAATCCATTTGTACGACCCTGCCTCGTTCATCGTGAGGGAACTGAACAGGTAGGCCAGCAGGCCTGCCGAAGCGGCCAGGCCCATGAAACTCAGGATGGAGCGCCCCCAGTATTTATCGGCGTTTTTGGCCAGCAAGCTCATCAGGGAGTTGCCGGTGGCAAAAAAAAGCAGGAACGAAGCCGCCACCGTCCAGGGAAACCGCTGCTCGACCTCCATGCCTGCCGACCGGGCGATGGCCGCCAGCGTATTGACCAGCAGCACCGCAGATAATATCACAACTGCCTGAACGACAGGGTCTTGTAGTTTGGCGTAATATCCACCGGCAGGCTGTTCCATAGTTTGAGTTTTGACGTAAAGTTCAAAAAAAGGCAAGCAAATTTGCAAAATTCCCAATTCCCAATTTCAACTTTCCAATTCCTCACTCCACCACTTCGCCGAACAGGTCAAATTCCGCCGCGCTCGTCACCCGCACCTGTGCAAAATCGCCGATGCGGACGAACTGGTTTTTGGCATCCACCAGCACCTCGTTGTCCACCTCCGGGCTGTCGGATTCCGTGCGCCCCACGAAGTAGCCGCCTTCTTTCCGGTCGAACAGCACCCGATAAGTTTGATTGACTTTTTCGAGGTTTTTTCTGAAACTGATTTCCTGCTGCAGCTCCATCAGCCGGGCTGCACGGTCAGCTTTCACCTCGGCGGGCACGTCGTCAGGGAGGTCGTGGGCGCTGGTATTTTCTTCGTGGCTGTACTGGAACACGCCGAGGCGCTCGAATTCCATTTGCCGCACAAAATCGCAAAGTTCCTCAAACTCCGCCTCTGTTTCACCGGGAAATCCCACCAGCATGGTGGTGCGGATGGCGATGCCCGGCACCTCGGCACGGGCGGTCCCCATCAACGCCGTCGTCTCCTCCCTCGTGATTTGCCGTCGCATGCGCTCGAGTACGCCGTTGGCGGCGTGTTGCAGTGGGATGTCCAAATAGTTGCACACTTTCGGCTGGCGGGCCATCACCTCGAAAATCTCCGTCGGAAACTTGCTGGGGTAGGCGTAGTGCAGGCGAATCCACTCGATGCCTTCCACTTCGCAAAGTGCGTCCAGCAAGGCCGGAAGCTCCCGGTTTTTGTACAAATCCAGGCCGTAGTAGGTCAGTTCCTGCGCTATCAGCATCAGTTCCTTCACGCCCCGTCGGGCGAGGCTGCGGGCTTCGGTCACGAGTTGTTCGATGGGCCGGGAGACGTGCTTGCCCCGCATCAGCGGGATGGCGCAGAAGCTGCACGTGCGGTTGCAGCCTTCCGAAATTTTCAGGTAGGCGTAGTGTGGCGGGGTGGTGATGAGGCGCTCGCCGATGAGGTCTTGGCGGTAGTCCACATTGAAGCGGGAAAGCAGGCCGGGCAGTTCCAGGGTGCCGAACCAGGCATCCACTTCCGGTATTTCCCGCTCCAAATCCTCCCGGTAGCGTTGCGAGAGGCAGCCGGTGACGTAGAGTTTGTCGATGCCGCCGTTCGTTTTCACTTTGGAATATTCGAGGATGGTGTCGATGCTCTCCTGCTTGGCCACGTCGATGAACCCGCAGGTGTTCACGATGACGATGTTGGCATTTTCCTCGTCGCTGTCGTGTACCACGTCGTAGTCATTGGCCCGCAGTTGGGTGATGAGGTTCTCGCTGTCCACCAGGTTCTTGGAGCAGCCGAGGGTGACGACGTTGATTTTGTCCTGCCTGAGTGTACGGGTCTTCATGCTGAAATTTAAAAGGTGGGCAAAGGTACAAAGCGGGAAGGTTTCCATAAAAAACAACTTCCCGCCAAGCTGACAAGGCGGGAAGTTGTTTTTTGAGAAATTTTTTATGAAAAAATTACTGAACCACCGACACCCGCTGCGTGTGGAAGCCATTCACCGTTTGCAGGCTGACGAGGTAAATTCCGGCGGGCAAACCTTCCGAGGAGATTTCGAGGCTGGTCTGGCCGCTTTCAAATTTGTATTTTGGCAAACTTTTCACCACCTGACCGGTCGTGGTCAGCAGGCGCACATCGGCTTCGAGGCCGTTCGTGGTTTCCACATTGATGAAAAACGGGCTGCCGCTGCGCACGGGGTTCGGTCCCACGCTCCAGGTCGCATTCTCCGGCAAGTCGTTGGCAGCGCTCACCTGCTGGTCGCCGGTTTTGAAAATCTTCTGACCGGAGTAACCGCCGCAAGTCGAATATTCGTTGTAACCCATCACCCGCCAAAGATAGTTTTTGTTGGGTAGCAAGTTGGTGAGTGTGAGGCTGTTCGTATTGGAGATGTAGCGGTTAGCCACGCCGGAGGCGGTAATTTCGACTAAGTATTTGTCGGCTCCCGCCAGCGCGGTCCACGAAAGTGGTACGCTGTTGTAAGTAGCCACCGTCTGGCCAGAGGTCGGGCTGAGGATGGTCGGCGAACCTGTCACTGTTGCTAAATTCGGGGTGTAATTCGGGCGGACGTAGTTGCGGGTGGAGTGGAAGAGGCTGTTGTTTATTTCGGTTTTTTGGTCGTCAGAAAAATGGTAGTCACTACAACCGTACACGTAGTTCATATAGTTGTGGATGTCCGGGTCAAGCGACTGGCCGTTGGGGTCTTTCGCATTCTGCGTGTAGGCGCAGACACCGTTGGGGAACATGTAGTCGGC